>NZ_ATUP01000001.1:983015-1310687 GCF_000420265.1 Oceanicaulis alexandrii DSM 11625
ACGCCGCGCAGCGGGCGGTGACGCACCGGAAATTCACGCGCCAGATACTTGCCCGTGGCGCCGCCATTATCGAGCGGGCTCGGCTCGCGGCCTTCATACTCCTCAACGCCGCCGCGCGCCTTGACCCAGTCGATGCGGGTGCGCGGCAGGCCCTTCTCCACGTCGATCGTCTGGTTCGGATCAGTATACGGCCCCGAACAATCATAGACGCGCACCGGCGGCTCCATCGCCGTGGGATGAAGCTCGATCTCGCGATGGGGCACTTTCAGATGCGGCGCCGCCTTGGGCGAGGTGTAAACGCGCGACGAGCCCGCCAGCGGGCCAGTGGTCACGGTCGGGGTCGGAAATTCGGCCTGGTTGGTGGGCTTGTTCATGAGAGGGGCTTTCACAAGAGAGGTGAGAGGGAGCGGGGCTGCTAGAGGTCCAGCAAGCCAAGTTCGGTGCGGCGCTTCTTGGTCAGCCCTTGCGCGGCAAGAGCGTGAGAGGCGCGCAGATGTTCGGTGAGGTCTTTATCGGAGACGGCGGCGTCAGAGGTGCGCTGGATCCAGGTCATCCCGCGACTGGCGAGATAGGGCGCGGGGCGACAGCCCTCGGCGTCGCGCAGCACTTCATAGACGATCTCGGAGCATTTGAAGGTGATGGCAAGCGGGCCGTTTGAGTCCGGCCACATGCCGATGGCGAAGACCTTACCCTTCTCCAGCCCACCCACTTTCCAGACATGGGCGCCGCCCCACTGGACCACATGGGCCGCATGGGGAAGGGACTGACAAAAATCATTATACTCTTCGAGCGTCATCGCGCTGCTCCATCCCGCCGCCGGCATGACCCGGATCCGGTCCTGAGGGTGACGTCTCAGCCCCGCACGACCACCGTGCGGGACACCCCTTGGAACTGTTCCCACACTGAAGACGCCTGACGCGCTTGGCAAGGGTTTGCGTTCATTCGCTCTGGGCAAATGCGCACTGACCGGATATAAGAAGCGCACAGAAAAAAGACCCGCCCGGGGGGATCCGGAGCGGGTCTAGGTCCAAGTCGCATGGAGCCGGCGAGAGCGATCTCGTCGGCTTCATCGCATTTAGGTCGACGAGAAGTTGGCCGAGATCATCCGCGCGACGGCGATGGCGTCGGAGATGGTGTCCACGGAATAGATCTGCATCACGCCCTGGGTGGAGGCGGCCTGGGCGTTGGTGAAGGCGTGCGACTGGGCGTTCACCGCGTTCTCGAACATCAGGCCGTGCGAGTGCGCCAGCGCCTGATAGACATTGCCCATCGCCATGGCCGGCGCTTCACCGACCACTTTGACGTTTGACTGGGTCACCGCGTCGGTGACCTGGGAATTCACTTGTTCGTTGGCTTGGGTAGACATTTCAAGTCCTCATTGTTGTGTCGTGGTGAAGTGCAGACCCGATCCCTGTGAGCGGGATCTGCGAGGCTTTCTGGAGCGCTGACGCCCTCAGAAACTTGGGATCAGTCCTGATTGACGCTGACCGACGGGCCGTTATTGGGATTCCAGATGGTCTCCGCGCTGCGGCCGAGCGTCAGGATGTAGGCGACGCAAGTCGCTGTGGTGGCGGCTGCGGTCTGGTTGTTGAGAAGCTGGCTCTGGACATTGCCTTCGAACAGCTTCGCCAGGGAGCTGGCGCTGGCGTTCGTCGCGATGCTTTCGCTGCTGACGACCCCGAGCTCGTCGATGGTCAGGGTGATCTGTTTTTCTTCGCTCATGATGGTCTCCTTTAGAATGGAATGCCCGCGAGTTTCTGGGCGATCCGGGCTTGGATCAGGCTGGTGCGGCGGGCGATGGAGGCGGATTGTTCCTGTTGGCGGGCGATCGCCGCTTGTTCGAGACGTTGACGCATCGCCGCTTCGTCTGACGCTTGCGCCTCGGCCTCGGTCATTTTCGCCCCCGGCCCGAACCCCGGAATGGGCGGAATATCGATGGGCGTTTGCGGGACCCGGGTTTCAGGAATGGGCGGGTCCGGGATTGACGGGTCGGGGATGGGCGGATCGGGAATGACCTCGCCATTGTCCGCCTTCATCGCCTGGATATCCGCCCAGATCTGGTTCAGGACCGCGCTCAAAGGCTCGATCTCCGCCATCACGATCGAACGGACTTGCTGTTTGAAGGCTTCATTCATGGCTGAACCTCGTGATCCTTCAGCGCGTTAGATCGTGAAAAAGACGTCGTTAGGACCACCACCGGGGACCGGATTGCGCGTGTAGCGACGCCCCACCACCATCGGCGCACCGCGACCGGGAACGTTCTGAAGATCATCATCTTCCGGAGTCACCAGACCGGTCAGTCCGGCTACGCCCCGAAGCGCGCCCCCGACCCCGGCTGCAATCGGGCCAAAGGCGAAGCTGAGCCCGGTGGCGATCAACCCGCCCGCTTGCAGAACCCCGATCGTGACTTTCTTGGCGGTGGAAGAAATGCCGAGCCCCAGGGCGGCCTGTTGCGACGTGGCGGTCATATCGGTCAGCTCGAACCCGAAAGACCCGCAGACCGACGCCACTTCAGCGGCGAGCTCCATATCCATGAAGCGCTTGAGATTGGCCGCTTCGTCAGAAGACAGCTCATCAAAAGCGATTGTCGTATTCTCGGTCCGGTATTTCAGATCCCCGGCGCCGTTCTTCTGGATGCTGATCAAGGTCTGGGCGAGGCACGATGTCGGCACCGTGATCTGCAACAGACCGTCATGATCGCCCTGGGCGATGTCGGCGATGTCGGTCATCGGCAGATAGCTGACCTGAGCCGATATCTCGTTGGGATTCAGCGCTTCCAGCGCCAGAACCACCAGCCCCGGTTCGCCGTCGGCCCATTCGACCAGAAAGCTGGCGCACCCAGATTTGCTGGGAATGAAGACCCGGCGGATTGTTGGCGTCAGCGCGCTGCCGTTCAGCATGACGCGCACCAGGGGATTGCCGGTGTCTGGCGACGACGCCCCCAGATGCAGGCGCGGCGCGCCGACGGCGTCATAGCTTTCAGTTTGCGCGTCCAGATAGACTTGCGGTTCAAGCGCTTCGATGGGCGGAATCCCGGGGGTGAAGACCGGCTTCAACCGCGCCGCATAGCTGTCTGATGGATCGTTTTTTGTGGCCTGGCGGTTCATGATCCAAAGTCTCCCTTGATGCTGCTGGCGGTGCTGGTGACGCCGCTCGAGAAGGTGATCAGCGAGGTTTGCCAGGTCGCCAGCTCTTGAAGCGCCTTCTTGCCGGTATCCTGTGTGGCGGGGTCGAGCAGAAGCGCCATCGCCTGACCGGAGGCGGCGAGCACCAGTTGTTCGGAGCCCTGCATGTAGCCGCGCAAATCCTCGAGCATCATCACCGCCGCCTGGTCCGCGACCGGGTTTTCAAGCGCCGCGAGGACTTCACCCGTCTGCGCGGTCAGCTGGGCCTGATTGAAGGCCACCGCTTTTTGAACATCGGTTGTGGGCGTCGGCAGGCTGGCGCTGGCCAGCGTGTCGCCCTCATCGGAGATGACGTCGTCGGCCAGGTCCTGTGCGTCGGTGACGGCGTCGTCCAGGGCCGCATCTTCAGCAGCTTGCGCCGCTGACGGGCTGGTGGGCTTGGGCTTGGCCTTGCCCAGCCGCGTGCGCGGGGTTCTGGGGGTGGGTTGTCTCGCCATCGCCGGATCCTCCTGCTCTATGAGCCGTTAATCTTGGCGATCGCCTGGGCGACGATCGAAGGATTGAGCTGGTTGAGGTTTTGCTGGTTGGAGACCGAATTGGTCAGCGCCAACCCGTTGGCGTTCGCCAGACTCTGGTAGAGCGCCCCGATCGCCACGGATGGCGCCTCGGCCAACACGCCGACAGCGGTTTGCGCCACCGCATCGGTGATCTTCCCGTTGACCTCGTCAGAACTCGCCATCTCTCACCTCCTGAATACCCGGTGAGTAAAAACAACCCTGACGAGAGTCGCTATGGCGACAATGTCCCTTGCGTTGCAGATTGACTTCGCGCTTAAATTGAAGCCGAACAAAGGAGGAACCGCGCTCAGGCGCTCAGACTTGACGTTGAGGAGAGTACAATTGACCTCGCACCCCCTTCCCCTGAAAGGCGCCGACATGCTGGCGAAATCCATCGAAGCTATTGATGCGCCATACAAATTAATCGCCCCGCGGCTAGGTGCGACCCAGGACCCCTCCTTGATAAAGTTCATAGAGGTCCACTTTGACGCGCTGACGCCGCATCTGAACTGGTTCACCGTAGAGTTGTTTTTTCAATGCGGCGTCGCACGCGGGCTGGCGTATCTGGATCGCCACGCCTCCAAGCGGATCAGCACCCAGAAAATCCTGGCCGATATTCCGGGCTCCTCCCGGTTCACCTCGGTGGTGATGAACAATGCGGGTCAGACCGGCTATGTGGAAATTCAATCCAAATCCGGCTTCATCGAGAATATTCGCCGGTTCATCGCCGTAGAGGCGCTCAACGCAGGCGCGTCCACCGCGGAAGTGGCGCACCTCTGCGGGGTCAGCGTCCGCACAGTCCAGCGGCTGCAACGCAGCGGCGTGCAAGCACAGGCGCAAGAGCGCACGTCCTAGTCGCGTTGAGGGGGCAGCCACCCTCACACAGAAAAAGCGCCGCCGTGAACCCTCACGCCGGCGCTTTCATTTTCGCTATACTATTGAGATATCTAGCGCGCAGCCGCCTCAACCGCCCGCATCACCCGCAGCAGGTTGCCGCCCCAGATCTTGGCGATGTCGCTTTCAGAATAGCCGCGTCGGATCAGCTCGGCGGTCACCGCCGGCGTGGTGCTGGCGTCATCCCAGCCGCCGACGCCGCCGCCGCCGTCAAAGTCTGACGCAATGCCCACATGATCGATCCCGGCCACCTGGACAGCGTGGTCGATATGGTCGGCCAGGGTTGAGATGGTGATGTCATTCATCGACGCCCGAAGCTCCCGCAGGCGCGCCTGATAGGCGTCCCGCTGGCGCTCGGTCGCCGCCGCGAAATCCTGACGGCTGGCGAATCCGAACTCTTGCGCCAGAGCACGCTCGGCTTCGGCAAGCTCCGGATCGACCTCACCGATATAGCGGCGGAACGCCACCATCTGGGCCACGCCGCCATTATCACGAATGGCGCGCAGCTGTTCATCATCCAGATTGCGCGGATGATCATAAACCGCGCGGGCGCCGGAATGGCTGGCCATGACCGGCGCGCGGCTCAGGGCGATCGCTTCCAGCATGGTGCGTTTGCCCACGTGAGACACGTCCACCATCACGCCATGATCATTGAGTTCAGACACCAGGCCGCGGCCCAGCTCGGTCAGCCCCGGATCTTCAGAGGGGTCGCCCTGCGCCAGATTGGGGTTGGAGCTGCCGCCAAACTGGTTATTGCCGAAATGGGTGATGGAGACATAGCGAACGCCGCGCTCCGCCCACATGCCCACATTGGACAGGTCCTCACCCAGCGGCCAGGAATTCTCCATGCCGATCAGCGCGACCAGCCGGCCCGACTCATGGATGGCCTCCACCTCATCGGCGGTGGTGGCGAGAGCGATCTGATCGCGATAGCCGCGGATCATCCGCATGATGGCCTGATACTTGTCTTCGGCCTGATCGGCGGCTTCTTCATAGCCGATCGGGCTGATCAGCCCCTGGCCCACATAGACGATGAAAAACGCGGCATCGAGACCGCCATCGCGCATTTTCGGCAGATCGACCTGAGCGCGGGTGAAGCCGCCCGGATCAAGCGCTGCGGTGGCGTAGCCCTGACCAATGTCCACATGGGTGTCCATGGTCAGCACCCGGTCATGGAGCGAACGATCCGTCTCGCCCAGCGCATCCGCGCCGCGTAGCGACTGCGCCCCCGTCTCAACAGAAGGGGCGTAGCCAGCCTCTTCGGAATACTCCACGCTCACACAACCGGTCAGCGCCAGCGCCGCAACGCCTGCCATCCAAGCCTTCATCGCCCTCTCCCCTTTTTTCCAAGACAGGGAAGGCTAGTCCCCAGCGGGGCGGAGGAGCAAGGCCGGAACGCGGCGGCGAATAAAGCATTCAGGATCAGCGCCGTTCGAAACGCGCGTCCTCATAGGTCAGCGCGACGATCTCCCCCGCTTCATCGCGTTCGAACTGCAAGGGCAGCATTTCGTCCAGAGGATGTTGTTGCAGCCCGAAAACATCGGTTTGGGCTGGCGCGCCCGTGAACCGATAATCCCCCCAAGCGGCCTGAAGCTGTCCCTCCACGACAGAGACCGTCACCGGTGCGTACATCACGTCATTGACGTACTCACCTTCATAGACGGCGAGGTCAGACGCAGACGGCGTCCAGCTCCAATCTCCAAATGCCGGATGATTACGGTCTTCATCCACACTCTGCCGGCGCATGCCGAGCAAACGCTCGACACGCTGGGGGTATTGCTCCTGACGGATCTGCATCCAGCGATCCACGTCCTCATGGTCGATCACGAACTGCAGGAACTGGATCATGGTGCGGCTGGTCAGCCAGCCCGTCATATTGTCGGAGTTGGAGAACACGCCGATCCCCACGCCCAGATCCGGCGAAAACGCCATCATGGTGCGCGCGCCGGTATAGCCGCCGCCATGCGCGTAGAGAACATGCCCTTCAAAATCGCAGACATTCCAGCCCAGTGCATAGCCATAGCAGGGCAGCTCATAGGCGTTGCGCGCCTCACGGCTGACCTCGGCGGCGATGGTGTGGGCTTCGGTCACGACCGCCTCGGTCAGGCCGGAACCGGCCGGTCCCTCGCCGCGCAGATTCATCTGCAACCAGGTGATCATGTCATCGGGCGAGGTAGTGATCCCGCCGGCAGACTGCATCTGTGCGTCGGTCTTGGGCCGCACCTCAAACCAGCCCGTCTCGGCCCCGGTCCAGATATGGTTCCAGCTTTGCGCATCAAGCTCGAAATCCGAGGTGCGCGCGCTGGTGTGCTCAAGGCCCAACGGGTCAAAGACCCGCTCCTCCAGCCAGTCCTGCCAGGTGCGCCCCGTCACCGTTTCCAGGATCGCGCCATAAAGGTTGTAGCCCAGATTATCGTAATCAAAGCCGGGCTCGCGCGCGGTCATCACGGCTTCGATCAGTCTGGGATAGTCCGCCGGATCAATGCGCGTGACATAAGCCTCCAAGATCACGATCAGATCGGCGCTGACCGGGACCTGGTGGCTGATCAGATCGCGCAAGGTCCAATCCGCAGGGTTCACCCCGTCTGGAAAGCGCACATCCGGCCAGTGATCAGCCAGCGTTGACTCAAGGCTGAGAACACCTTCTGCATCCAGCTCAGCCGCCAACAGCCCCATATAGGCCTTGGTCTGGGACGCGATGTAGATCGGCGTATCCGCGGTCAGCGGCGCGCCGGTGCTCGCCCTGCGCTCACCCCAGACCTCGCGCAGCAACACGTCATCGGCCGTTACGGCCACCACGGCGTAACCGGGGCCAAGTTCCTCAAACCCCGACAGAAAGCCCTGCATCCGCGCCGCGGCGGCTTCCGGGGTTTGCGCTTGCGCGACCAGGGTCGGCGACAGAAGGGCCAACGCCGCGCCAGCGACAAGGTTTGAAAAACGCATCTAAATCTCCATTTCAGGCCGCACACTTTACCGGCAAGCTAGCCCCGCGCAGACACTCGGTCTTGTACGCATGTAACCCTGTGCAGCATGAGATCAGGCGAACGCCGCCTTGAGCGCAGTCGCGGTCAGTCCAGTCTCGGACCGCAAGGTGCGCGCCAGATGGGGCTGGTCTGAAAAGCCGCCGATCTGGGCGGCCTCTGCGGCGCTCACACCCTCTTCCAGCAGACTGCGGATCGCATGGCTCAGCCGCATGCGGCGACGGTCCAGACTGATCGGCGCGCCATAAAACCGGGCATAGCTACGCGACAGATGCACCCGGTGCACCCCGGCTTCATCCGCCAGCGCTTGAACGTTCATCTCGGCAGGGTCGTCCCGCACCGCCTCGCGCACGCGCGACAACCATGCCGGCGGTTTCAAAATTGGCGGCTCAGCCGGACCTGCGAGCACCGCCAGAAGGTCCATCAGCACCTGATCATCGTTCGCGACGCCTTCCACCATCAGCCGCACAAGATGGGCTGCATCCGCCGCGCAAGCGGCCGGGCTCCAGCTCCACAGCGTCTCCGGGCTTGAACACGGCTCTGAGTTCACCGCCACCAAGAGCGCGCCGTTCGAACCATAGCGGTTCTCATGTTTATGACCGGCCGCCTTGAACCCCACATGAGACGCCGAGGGTTGCGCAATTTGAGACGGCGTCTCTTCACACAGCCCTCCGGACAGGATCATGGAATGCTGGTCGCACTCATGCGTATGCGCGGCCATGTAATGCCCCGACGGGTAATAGCTCAGGATCACCTCAGCGCCTTCGAACCGGGCCAGGGGCCGGCGTTTGGGTTGGAGAGGCTGGAGCATCGGCTGTCCTGGTCCTGAAATGGAGCGTGCGCGCGATCATGCGGCGCCACCCCATAAAACAACAAAAGCCGGCGGACGCCCCGCCGGCTTCTGAATAGATGCCGCCAATCAACAGACTGGATGCATCAGCATGTGAGAGCCCTGTCAGGCTTTCTCGTCAGCATAGGCTTCACCGCTTTTCGCCGAGCTCAAGGCCTGTTTCAGCAGACCCCGGCCGATGTCGTCGACATCGTCTTTTTCAAGCTCGGTCTCGCAGGCCTGAACCAGAAAGGCCTCGCCATCATCAATGGCCTTGAGCGCGGTTTTCTCTTCGCTGCCGAAATTGGCGCTCATCCCGGTGAGCATTCGGTGCAGGCTGCCCAGCGGACCGCCTTCATCCTTGGGCTCTTCGCCCTGCAGGCGCACATGGGCCTGATATTCAAGGATCATGGCCTGACGCTCGGCCAGTTTCTTGGCGAACTTGGCTTTGTGGACATAGTCGTCCTCAACCAGGTTCAACGCCATTTCATAGCCGCGTCGGCTGTCGATGAGAATCGGCAGAATGTTGTTCAAGGCAGCAGCTGTTTGGTGTCCCATGGGAATCTCCGCTTGGTTTGAATGATGATCAGGTCGGACGCCTGATCGGTCAGCCAAGCGCAGCCGCGTTCACCTGGGTTTCGGCAATGCGCGTCATCTCGCGATCACCGCCATAGGTCTGATCCAGACATTCCTGAATGCGGACGACGTCTGATTTCAGACCCTGTCGTTGAGCGAAAGCCCGTACGACGCCATAGCCCGCAAGCGCATAATGGGTCATGCGCTGGTATTGGGAGATGATGGACGCGTCGCGGACATCATCATCGCTGAAATCTTCTTCCAGCGCATGAGCGCGGGCTTCCGCCACCAGGCCTTCCATACCTTTGCAATGCTTGCCATTGGGATTGGCGTCATGGGTTTCGATCAAGGCCTGGATCGTCGCCATGCCCTCTTTGACGCCCTCGGCGCCGCGTTTGAGCGCGGCCTTGAGATCAGGATTGGTCGCCGCTTCGGAAAGCTCTTTCGTCACTGACAGCGATTGCTTGTCAGCGCTGTAAAGGTCCTGCAGCTGGTCGATGTAGAGGTCTTTCAAAGTGTCCATGGTTTGGTCTCCTTTATGGGAGTTCTGAACACGGCCCGCGTCATCCGGGGGGGGCGCCACAGGGCTCGTGATCGGGCGTTCGTTCTGACTCAACGCCTGGTCAGGGCTCGCGTTCCAAATTGGACTCAGCGCACAGACAAAAAGGGCGACCCGTCCGGGCCGCCCTTTCTAAACATCATCACACGGCTGGATCAGCCCGATCAGGACTTGAACGGATCCTGCATCAGGATGGTGTCGTCGCGCTCTGGGCTGGTGGACAAGAGCGCCACCGGCGTCTCGATCAGCTCTTCAATACGGCGGACATATTTCACAGCCTGAGCGGGCAGATCCGCCCAGGAGCGCGCACCGGCCGTAGAGCCGTCCCAGCCTTCGAAGGTCTCATAGACCGGCTCGACCCCCGCCTGGGCGCCCGTGCCGGCGGGCAGACGATCATACATCTCGCCGTTGAACTTGTAGCCCACGCAAACTTTCAGCTCGTCAAAGCCGTCCAGCACATCAAGCTTGGTCAGCGCCACGCCGTTGATGCCGTTGATCTTGCAGCTCTGGCGCACCAGCACGGCGTCAAACCAGCCGCAGCGGCGCTGGCGGGAGGTGACGGTACCGAACTCACGTCCGCGTTCGCCGATCTTCTGACCGATCTCGTCGGTCAGCTCGGTGGGAAACGGTCCTTCGCCGACGCGCGTAGTGTAGGCTTTCACAATGCCCAGCACATAGCCGACCTTGCCCGGCCCCACGCCTGATCCGGCGGACGCCTGACCCGCGACGGTGTTGGAGCTGGTCACATAGGGATAGGTGCCGTGATCCACGTCCAGGAATGCGCCCTGGGCGCCTTCAAACAGGATTTTCTTGTCGTCTGCGATAGCCCGGTCGAGCGTGCGCCAGACAGGGTCCGCATAGGGCAGGATTTTCGGCGCGATATCCAGAAGCTCGGCGACCAGCGCGTCTTCATCCGCCTCTTCCACGCCCATACCGCGGCGCAGGGCGTTATGGTGATGCAAGAGTTCGGACACACGGCGGCGCAACTGGGTTTCATCGGCTAGATCAATGACCCGGACGGAGCGGCGTCCCACCTTGTCCTCATAGGCCGGGCCGATGCCGCGGCGGGTGGTGCCGATCTTCATGCCGTCATCGCGGTTCTCGCGCAGGGCGTCGAGTTCGCGATGGACCGGCAGGATCAAAGTGGCGGTTTCCGCCACGCGCACGAGTTTGGGGCTGATGTCCACGCCCTGCTCGCGCACTTTCTCGATCTCGGAGATGAACGCCCAGGGGTCGACGACCACGCCATTGCCGATAAGGGACAGCTTTTTCTGCACCACGCCCGACGGCATCAGCGACAGCTTGTAGGTCACCCCGTCCACAACCAGCGTGTGACCGGCGTTATGACCACCCTGAAAGCGCACGACCACGTCGGCGCGATGAGACAGCCAGTCGACAATCTTGCCTTTGCCCTCATCGCCCCACTGGGCGCCGACAACCACAACATTGGACATCGCGCATACTCCGTATCGCGGAAAAACCGGGGGTGGCTTACGCGCTTCTCAGCCCAGGGGCAAGAAGCGCGCTGGCAAAGTCTTTTGAGGACGCCTAATCGGCGGGGTTCGCAAGCGCTTCGTGGTACGCCCAGTCCAGCCAAGGGCCGAGCGCCACGAGATCGTCTGCGTCCACCGTCGGGCCGCACCAGATGCGCAAGCCAGCGGGCGCCTTCGGGTGGGGAATGACGTCAAACGCCGCTTCTTCGCGGTCCAGCAGCACGCCCATGCGGCGCGACACCGCCCAGCGTTCCGCCTCGGACTTGCCCTCCAGCTCCTTGCCGGAGAATTTCAGCGTCACCGAGGTTTGCGAGCGGGTGGCGGGATCCTGAGCCAGAAACTCGATCCAGTCGGTCTTTTCCACCCAGGACGCCAAAGCATCGAAATTGGCCTGGGTCCGAGCGATCAGCGCTGACACGCCACCCTCTTTCGCCGCCCATTTCAGCGCATCGAGATAATCCTCGGTGCACAGAAGCGAGGGCGTATTGATGGTGGAGCCTTCGTAGATGGCCGCCGTTTCCTCGCCCGCTTCAAACAATTGCAGAAGGCGCGGCACCGGCCAGCTGGGGCGGAACTCGCGCAGGCGCTGACGCGCACGGGGGCTGAAGATGGCGATGCCGTGCTGGGCTTCGCCGCCCATGCATTTTTGCCAGCTGAACGTGGTCACATCCAGCTTGTCCCAGGGCATGTCCATGGCGAAGGCGGCTGACGTGGCGTCGCAGATGGTCAGGCCCTCGCGGTCGTCCGCAATCCAGTCGCCATCGGTGACGCGCACACCCGCCGCCGTGGCGTTCCAGGTGAAGACCACGTCATTGTTGAAATCGACCTTGGAATAATCGGGCGCCTGGCCATAAGGCGCGTGATGGATGGTCAGGCCCTCAGGCTTGAGCTCGTCGCGCGCATCGATCAACCAGCGGCCGCCAAACTCGTCGCACGCCAGCACGTCCACGCCGCGCGCGCCCAGCATGGACCACATGGCGCCTTCCATCGCGCCGGTGTCAGAGGCCGGAGTGATGATCACCTTGTAATCGTCGGGGATTTCCAGGATCGCGCCGGTGCGCTCAATGGCTTCGGCCAGGCGCGCTTTCGGCGTGCCGCCGCGATGGGTTCGGCCCAGCGGCGCGGCGGCCAGCGCAGACAATTCCCAACCCGGACGCTTCTTGGTAGGCCCGCAAGAGAAGCGGGCGTCATTGGGGCGGCTGGTGGGTTTGAGAACCGTCATGACACGATGACCTCAGCTTTGTTATCGACAGGGCTCCACCGGTAGGCCGTGCTGCACATGCGGTCAATTGCGCAAGGCGAGGAAAAATCCTGACTTGACCATGTTCCGTACACGCCGTAGCGCAAATGCCATGACCGATTATCGCGCCCTGTTCGATCTGCCCGCTGAAACCGCTTACTTCAACGCCGCTCAGGTCGGGCCCTTGCCGATCCGCGCGGCGGAAGCCGGGCAGGCTGCCTTCCGTGACAAGCTGCGCCCCTGGGCGCACACCACGAACCAGCTGTTCTTCGATCTGCCGGAAAGCGTGAGGAGCGAAGCCGCCCGGCTGTTCAACGCGACCGCCGACGACATCGCCCTGGTCCCCGCCGCCTCCTATGGCCTGGCGACCGCGGCGCGCAATCTTGACCTCAAACCAGGCGATGAGATCGTCATTCTGGACGGGCAATTTCCCTCCAATGTCTACACCTGGCGCGCGCTGGCGCAGCAGACCGGCGCAGTCATTAAAACCGCCAAACGCACCGAGACCGGGACCTGGACGCAGGCGCTGCTCGCCACGATCTCGTCGCGCACGCGTCTTGTGGCCTGCGGGGCGTTGCACTGGATTGATGGCGGCCGGATTGATCTTGAAGCGGTGTCAAACGCCGCCAAGGCGCAGGGCGCGGCGCTTGTGCTGGACCTGACCCAGTCGCTGGGCGTGATGGAGTTTGACGTTAAAGTCGTCGATCCTGATTTCGCCGTCGCCGCCGCCTATAAATGGCTGCTGAGCCCTTATGCGACCGGGTATTTGTATGTGGCGCCGCGCCACCAATCGGGCGCGCCGCTGGAGCAAAACTGGATCAATCGCAGCGACGCGCAGGACTTCACCCGGCTGACCGATTATCGCGACAGCTATGATGCGGGCGCGCGGCGGTTTGACATGGGCGAACGCTCCAACCACCAATTGCTGCCCGCCGCGCTTGAAAGCCTCAAGCTGATCAACGGGCTTGGGGTCGCTGACATCGCACGCCAGTGCGCGGCGACCAGCACACGGATCAAGGAGGGTGTCGCGCCGCTGGGCCTGCTGGCCGACATTCCGGATCAGGCCGCGCACTATCTGTCGCTGAGCCTTCCTGAAACCGCCCCCGCGGACATCGCCGCGCGACTGCGAGAGCAGGATATTCACGCTTCCCAACGCGGCCCGCGGCTGCGGATCAGCGCCCATATCTATAACACCGACGAAGACGTGGGCCGCCTCGTCTCCGCCTTGAAAGCCATACTGGGATGACGTCGGACAGTCCGGGAGCGAAAGGCTGGAGCGCGCTCGGCCTTCTGGCGCTCGTCTGGGGCAGCGCGTTCGCGTTCATTGCGGTCGCCGTCGACACCCTGCCGCCTTCGATCATCGTGCTGGGACGACTGAGCCTCGCCGCCGTCATCCTGACGGGCTGGGCGTTTTATCGCCGTCGCCGCTTTCCGCCGCTGCGCGACGTGCGCTGGCTCTGGTTCCTGGCGCTCGGGTTCCTCGGCAACGCCCTGCCCTTCACCCTGATCGCCATTGGTCAGAAGACGGTGCCGTCCGGGATTGCGGGCATTCTGATGGGCATGATGCCGCTGACCGTGATCGCGGCGGCGCATTTCATCCTGCCCAATGAACGCCTGAGTCTTCGGAAAGCCTCGGGATTCCTGATCGGGTTTTCCGGCATCGTGATCCTGATGGAGCCTGCGGCGCTGAAGGGCATGCTGGAGGCGGACTTCCTCGCCCAGCTTCTGATCTTCATCGCGACCTTGAGCTATGCCGCCAATGCGGTGACCTATCAGGCCTCACCCGAAACCCCGCCCAGCGTCATCGCAGCAGGCTCGATGATCTGCGCGGCTTTGTTGAGCCTGCCGGTGGCGCTTTACGACATCTTCGCCGGCGCCCCCATCACGCCGAGCCTGCCGTCCATGATGGCGGTGCTGGCGCTCGGGCTGTTGCCGACCGCGCTCGCGACCATCGTCTATATGGGCGTGGCGCGAAAGGTGGGCGCGTCGTTTGTCGCGCTGATCAATTACATGGTCCCGGTGGTCGCCGCGGCGATCGGGCTCCTGCGCGGCGAACCCATGACCCTGACCACGATGATCGCGCTCGGCGTCATCCTCTTGGGCGTCTATGTCGCCCGGCGCAAACCCAAAGCCGCGCCCTAGTCGAGATCCCCGCGGACCGGCGCGTGAGCGAATTCGGACGCATTGACCGTCCAGCCATGCTGGACCGGGCCATGACCCTCGCCAAACTTGGGCGCGCGACGGATCGCTTCATACAGATAATCGCCCGCCATCTCGACAGCGCGATCAAGGCCCTGCCCTTGGGCCATCAGCGCGGCGATCGCGCTCGCCAGCGTGCAGCCCGTGCCATGAGTATGGCGGGTGTGAATACGCGGGCGCGTGAACAGGCGCACGCCATTGCGCGTCGCCAGAAGATCGATGATCTGAGAGCCTTCCAGATGACCGCCTTTGACCAGCACCGCCTTGGCGCCCATCTCCAGCAATTCGTCGGCGGCGGCGCGCTGATCATCCATGTCTTCGATGGTTCCGCCCGCCAGAACGGCGGCTTCAGGCGCATTGGGCGTGATCAGGCTGGCGCGCGGCAGCAAAATCGTGCGGATGGCCTCCGCGGTGTCTTCACTGACCAGGGAATCGCCCGAGCTCGCCACCATGACCGGATCGACGATCAGCGGCAGACCGACCGTGCCCTCGTCATCCAGCGCCTTGACCACGGCTTCAATCGTGCTGACAGATCCCAGCATGCCGGTCTTGATCGCGTCCGTGCCGATATCAGACAGCACCGCACTGATCTGAGCGGCGATCACATCATCAGGAATGGGATGCACGCCCGATACGCCCTTGGTGTTCTGAACCGTCACCGCAGTGATCGCCGTCGAGGCGTAGCCGCCCAGCGCCGTCACCGTCTTGATGTCGGCCTGAACACCGGCGCCGCCCGAGCTGTCAGACCCGGCGACGATCAGGACCCGGCCCTTCGGGTTCTCAAACTCGCCCTCTGCGATGTCGGTCTCGTCGGTCATGGCTGTGCTCCCTCAATGTCAGGTGTGAGCTAGTCTGTGCAGCCAGCCCGCGCAAGTCGGGAGGCTGTGTCCAGACAGACACACTGACGCTTATTCGCAACGGACGCCCAACTTCACTCTGGTCTCCGGTCCAGGGCTGATTTAAGACCCGCTTACCTGACAGGCTTTTCTGTCCAGAAGGAGTATTCGGATCCGTGCCACGATCTTGAGAGCAGCGGCGGCCTGGTGAAATCCAGGCGGTGAGCGTCGCAGCAAATGTGGACCACGGCGCGCATCGCGTCTGGCCCGAACGCTAAATCCCTCGCCTGTACCGCAGCCTTACAGATCATGCGTGTCGCCCGTCGCCGGAATCCGGCTGATGACGCCCCGCACGTACGCAGGACCGAGATGACCGATTTCAACGATTTTGAAGACGACAACACCCCCAGCGCGCGGGTGTTGTCCAATTTTGACGTGCTCCGTTTTGTCGCCCGGCAATGGGCGCGCCGTCCCTGGCTGTTCAGCCTGGTGGTAGGGTTCTCGGCGCTCGCCACTTTGGCGGACGTCTTTATTCCCGTGGCCGCCGGCCAGCTGATTGATTCCATCAGCGGCGCCAACGCTGACCCGTCAGGCGACAGCCACTGGACCGCGCTGATCGTGTTTGTGGGACTCGCCATTCTGGTGAACGCCGCCCGGCAGATCATGGTTCGCTGCGAGATCCCGTTCTCCAGCGCCAACATGGCGGACATGACGTCTGAGGCCTTCGCCAAGGTCCAGCGCTTCAGCGCGGACTGGCATGCGAACGCCTTCGCCGGCGCGGTGGTGCGCAAGATCACCCGCGGCATGTGGGCGTATGACACCATCACCGCCACGCTGTGGTTCTCGATGATCCCGTCGATCGGCGTGATGGTGGCGCTGGGCGTGTACATGTTGCTGCACTGGCCGATCGTAGGGCTGTATGCACTGGCGGTGACCTTCACCTTCATCGTGCTGACGGTGCTCGTCTCCACCTATTACATCCGCCCGCAGAACGTCATCTCGAACGCCAAGGATTCAGAGCTCGGCGGCGCGATCGCGGACGTGATCTCCGGCGTCGCCACGGTCAAAAGCTTCGGCGCGGAAGCGCGTGAAGACAGCCGGTTTCACACCCTGGCCTGGGGCTGGCGCGCTGCAGCGAAAAAGACCTGGCTTCGCTTCACCAACGCCTGGCTGATCCAGATGACCGCCGTCATCATGCTGCAAGCGGGCCTCGCGGGCCTGTTGCTGCAGCTGTGGACGCAAGGCGAGGCGACCGCGGGCGACGTGGTGTTCGGCATCACCGCCTTCTTGATGATGGCGGGCTATATGCGCCGGTTCGGCGAGGAAGTGCAGAACGTCCAGCGCGGTCTGGACGAGATCCAGGACCTCGCCGCCTTCGCCCGGACCGACGCCCAGATCGCAGATCTGCCCGGCGCGCCCGATTTCAAACCCGGACGCGGCGAAGTGGTCTTCAAGGATGTGCGCTTCACCTATCAGGGACAGGACACGCCGCTTTACGAAGACTTCTCCCTGACCATTCCGGCGGGCGAGCGGGTGGCGCTGGTCGGTCCGACCGGCTCGGGCAAGTCCACTTTCGTCAAGCTGGTCCAGCGCTTTCACGATGTGGATGCCGGCGCCATCGTCATTGACGGCCAGGACGTACGGACTGTCACCCAGTCGAGCCTGCGCCGCTCCATCGCGCTGGTGCCCCAGGACCCGGCCCTGTTTCACCGCACCATTGCGGAGAACATCGCCTATGCCTGCCCGGAGGCCACCGATGAGCAAATCGTGGACGCCGCGAAACGCGCCCGCGCCCATGACT
This sequence comes from Oceanicaulis alexandrii DSM 11625, assembly GCF_000420265.1. Lineage (NCBI taxonomy): Bacteria > Pseudomonadati > Pseudomonadota > Alphaproteobacteria > Maricaulales > Maricaulaceae > Oceanicaulis > Oceanicaulis alexandrii. Next base: position 1,000,106 of record NZ_ATUP01000001.1, read on the forward strand.
TCATCGTCACCTTGCCCAAAGGCTATGACACACTGGTGGGCGAGCGCGGGGTGAAGCTGTCAGGCGGCGAACGCCAGCGCATCGCCATCGCGCGCGCCGTGCTGGCGGATGCGCCGATCCTGATCTTTGACGAGGCCACCAGCGCGCTGGACAACGAGACCGAACGCGACGTTCAAGAGGCCATGGCGGATGTGACCCAAGGCAAGACCGCCATTGTGATCGCGCACCGGCTGTCGACCATTCGGGATGCGGACCGCATCCTGGTTTTTGACAAGGGACGGGTCGTCGAACAGGGCACGCATGACGAGCTGGCCGCCCAGGGTGAAGGCGTTTATGCGCGCCTCGCAGCGCTGGCGGAGGGCTAGGCCCAATCAAGGCCATTTCGGGGCTGATGCAGGTTTTTCGTATCTTTTCGGTGCGAGGCCTGCTATCAGCCGCCGCTCAGTCGCGCTGGGGCACTCCGCGCGATCAGGTTTTCAGGGCTGGCCTCAAGCAAGGGATTGTGAGGCGCACGTCCTTTGCGAGGTACATATGAAGTTCCCCACCACCATTCCTTCAGCGCTGGTCTCAGCGCTGGAGACGAAGGGCTATGACGCCCTGACCGAAGTCCAGTCCGCGGTTCTGACCGACGAGGCTGTAGGCCGCGACCTTCTGGTCTCCGCCCAGACCGGCTCGGGCAAGACCGTCGCCTTTGGTCTGGCCATGGCCGAGACCCTGCTGGCCGGCGAAGACCGCCTGCCGCAAGCGGGCGCGCCGCTGGCGCTGATCATCGCCCCGACCCGCGAGCTTGCCCTGCAGGTTCAGCGCGAACTCGACTGGCTGTACGCTAACGCCGGCGCTCGTCTCGCCAGCGCCGTGGGCGGTCTTGACGCCCGCACCGAGCGCCGGGTTCTCGATCGCGGCGCCCATATCGTCGTGGGCACGCCGGGCCGACTGCGCGACCATATCGAGCGCAAGGCGCTGGACCTGTCCAATATCCGCGCCATCGCGCTGGATGAAGCGGACGAAATGCTCGATTTCGGCTTTCGCGAGGACCTTGAATTCATCCTCGGCTCTGCGCCCGAAGAGCGCCGCACCCTGTTGTTCTCGGCCACGGTCTCCAAAGAGATCGCCCGCATCGCCGAGACCTATCAGCGCGACGCCCTGCGCATCTCCAAGCTCAGCGCCACCGGCCAGCACGCCGACATCAGCTATGTGGCGCACACCGTGTCCGGTCACGACCGCGAGAACGCCGTGATCAACGTGCTGCGCTATCATGCGGCGCCGCGCGCTCTGGTGTTTTGCGCCCGCCGCGATGAAGTGAACCGTCTCGCCGCCAAGCTGCACAATCGTGGCTTCCATGCTGTGGCGCTGTCGGGCGAGCTGACCCAGGCCGAACGCACCAAGGCGCTGCAAGCGCTGCGCGACGGTCGGGCGAATGTCTGCGTCGCCACCGATGTGGCCGCGCGCGGCATCGACCTGCCGGGTCTTGACCTGGTGGTTCACGCCGAGCCGCCGACCAATGCGGAAAGCCTTCTGCACCGCTCTGGCCGAACCGGTCGTGCGGGTTCCAAAGGCACCAGCGTGTTCGTGGTCGCCAGCTCCCGCAAGGGCCGGATCATCCGCCTGCTGCGCGACGCCAAGGTTGAAGCGCAATGGGTGGACGCGCCGGACGCGGACGATGTCCGCGAGAAGGACCGCGAACGCCTGGCCGAACATCCGGCGCTGGCCAATGATGTGGATGAAGATCGGATCGAGGAGATCCGCGCCCTGATCGAACAGTTTGGCGCTGAAAAACTGGCCGCCGGCTTCCTGGCCGAGCTTGAACGCCGCATGCCGGCCCCGGAAGAGCTGTCCGGAACGCCAGCGGATCGTCCGCGCGAAGAGCGCGCCGATCGGGGTCCGCGCCGTGGCCGCGAAGACTTTGACGACGGCCAGTGGTTCGAGATTGATCTGGGCCGCAAGCAGCGCGCCGAACCGCGTTGGCTTTTGCCGCTGATCTGCCGTGTTGGCGGCGTCGCGGGCAATGATATCGGCGCCATCAAGATTGGCGATTCTGCGACCCGCTTCCAGATCGCCGAAGACAAGATCGAAGGCTTCAAGCAGGCGATGAACCAGCCGCGAGAAACCGACAAGAATGTGCGGGTCTCACTGGCGGGCGACGAACCGTTTGAAACCGCGGCGCCGGACTTCAACAAGGGTCCGCGCGGCGGCGATCGTGACCGGAGCAAGCCCAAGCGCGCGCCGCGTCCTGGCAAGAACGAACGCGCCGCCAAGCGTCATGATGACGATGATTTCTTCGGCGGCTCTGCTGAAGACACCCGCCCCAAGCGCGACTGGGCGCCGAAAGGCAAGCCGCCATTCAAGAAACGCGATGGCGACAAGCCCTATGCGGCCAAACCCGGCGGCTTCAAGAAAGGCCCCGGCGCCAAGCCGGCGTTCAAGAAAGCTGAGGGCGGCGATCGCCCGCTGAAGCGCATCAAGCGCAAAACTGACAGCTAGCTTACCAAGCGGTCACGCTATGGACAGGACAAGCCTGCCGCCGTGCGGCAGGCTTGATTCATGTCGAGCCTGATTGAATGCCTTGAAACCCAAGACGCAATCGCCCTGAGCCATTTGCTCGGGCGCTTGCCGCATTTGACCAACGCACCGGTCAAGGATGGCGATCAGACGCCTCACCCGCTTCATGCCATTTGTGATCGGGTATTTGACGGCCGTCTGACCGAACCGCAAGGGTTGGCCTTCGCCAACGCCTTGATCTCGGCGGGCGCGGATCTGGATGCTGTTCATCCGGGTAATGGCGACACTCTGCTGATCAGCGCCATCAGCCTGTCCTGCCCCTCCATCGCCCATCGCCTGCTCGACAAGGGCGCCAATCCCGATCCGCGCGGCCTGTTCGGCGCCACCGCCCTGCACTGGGCCGCGATCATGGGCATGGCTGATCTCGTCAAACGCCTGATGGATCATGGCGTCTATATCTATCTGCGCGACGCCCAGTACAGCGCCACGCCGCTGGGATGGGCCGTGCAAGGCTGGCTGGAGCCGCCCCGCGGCGCCCGTGATGAGCACATCGCCTGCGCCGCTCTGCTGGTTGAAGCGGGCCTGCAGCCAGACGCGGACTGGCGGCACAGCGAACAGATCATGGGCGACAAGGCCCTGCGTCTGGCTTTGGGCTGGGCTTAGGCCCCGGCGTTCAGAACCGCCGCCTGCACCTTGAGGGCCTGAACCGTCTCGCGCACATCATGGACCCGCACAATGGCGCAACCGGCCCGTGCGGCGTGCAGGGCGACAGCGAGCGAGCCGCCCAGCCGATCCATTGCATCTTCCGCCGTGTGATCAATCGCCTGGATGAAGCGTTTGCGCGAGGCGCCGAACAGAACCGGCAGGCCCAGCGAGACGAAATGCTCGAGCGAGGCCATGAGCTGGAGATTATGCTCCAGCGATTTGCCAAAGCCGATGCCGGGATCGAGCACGATCAGATCGCGGTCAAAGCCGGTGGCGAGCAAAACTCCAGCGCGCTGGCCCAGATAGCGCGCCACGTCGTTGACCACATCGTCATAGTGCGGCGCGGCCTGCATGGTGCGCGGTTCGCCCTGCATATGCATCAGGCACACCGGCACCCCCAGCTCCATGGCGGTTTCCGGCGCCGTATCCGCGCGCAGGGCGTTGACGTCATTCCACAGGCTCGCGCCCGCATGCACGGCGGCGCGCGCCACGCCCGGCTTCATCGTATCAATCGAGATCGGCGTGTCCGGGCGTTCCTCAAGGATCGCCTCGATCACTGGCGCGACGCGGTCCAGTTCTTCGCTTTCAGACACGGGTTCGGCGCCCGGACGGGTGCTCTCGCCGCCAACATCCAGACAATCCGCGCCGGCATCCAGCAAGGCCAGCCCGTGATCGCGCGCCGCCTGCGTGCTGGCGTGACGACCGCCATCTGAAAAGCTGTCCGGCGTCACGTTGACGATGCCCATGACCTGCGGACGACCATCGCTGTGCGGACGGATCGGGAAGGCTAGCATGGACGGCTCGACGCCTTGGAATAGCGCGACGGCTCGCCATTGCGGAAATGGTCCCGATCCGCGCGCAGGGCTTCGGCGATATGATCGAGCACCGTGGCTTGCGCGCGGGACCGGCGCACGGCGCCGTGGGCGACCAGCCACAAATCCAGCAAGACCTCGAAATCGGGCAGGATGCGCACAAGCCCGGGACTGACCCGCGCCAGACGGTGCGAGGTCACCCCAAGCCCCAGACCATTGCGCAGCCCCTCCAGATGGGCGCTGGGATGGGTCGCGATCATGACGTCCCGCCGGGGTTTGAGCTCGTCGCCAATGGGCGTCCGCGGCCATTGAAAGGCGATCGGCGCCGCCCAGCCCACCGCGACGTGATCGGCGACGTCATCAAGCGTTTGCGGCGCGCCATGACGTTCGAGATAGCACTCAGAGGCGTACATGCCGCTGCCCACCTCCGCCGCGCGGCGGGCGAGCAGGCTGTGCTGCGGCCCGGGTTGGCCCCAACGCAGGGCGATGTCGGCGTCGCCGCCCGCCAGATTGGCCGGTTCGAACCCGATCTTGAGCTCGACCGACAGGTCCGGGTGCGCTTGGAGCAAGGGCGTCAGCGCGCCCGGCAGCCAGTCCGCGCCCACGCCGTCGCTGGCCGCCACGGTGACACGCCCCTCGATCCGCTCATTGCCGCTGCGCGCCGCGCGCTCGATCGCGGCGGCCTCGTCTTGCATGTTGCGCGCGTGATCAAGAACCGACCGGCCAAGCGCTGTCGGCGTCAGAAGATCGCCACGGCGCTCGAACAAGGCGCCGCCCAGATGGGTTTCCAGCGCCCGCATCCGGCGACTGACCGTGGGTTGACTGAGCCCCAGCACACGGCCGGCGGCGGCATGGCTCCCCGCTTCAAAAACAGAGAGGGCGAGATAATAGTCTGACCAGTTATCCATTCAACTATGAATACCAATTATGCAGTTTCAGTCAATTGCACATATGCTGCGGCGCGTCATACTCGTTCCATCACTGAATGGAGGCTTATATGTCCGTGTTTGCAACTGCAATTCTCGCCCTGCAACTGACCGGCGCGCCGGTCCAGGATTTCACCCCGGTCCGTGTGGCCGATTCCGATATTCGCGGCTCCGTCCGCGCCCTCAATCAGGGCGACTGGAACACCGCGCTGCACTTCAGCCGCGCCGCGCTGGACGGCGGCTCGCGCACCAGCGTGCGCATCGCCGCCCATGCCAACGCCTGCATCGCCCTGCATCAGCTGGGCCAGACCGCCGAAGCGGCTCAGGCGTGTGAAACCGCTTTGGCCCTGGCGCCGAACAACACCGTGCTGGCGTCCAACCTGTCTGCGGTGCAAACCCGCATGGCCGGCGCACCGTCCGCAGGCGCAGGCAACTAATCACCTGATCACAGGAATGCGATTTGCGCCGTCAGGGTCTGTCCGGTAACCGGTAACCTATGACGGCGCAATTCATCACTCAGCTGGGCCCCTATAGCGAAGCGCGGTCTCCCGCCGGGCGCACTCTGAATATGTGGCGGTATGACGCCGGGTTTCAGAAGCCGCCAGCGCCCCACCGGGTTCTCCCCGAAAGCCGGCTGAGCCTTGTGACCGAAAGCCTGTATGCGCCGTCTGGCGAAGTGCTGAGCCAGGCGCACTGGGTTTTTGGCCCCATACGAACCCCTCGGCTTTACGCGCCCCCGCCTGGCTCCGTGCTGGAAGGCGCGTTTATCCTGCCCGAGCACGCCCTATGTCAGCTGGGCGTGCGTCCTGACGAGCTGACCGACGCCATTCTTCCGCAAAGCGACTTCCCACGTCTGGAACGCCTGCCTGTGCATCCGCCGCGTCAACAAGACCGGCTGGCGATCTGGGCGGCCCGGCTGGTCCGCGCCACGAAAGGCCGTGTCCGCGCCAATGTCCTCGCAGCGCGCGCCGGGGTGAGCGAACGCCATCTTCATCGCTGCATGAGCGGACGTCTGGGCGTCGGACCCAAAGCCCTTTCCGCTCAGATCCGCGCCCTGGCGGCCATCGAACGCGCCGATCGCTCCGACCATCCGGACTGGGCCGACATTGCGATCGCCAGCGGCTATAGCGATCAAGCCCATCTCAGCCGGTCACTCAAATCCCTGACCGGACTGACGCCGACCGCGCTTCATGCGGAAAGGTCCGTGGAGTCCGAAATCTTCAAGACCGAACCGGCACTTTAGGGCCAGCCTCCAGCCATCGTTCTTTCTGGCAGGAGCCCCGTGATGAAACTGTTGATGACCGCCGCCTTGTGCACGGCGATGAGCGCCCCCGCCCTGGCGCAGCAAACGCTTGAATTTGAGGGCCTGAGCTGGCGCATCGAGGCTGAACTGGCCGAACGGTCGGAGTTTCTCGGTCGTGACGCCCTGCATTTTCGCGACGGCGTGATCTGGATTGACAGATCCCGGTTTGAAACCGGCGAGATCACGTTCGAGATGGCGATCAGCGGCTCTCCGGGCCATACCGGCGTTCTGTGGCGCGGCCAGGGCGTGGGTGATTGGGAGAAGTTCTATTTCCGGCACCATCTCAACAACATGCCGGATTCGGTTCAGTACACCCCTGCTTATGACGCTGTGACAGGCTGGCAGATCTTTTCCGATCCGGACGCCATCAGCCAGGTCAATCATGGCCTGAACCGCTGGATGGATGTGCGCGTGGTCGTCGCCGAGGATCAGGCCGACATCTTCATGGACGGCCAGCGGATCCATCACATTCCCGACCTGCAGCGCGAAGACGGCGCGGGCTGGGTCGGCTTCTGGCAATTGGCGCCCAATGGCGTGGCGTCCGGCTATGTGCGCAATGTCCAGGTCACGCCTCAGAGGAACCCTGAGATCATTGGCGTCTCCGAACGCAGCATGATGGAGCCTACGGCGAACCTCGTGCGCACCTGGCGCGTTTCCGCGCCATTCAGCGAAGCCCAACTGGCCGAGCAGAGCTTTGAAAGCCTGCACGCCTCTCGCAATCGCTGGACCGCGCTTGACGCGGCTTATAACGAGATCGCCAATCTGGCGAGCGTCACCCGCCATTCCGAAGGCGACACGGTCTTTGCTGAGACCACGATTGTCGCGGACGGCCCCCGCACCGCGCTGGTCCGCTTTGGTTATTCTGACCGGGTGCAGGTGTTCTTGAATGGCGAGCGTCTGTTTGTCGGCAATAACAACTGGCGCAGCCGCGACTATCGCTATCTGGGCACCATCACCCGGCATGTGGCCGTGCCGCTGAACCTGCGTGACGGCGAAAACACCCTGACCTTTGCGGTGTCTGAGACCTTTGGCGGCTGGGGCGTCACCGCTGCGCTAGAAGACGCGGACGGCGTCCGCATCGCGCACTGATCGCACCTCCTTCTCCATCAGCCCTGCATGCGCAAGCGTGCAGGGCTGATATGTGTGGAGCGACAGTGTCGCCGAACAAACTCATAGGTTGTATTTTACCCTCGGGCATACTTGTGGCGCTCTTCATCAAGGGAGGATCCCATGAGCCTGTCCGTGCAATTGAACATCTTCTCCGGCCGCCCCAACCCGCGCTTCACTCTGTCAGAGACAGAAGCGATATCCCTGTTCAAACGGGCGCTCGAAGCCGGTCCCGCCAGCCCGAACGCCAGCCGCGGGCTCGGATATCAAGGGTTCACGCTCCTGCCTGTTGAGCCCGGATCAGACATGGACGCGATGAGCCAGGACGCTCTCGGCGCCGCGAGCGCGCACGGCCTGACCCTCATGGGCGCGCCCGAGCTTGAGCAAGAACTGATCGCGCTGGCGCTCAAGCGTCTGGAGCTAAGCGCTTCCGTGCAATCCGCCCTCTCAAACGCGCATGAAATTCCCTTGCTCACCGCCCTGCCGCAAGTGGATTGTCCGGACTGCAAAGGCCAGAACGCGCCCGCCTATGATCCTGATTGGTGGAACAACAATGCTGTGCGGTTAGCGAACAATAATTGCTATAATTACGCCAACAACCAAGCCACCAACACCTTCGCCCAGCCCGGTCGCGCCTCAGGAACGCCCATTGCGGGTATGAGCTGCGGCGGGGTTCAGCCCAGCGCCGTCTCGGACGGGCTCGTCGCCTCGGCCAATTTTTCAGACGAGACGCCAGGCTGGTACGTGGCGTTGGTCATCTGGCCGGACACTGATTTTCACTGGTACCGTCAGGACACGAACGGCTGCTGGTCGCACAAACCCGGCTCAACCCCTGTGATCAACACTGACAATGCCGGCGCCCAGATCACAGACCCCGCGACCTGTGACCGCGGTCACTACACGCAGTTCTGCAGTTACATGATCACCAATTCCGGCGTGGTGATCAGCTAGGCCGGTTCAATGACCCTTCGTGTGATCCTTCAAATATATTCCGGCCGACGTGATCCTGAATGGCTTGTGACGGGCGAGCTTGAAACCCGTTTGCTCGAAGCCCTTGAAGGATTGCCCCCCGGCCCGGAATGGACCCCGCCCACAAGGCTCGGCTATCGCGGCATCCGTATCGAGCAAGATAGTCCCGCCCTGCATTGGCTCTGCGTCAAAGGACAGGTCTTGCGTCAGGAGGGCGCGGGAACACACTGGTTCAAAGACGCTGACTGCACGATCGAGGCGATGGCGCTGGAAAGCGGACGGACCTTTCTGGATCCGACCACGCTTGATCATCTGATCAAAATGCTCACCGAGGCGCACTGAATGACAAACGGCCGCTCCTGCTGGAGCGGCCGTTCGATCGTCTGGACTGAGGGGCCTGTCAGGCGCCGCCAGGCTTGGGCTCAAGCCCGCCCGTGTTCGGCGCTTCATCCTCGTCATCTTCGATGACCGGCACGGCGCCGGACGGCGGCGACCCACCGTCAGCCTTGGGCGGCACTTCAGTGTCGCGATGAGGCTTATTGCCCTTCAGGAGCTCAACAATCTCATCACCGGACAGGGTTTCGTATTCAAGAAGCCCTTCGGACAGAGCCACCCAGTCATCATTCTTTTCGGTCAGGATGCGGCGGGCCTCTTTCAGACCGCCCTCAACCAGACCTTTGACCTCTTTTTCAATCTTGGCGGCGGTTTCCGCCGAGATCGAGGAGGACTGAACCAATTGCTGACCGAGGAAAACCTCACCCTGGTCTTCGCCATAATCCACCGGACCGATCTCTTCAGAGAAGCCCCATTGGGTGACCATGGCGCGAGCCAGACGGGTGGCCTGCTTGATGTCGCTGGCGGCGCCGGAGGTGACGTTCTCCTTGCCGAATTTCAGCTCTTCAGCCACACGCCCGCCCATCATGATGGCGAGACGCGACGTCATCTCCTGATGGGTCATCGACAGCTTGTCGCCCTCGGGCAGCTGCATGACCATGCCCAGCGCGCGACCGCGCGGGATGATCGTCGCCTTGTGGACGGGATCGGCCGCCGGCACGTTCAGCGCCACGATGGCGTGACCGGATTCGTGATAGGCGGTGAGCGTGCGCTCCTTCTCGGTCATGACCATGGTCCGGCGCTCGGGGCCCATCATCACCTTGTCCTTGGCGTCTTCGAATTCCGCCATGGAGACGACGCGCTTGTTGCGGCGTGCGGCCAGCAGCGCCGCTTCGTTCACAAGGTTCGCGAGATCCGCGCCCGAGAAGCCCGGCGTGCCGCGTGCGATGACTTTTGGGTCAACATCATCCGCCAGAGGCACATCACGCATATGCACTTTGAGGATTTTCTCACGGCCTGTGATGTCCGGGTTCGGCACCATGACCTGACGGTCGAAACGGCCAGGACGCAGCAGAGCCGGGTCCAGAACATCCGGACGGTTCGTCGCTGCGATCAGGATGATGCCTTCATTGGCTTCAAACCCGTCCATCTCCACCAGAAGCTGGTTGAGGGTCTGTTCGCGCTCGTCATTGCCGCCGCCCAGACCGGCGCCGCGGGAGCGGCCCACCGCGTCGATCTCGTCGATGAAGATGATGCAGGGCGCGTTCTTCTTGGCCTGTTCGAACATGTCGCGCACACGAGATGCGCCCACGCCGACGAACATTTCCACAAAATCAGAACCCGAAATGGTGAAGAAGGGCACGCCCGCCTCACCGGCGACAGCGCGCGCGGTGAGCGTTTTACCCGTGCCCGGAGGGCCGATCAGCAAGGCGCCCTTGGGAATTTTACCGCCCAGGCGCTGAAACTTCGACGGGTCCTTGAGGAACTCGACGATCTCCTCAAGCTCTTCCTTGGCTTCATCGATGCCGGCCACATCGTCAAAGGTGACGCGGCCTGTCTTCTCGGTCAGCAGCTTCGCCTTGGATTTGCCAAAGCCCATCGCGCCGCGACCGCCGCCCTGCATCTGACGCATGAAGAAGATCCACACGCCGATCAGCAGCAGCATCGGGAACCAGTTGATCAGAATGCCCAGCGGGCTGATGCCGCCTTCACTGGGCTGCTGGGCGGTGATGTCCACATCCGCAGACCGCAGCGCCGCCGTGACATTGGCGTCTGCCGGAATGGTGGTGCGGAAGGTGGCGCCGCCCGTTGTCTGACCCGTGATCGTGTCGCCCTGAATGGTGACGGAGCTGACCTGCCCGCTCTCGACCTGATTCATGAACTGGGAATAGTTGATCTCGTTGGAGGGCGTCGATTGGCTCGGCCCCTGGAGCATGTTGAACAGCGCCAGAAGCAGCACCAGCAAGATCGCCCAAACCAGGATATTGCGCATATTCATCGTCAGTGTCCTTGTCCGCGCCGCCATCAAGCCGGGCGCGCATCTGAGGCCGTCGTCAAAATGTTATGTCTGATATTGGGGCGTCAGACCGGTTTCGCCAGTGCGGCGCGGATATGCGACGCATATTTATCCCCATCAAACCATGTCGGCGCTTCGCAAGGAAGCAGCCAGCGCCGCAAGCGTGTCATGCAAAGCAGCGACCAATTGTCTGTCTCAGATAGGGCCAAGCCCGGCAGCTCGACCACTTCCGGGTCTGAAATACATGAGATGACAGTTAAGGATTGGCGAAGCGCTGGCGGCACATCCGAGAGGGAAACGCCCTCCGGCGTCGCCCTGTCGCCGAGAGCTGCGACCTGACAGGCCGTCTCTGCGCGCACTTCGAACCGGCCGTCAAACAGGCCGGTTTCACCCGCTTGCAGCTCCAGCACCGCAGGCTCTGCGCCGCCATCCGCCCGGCCCAGCACCGCACCGGGGTCCCGGCCCATCACGCCGTCTGCGGTCAGCAACACGCCCGATTGCGTATGCGCCTCTTGCGCCTCGAGCGCCTTCAGGCAAGCCGCCACCCCATCAGGAGCGGGCGTCCGCGCCTCGCCGGACACCGCCAGCATCACTGCTTCCATCGCCCGCAGCGCCATGGGTTTGGCCGCCAGCGAGAACATGTCCGCATTCAGTCGCGCCCCGCCCCAGGCTGTCCAGCTCACAGCCCGTTCGACCAGGCGCCAGGCGGCGCCGCGCAGCAAGCGCTCCGCGTCCACGCTCTGGTCTGACAGGCTCAACAACCCATGTTCGGCCGGGCCGCCGGGCGGGTACGCCTTCTGGCGCAGCTGCACGCGCTCATACTGAGCGTCCTCGTTTGAGGGATCCTCGATCCAGCGCGCGTCAAGGCGTTTGAGATAGTCGCGCAATTGCGCGCGTCTCAGCTCCAGAAAGGGGCGCGCCACTGTCACGCCCCGCCCTTCAGGCCAGACTGGAGAGGCGTCGAGCGCTGTCATGCCCGTCAGCGTGCGCCACGCCCCCTCACGCTTGGCCCGCATGCGCAAGGTCTCGACCCGGTCATCCAGGGTATGCCCCAGACACAGCAGACTGACGCCAAGCCCCTCACACGCGCCCGCCAGCAGCGTGTGTCGCGCCTGACGCGCGGCGGCCTGGCTTTTTCTGGGCGCCGTCCAGCGCAAGATATGAGGCTCAGCGCCCAGAGACCGGGCGTAGTCGGCATTGTCCGCCGCTTCTTCTGCACTTTCAGGGCGCAGTTGATGGTCGACGATCAAGGCATGCACGGTCTGATCAGGGTGACAGGCGCATAACGCATGCAGCAGAGCGGTTGAATCTCCGCCGCCTGAATACCCGAGCGCCAGCGCCTCAGACACCACGCCCCCTATCGGCAGCCGATCCGGGCGGTTTCGCGTTGCGCCTTGCGGCGGGCGTCCTCGCCGGCGCGCGGGAATTCGGACGGGAAGGTGGCCAGCACCTGACACGCGCGACTGGTCTCGCCCAACGCCGCGAGAGACGCCCCCAGACGCACCAGAGCGTCCGGCGCGCGCGCGCCCTGACGATCCGCCTGCAAGGACGCGATGTAGGCGTCCGCCGCATCCTGGAAGTCGCCGTTGATGAAATGGGTTTCGCCCAGCCAGTACCAGGCCTGGCCGACTTTGGCGTCTTCAGGATAGGCCTGGGTGAACTCGCGCAGCAATTCTCGCGCGCCGCCAAAATCGCCGTCCAGAAGGCGGGCGTTTGCGGTCTGGTACAAGGTGTCGGCGTCCATCACGACTTCGGGCGGAGCGTCCAGTTCGCTGATGTCTGCGTTCAGCTGGGGCAAAGCCGCGCTCTGAGACAGGTTTTCACTCCCAGACCCGCGTGGCGCTTGCGCGTTTTGGCCAGGGGTCGGCGCGCGCAAGGGCTGCACGGTGGACGCGCGGGCTTCAGCGTAAGGATCGCTTGAATCAATTTCGTCAGAGGACAACAGGTCTGACGGCCCGCCCAGGGACAAAGGATCCCCCGTCGCGCCCGTTTCATCCCCTGCCGCGCCATAGGCTCCGCCGCCTGACAGCAGCCGGTCCACATTGACGCCCAGCTGTTCGAGTTCCTGACGCATGCGGCGGTTTTCAAAGTTCAGACGTTCGATCTCGCCCGTCTGAACCCGCTGCTGACGCTCCAGATCGTCAACGCGCATCATCAGAGTTTCCGCGACAGGATCGCCTTGCAGCGCCCTCGCCTCGACCTCCGCCAATCGCGCCTCCACCGCATCCAGGCGCGCCGCAAGCTCCCGACGCGATTGCGCCTCGGCTGGAACGGTGATCAGGGCGGTCATCAGCAAAAGCGCTGACAGGGCGGAGAAAAGCGAACGAATCATGGCGCACATGTCCTGTGAAGCGGCTCAGGGCTATGAGCGCTAGTGTCGTCGAGCAAACGGCGAAATCAAGGCGAAGTCAGGAATTGTCCAGCAGACGGACTTCATCGTTCACCAAGAACCAGCCGCCATCCGCCGATTGCTGAAGCCCGAACGTATAGCCATACCCGTCTGCGCGCTGCAGCGTGCATTGAAGCTGGACATGGCTGGGCGTGCAGGACGCGTCACCGCCGGAGCCGGGCAGCGCCACTTGCTCGGAAAAATTCGCAAGATCGGCGCGACTGTCCACGCCCCACAGCCAGTAGGCCTCCGTCCCTTCAAAGACATCCGCGAGAAACGCCGCAGCGCCGCCCTCGTCATAGGGCAGAGCGATCGGCGGCTCGCCCATCGGTTCTTCATGGGGTTCGGAAACCGGTTCTTCAGTGGCGACCGGCTCAGTCTCAGGCGCGCCATACACGCCCGGTGACGGCTCCATCACCATGGAGAGACCGTACAGCGCGGCGACAGCGGCCACCGGCGCAACGACAAGTCCAACGAAAGCTCTGATAATCATAAGGCTGCCCCCTCAAGCAGAAACGCCCGCAAGGATGAACCTTGCGGGCGTTTCGATCAATCCTTTTCAGGTCCGGTCTTAAGACACGGCGCCCGACTGGATCATGGTCATGGCGTTCCGGTTGGTCGCCCAGCAGCTTTCATTGGACTGGCGGCAGACCGGGCGCTCTTTACCGTAGGACACGGTGGAGATGCGCGACGGGTCGACGCCCTGGCTCACCAGGAAGTCGCGGGCCGCATTGGCGCGGCGAGCGCCCAGGGCGAGGTTGTATTCGCGGGTGCCGCGTTCGTCGCAATTGCCGGCGACCAGAATGCGAGCTCCCGGATAGGACGCCAGCCAGGCGGCCTGACGGCGCAGGGTCGCGCGGGCTTCGCTGGACAGCGTGCTCTGATCCAGCGCGAAGAAAACGCGGTCGCCCGCATTCACTTCAAAGTCTTCAACCGAACCCGGGGTCGGACCAGCCGGCTCAGGCGCAGGCTCATAGACCGGCTGCGGCTCAGGCTCAGGCATCGGCGCCACCGGCTCCGGCTGGGAAGCACAGGCGGCCAGCGTGGCGCTGAGCGCCAGGGCGGCAAGAATTGACAGGCGTTTCATATTGGTGTCGTCCCTCTCCAAGCCTATGGCGATCCGCATAGGCAAATCGGTGTGGATGCTATCAGAATTGGCGCGCTTCACACCCCAAAAAAACCCCAAAACGCGCACCTCGGTTAAGACCTTAGCCGAGCAAAGCTCAGTCGATCAAGGGCGACCAGGCCGGGTCGCTCGCTTGGCCCTGCGTCGGCAGGCGACGCAGGTTGAAGCCCGCAAGGTCAGTGCTCCAGATCGAGTACGTTGTTCCCTCGCGTGTTCTGTCGCCCCGTGTGAACAACAGGACGCGGCCATTGGGCGACCAGGCGGGCGTATCCACGAAGTAGCCTTCATAGAGAATTCGCTCTTCGCCCGAGCCGTCCGCAGCCACAACGCCCAGCATGAACTGGCCATTGCGCTGTTTCGTGAAAGCGATCAGATCGCCGCGCGGGCTCCAGACCGGAGTCGTATAGCGACCTTCGCCAAACGTGATGCGTTGCGGGTCGGTCCCGTCCGCGTTCATCACATAGAGTTGAGATTGTCCGCCGCGCGAGGAGGAAAACACGATCCGCTCGCCATCCGGCGCATAGGACGGCTCCACATCATCGGCCGGGTGCGTGGTCAGCTGGCGCAAGGTGCGCGAGCGCAGATCAAAACGGAACAGGTCATGCCCGCTATGGCGCTCGGCGGAGACCACCAGCGCGCGGCCCTCGGGATGGAACCGGGCGGACAGGGACTGCCCTTCGCTGGCGAGCGAGGGACCTGAATCAAACAGCGCTTCCTGACGCCCGGTCTCAAGATCATAGAGATAGCTGGTCGCCCGGCCGTCGCGGAACGACACATAGGTGATCTGCTGGGCGCTCGGCGAATAGTTCGGCAACAGCGCCATATAGGAGCGGTCGGTCAGGAAGGACGGGTTCGCGCCGTCCTGATCCATCACCGCCAGGCGGCGAATGGGCTCGTCATTGGGGCCATAGCCTTCGGACACATAAACGATGCGGGTGTCGAAATACCCGCTTTCGCCGGTCATGCGCTGATAGACGGCGTCAGACACCTTGTGCGCGATCCGGCGCCAATTGTCCGGCGACGTCACAAACTGAAGCCCTTGCATCTGCTGCTCGGTGTTGGCGTCCCACAGCCGGAACGCCACCAGCATGCGGTCATTCTCGTCAATGCTGACCTCGCCGACCAACAAGGCCGACGCATTGATCACCCGCCAGTCGCCAAAGCGGGGGCGAAGATTGATGTCGGTGATGTCTTCAATGAACGCTTCGGGCTCGACCGGGGCGAACAGCCCTGAAGTCTGAAGATTATTCGTGATCACGCGGGAAATGTCGGCGCCAATCTCGGCTTCGCGGGTTTCCTCGCCCAGAAAATCAGGAATGGCGATCGGGGTCGGGTCGAGCGTGCCTTCGGTCACATCCACCACCAGGGGTGTTTGTCCAAAAGCCGATGCGGCCATCACGATCAGCGCAAAGATCGAGGCGAAGAATTGGCGCAGGGCGGTCATGGGAAGCTCCCGGGTTCGAACGACTGGGGTCAGCGATTGCGTTGCGTGTCGACATTGACCCGAAGCACGCGCCATTGGGCGTAGTGTTCGGGAGGCAGAGGATAGGGCTGGCACCGGATCGCGCCACGTATAGCTTTCTCGCCCGCAACTCTCAGGAAGGAATTGGGCGAATTCATGATACGCGCTTCGTCAATCAGGCGCGGCGGAACCGACAGGCGACCATTGCGCTCCAGTCTGATTTCCATGGCTACGCGAAGGTCCATATTGGCGGGCGCATCCGCGTTTGACCGGATGCAGCTGCTGATATGAGACGCCGCCATCGCCGACAGGCTGGCGGTCATCGCCGTGCCCGGCCCCACCTGATTGCGCGTCTCGCCAGTTTCTGCGGGACCTTGCGGCGCGGCGTTCTCACGCGACCGGTCCACCAGCTGGGACAATGCGCCCAGATCCAGGGACGGCTGTTGCGGCTCAGGCTCGCGCGGTCTCGGTGTCGGCTCGGGCTCGGGCTCGGGCTCAGGTTCGGGTTCTGTCGGGGTTGGTTCGGGTTCCGGCTCCGGCTCCGGTTCATCCTGAGGCGCTGGCGGAATGATTTCCGGCTCGGCTTCAGGCTGGGCAGGCTCAGGCTCCGGCGCGGGTTGAGGCGCGGGCGTTTCCGGCTCGATCTCGGGTTCAGGCTCTGGCTCGGGACGCGCCGCGCGCACATTCGTCTCCTGCGCCAGCGTCACCAGCTCCACCGGAACCACCATCAGCTCTTCGGTCAGGCGACGCGATTGCGGAAACGCGATCAGCGCGCTCGCGACCAGTCCCGCATGAACGCACAGGGACAGGATGAACCCCAGGGCCTGACGCATGGCCCGGCCTCCCTATTCCCGGATCGGTTCGGTGACGAGCCCGATATTGGTGTAGCCAGAGGCTGACACCCGGGCCATCACGCGCATGACGTCGCCATAGGGCGCGCCATCGTCGGCGCGGATATAGATGCGCGCTTCAGACCCGGCTCCCGTGATCGCCTGAAGGCGCGGCGCCAGCTCGTCAAACGCCACTTCTGTCTCCATCAGATAGAGCGTGCCGTCTGACTGGATGGTCAGGGTCAAGGGCTCTTCCGACGTGGTCATGGCGCGCGCTTCGGTGTCCGGCAGATCCACCTCGACCCCCACGGTCAGAAGCGGGGCGGAGATCATGAACACGATCAGCAGCACCAGCATCACATCCACAAAGGGCGTGACATTGATCTCGGCGTTGGGCTTGAAGCGGCGACGTCCATTGCCGCCGCCGGTGTCGAGTCCGCCAGCCATCAATCAGCTCCCCCGGCTCGCCAGCGCCGCCAGATCATCCACGAGACCTTCAAGGCGGGAGGCGTATTTGGAGAGGTTTGACGACAGGGCGTTAAAGAAGATCACGGCCGGGATCGCAGCCAGCAGACCCAGCGCGGTGGCGAACAGGGCTTCGGAAATGCCCGGCGCCACGACCGCCAGCGAGGTGTTCTCGGACGCGGCGATCGAGCGGAAGGCGTTCATGATGCCCCACACCGTGCCGAACAGACCGATAAAGGGCGCCGCGGAGCCGATAATGGCCAGAACGCCCAGCCCGCTTTCCATCTTGCTCAGTTCGCGATTGGCTTCGGCGCCACCGCTCTTGGCGACCGCATAGCCGTCCCAGTCGCGCATGGACGCAGCGAGCACCCGGCCGAACGGCTCCTTGGCGGGCTTGGCGTATTTGGCGACCAGCTCGTCCAGCGACCCGCCAGACCAGAAATCGTTTTCAAAGCGCGATGCGCCAGCATGGGCATTATTGAGTTGCAGCCATTTCTCGATGGCGATGGCCCAAGACCAGATCGACATGAACGCCAGGATCGCCATCACCGCTTTCACCACGATGTCGGCGCGCATGAACAAATGCATGATGGTCAGTTCAGTGGCCGGACCCGTCAGCTCAACTGCAACGCTTTCCATGGAAACTCCGCTAGACCCTCGCGCATCCGGCGAAACGGATGCGTCATAATGAAACGCCCTCGGGCTGCAGGTGTAACCGCACGCACGCGTCACGCCAAGCCGAACTCGGCTTCGTCAGTGTGACAGGCTGAGAAAAGACGCAGATTGAGGCGAATTCAGGGAGGATTCTAGCCGGTTACGTAGCGCTGCACCTGATCGAGCATGGTCTTGGGCAAGCGCCTTGGTCGTCCCTGGAGATCAATGCAGGCGGCTTCCACATCCGCCGTGACCAGCACCTCGGCGGCGCACACGACACGCTGGCTGATGACCAGACGCGCGCCTTTGACGGTCTTGAACCGTGTCTCGATGGTCAGGGCGTCATCAATGCGGGCGGGCTTGAGATACTCGACCTGAATCTTGCGCACCGCAAAGCCGAGCGGCGGATCAAGTTTCAGAATCTCGGCATGGCTGACGCCCGCGCAGCGCAGCGCGTCGGTCCGTCCTCGCTCCAGGAATTTGAGATAGTTGGCGTAATAGACGACACCGGTGAAATCGGTGTCCTCGTAATAGACCCGGACAGGCAAATGGTGCGTCTTGTCATCCAGCCAGACGCCGGCATGGGGTTGGCTCATGGTGGCTATTCAAACGACTGGATATGAGTGACGTTGTTAAAATCAAAGACATTTCTCCAAGGGCCGGTTCCATCACTTGAGCCGACAGAGAAGATCGAGAACCCTAGCGCGCCATAGAGGCCGGAGCTGAGGAAATAGTCGCTATTCATGGAATGAGTGAACTCGATGCTCACGTCACACGAGCCGGGCATGACCTGCCAGGACCCGGTGTGAAACTCGCCACTCGAGTTGCAATCAGAGTGGGAAGGGAGCGAAGTCTGGATAGCACCCCTGCCGGGTTGAGAGGGGTCTGGAAAGAAAGTCATCCGCCCCACCCTCGGCGACGGATTCGGGCCTCCCGCTGCCGGCACAAAGCAGATGACCGAGATCACCACCGTACTGAAAGGCGGCGTGTAGGCGCTCTCATCGCAAGCAGATAGATCCTGAGATTGCGCCATGGCGGCGCCCGTCGCCGCAAGACTAACAATCAAGGCTGATGCTGTCTTGAGTATCATATTGTCACCCCTCGCCTATTCCGACCTTGATAAGCAAAACTAGTTTCCAAACAGATCATCATTCAAGTGTTGCGGCATGGTGAAGCCCAGATGCTCATAGGCGCGCTTGGCGGCCACACGCCCGCGCGGGGTGCGCATGATGAAGCCCTGCTGAATCAGGAAAGGCTCGACCACGTCCTCCAGCGCATCGCGCGCCTCGGCGCAGGCTGCGGCCAGCGTCTCAACGCCCGCAGGTCCGCCGCCAAAGCCCTCGATCAGGACGCGCAGATAGCGCCGGTCGAGACTGTCGAGCCCGACCGCGTCCACTTCAAGCCGCCGCAAGGCGCCGTCGGCGACCTTGGCGTCGATCTCCGGCGCGCCGTCTTCCTCGGCGAAATCACGCACCCGGCGCAGAAGCCGTCCAGCGACGCGGGGCGTGCCGCGGGCGCGCTTGGCGATCTCGATCGCGCCATCCTCGCTCATGGGCGCGCCCAGCTTGCGCGCGGCGCGGGCGACGATGCCCGACAATTCCTCAACCGAATAAAACTCAAGCCGCACCGGCACGCCGAAGCGGTCGCGCAGCGGCGTCGCCAGAAGGCCGGCGCGCGTGGTGGCGCCCACCAGGGTGAACGGCGGCAGATCGATGCGCACAGTACGCGCGCTCGGCCCCTCCCCGATCACCAGATCGAGGCAGAAATCCTCCATCGCCGGATAGAGGATCTCTTCGACGGCGGGCAACAGCCGGTGGATTTCGTCGATGAACAGGACGTCGCGTTCTTCAAGATTGGTCAGGATCGCCGCCAGATCGCCCGCCTTGGCGATGACCGGGCCTGATGTGGCGCGAAAGTTCACGCCCAGCTCTTTCGCCACGATCTGCGCCAAAGTGGTCTTGCCCAGGCCCGGCGGGCCGGACAACAGGACATGGTCCAGCGCTTCGCCGCGCCGCCCGGCCGCCTGGGTGAAGACTTTCAGGTTTGCGATGGCCGCAGGCTGGCCCACGAACTCGTCAAACGAGAGCGGACGCAACGCCTTGTCCCGGCCATCGCCGGGGTTCGCGTCTGCAGAGATGATGCGCTCGTCCGGCTCGCTCAACGCGCCAGCTCCTTCAGGGCCGATTTGATCACCAGCCCTTCGGTCGCATCATCGCCGAGCTGACGCAAGGCTTCCGCAGCGGCCTTGCGCGCATCGCTTTCCGCATAGCCCAGATTGACCAGCGCGGAGACGGCGCTTTCACGCATGACATTGTCCGTGCGAGACGACGTGGCGGCTGGCGTATCGGCGCCTGCAGGCGCCAGAGCGGCGGCGAGTCCGGCTGCGCCGGCGCCCAGGGACCGGCCGAGCGGCGGCGCCTTGTCTTTCAGTTCCGTGGCGATGCGTTGGGCGAGCTTTTTGCCGACGCCCTTGGCGCGTTCAAACGGCATGGGATCGCCCAGGATCGCCGAGCTTTCAATCTCGCCCACATCAATCGCATCGAGCATGGCGAGGGCGTGTTTCGCGCCGACCCCTTGCACTGATTGCAGACGGACGAACCAGGCGCGCTCTGAATCGCTCAAGAAACCGAAGAGTTTGAACTGATCCTCACGCACATGGGTCTCGATATGAAGCGACACGGGCTGTCCCGGCTCCAGCCGGGCGAGGGTGCGCGATCCGGCGCTGACCAGATATCCGACGCCATTGACGTCAATGACGGCTTCTTCCTCGCCGACACAGTCCACGACGCCCTTCAGCTTGCCAATCATGACGCCAGTCCTTTCATAGCGGTTCTGTGGTGAGCGTGGCAGACCGCGACCGCCAGCGCATCCGCCGCGTCCGCATCCGCCTTCGAGCCGGGCAGTAAAATCGCGATCATCGCCGCCACTTGCGCCTTTTCTGCGGAGCCGGTGCCCACGACCGACTTTTTCACGAGTTTGGGCGCGTATTCGCCCACCACCAGCCCGGCGCGCGCCGGCGCCAGCATGGCCGCAGCCCGGGCCTGGCCCAGCTTGAGCGCGCTGACGGCGCTGGCGTGAACGAACTGATCCTCAACGGCAGCTTCATGCGGCTTGAACTGCTCAACCAGCACTTCGATGGCGTTGTAGATCACGGTCAAACGCTCCGCCATCGGCGCCTTGGGCGGCGCTTTGATGACGCCATACTCCACCAGCGACAGGCGAGAGCCTGTCTGGTCGATCACCCCCCAGCCCGTGGCGTTCAGCCCCGGATCAATGCCCAATATGCGAATCGAAGCGCTCATCGCTCACACCATAAGGCGCCCAGAACAAAAGGCGACCATTGCATGCACGTTCATCCGTTCAGGTCGCGTTCAGTTTTCTCCAACCCATAATGCGTGTAAGGTTTTAGTCTATGGGGGAGACGGACATGAGTAAGAAACGCAAGCTCTCAAGGCGCTCTTTTCTGACGCAAGTCGCGGGCGGCGTCACAGTGATCGGCGCGGCGGGTCTGACCGGTTGCGCGACCGCCAGCGGTCAGGGTTACACCGGTCAAACGGATGCGGATTCCGGCCCCTATGCGGACGCTGTGGGATATGGACGCAATGGTCGGTATGGCGGCGGGCGCAACTGTACGGACGCCGATCAGGGCAATTATGCAGACCCCGCCAATCAGGGACGCAATTGCCGCGGCCAATCCGGTTACACCGATGCAGACCAGGGCCCGTACGCCGATCCGCCCGGACAGGGCCGAGGGGGCCAGCAAGGCGGGTATACTGATAGCGATCAGGGTCCGTACGCCGATCCGCCCGGACAGGGGCGTGGCGGCCAGCGCGGCGGCGGTCACACCGATAATGACCAGGGTCCGTATGCCGACCCGCCGGGTCAGGGCCGGGGCGGCCAGCGCAGTGGTCATACCGATAGCGATCAGGGCCCCTATGCGGACCCGCCCGGACAAGGGCGCGGCGGCCAGCGTGGCGGCGGTTACACCGATAACGATCAGGGCTCTTACGCGGATCCGGTCGGACAGGGTCGCGGCGGTCAGAGAGGCGGCCGGCGCGGCGGTCGTCAGTGTTCGGATTCTGATTCCGGCCCGTATGCCGATCCCGCCAATCAGGGCCGGCGCTGCTAAACGACATGACCCTATCTGATGTAACGCCGGGCGTGCTGGCCGAGTTGATCGCTCCGCATGCGGCTGAAGCCTTTTTCGAGACGGTGTTCGAGACCCGGGCGCTGCACGCGCCGGGCTCGGCGCCGGATCGGTTCACGCCCCTGATCAGCCTTGCGGCGATTGACGCCATGCTGGCCGAAGGTCTGTTTCGCGAAGGCGATCTGTCCATGGCGCGCGCCGAACCGCGCCTGCCTGACGGCGCCTGGTTGCGCGAGGATGGCCTGGTGGATCGCGGCGAGGTCGCCCGGCTCTATCAGCAAGGCGCGACGCTGATCCTGCCGCAATTGCAGGCGCGACACCGGCCTCTTGCGGATCTGTGCCGCCAGCTGGAGGCGGACTTTTCCTGCCCGGTGCAGACCAATATCTACCTGACGCCGCCCAATGCGCAGGGGTTTCAGACCCATTACGACAATCATGACGTTCTGGTCCTGCAGGTGGAGGGCCGCAAGCGCTGGCGGCTTTATGACGCCCCGGTGGGTACGCCCTATCGCGGCGAACGCTTCACCCCGGGCCGCTTCGCCCAGACCGAGCCTCGCAAAGAGCTGGTGCTGGAGCCGGGCGATGTCCTGTATGTGCCGCGCGGGCTGATGCACGACGCGGTCAATGAGGGCGATGATCAGGCCTCGCTTCACATCACAACGGGTCTGCTGGCGAAAACATGGGCGGACTTCCTGCTGGAAGCGGTGTCCGAAGCCGCCCTGCGCACACCCGCCCTGCGCCGGGCCTTGCCGCCGGGCTACGCCAGGGGCGCGGTCAGCCGCGAACATTTTGACGCGGCGTTTAAAAGCGCGCTGCGCGATGTGGGTCAAAATGCTGATCTTGATGCGGTGATCGGCCTGTTCACTGACACCGCCATCACCTCGCGCCCGGCGGACACGCGCGGCGCGCTGACCTTCGGCGCGCTTACCCCGGACACGCAACTCAAACGCCGGCCGCTGATCGCATTGGAGCTCGCCGAGGATGACGAGCACATCGCCCTGGTCGCCCCTGGCGGCGCGCTGACCTTTGACAGAGACGCCGAGGCCGGGCTTGAGCGCCTGCTCTCAGGCGCAACGATCAGCCTGTCTGATTTCAGCGCCATGGACGACGCCAAGGCTCGTGATGTGATGGAGCGCCTGATCGCGTACGGGGTGGCGGAGCGGGCCTGACCCGCCCCGCCCTCCCCGAGGCCACACGTTTAACGGTTATCAGGCTGGGCGCGGACCAGCTCCAATCCGCGGCGCGTGACCCGATAGGGTCCGCCCTTGCGGGAGGCGAGCGCGCGTTTGGCCTTGAGCTTTCTGAACAGGCGCGGCGTCACGCCGGGCATCTTCCAGCCTTCGCGCGTGATCAGCTCCACAGTCAAAATGCGGCCCGATGAAGTTTTGACGGCTGTAATGCAGCCGCCCTTGGCCAGCGCGTGCAACACGCGCTGTTCGTCTTTTGAGATATCCATTGGATCTGTCGGTCCCGAGGGTCCGCAGCCGGGCTGCAGACACAAGAAAACGGCGCTCGCCGGCATGCAGCGAACGGGCTCTTGAAGGCCGCCTCTCCCCCGCAAACCGCGAGGAGAGGCCCTATCGGGTCTCAGACAGAGTATTACGCATAAGCGGTCTGGATATCACAAAACACCCAGACCGCCTATGTCCTAAAGGTCACACGCGCTTGAGCGCCTGCTCCACCACCGCGTCGGCGGTGACGCCGAAATGCTCATAGAGCGCTTCAGCGGGCGCCGAGGCGCCAAAGCCCTCCATGCCCACAAAGCCGCCTTCCAGGCCGATCAGGCCGTCCCAGCCCCAGCGCAAGGCCGCTTCGACCGCCACGACGGGCAGTTTCGGATCAACCACGGAGGCGCGATAGCCTGCATCCTGCTTGAGGAAGGTTTCCAGCGACGGCGCGGAGACGACGCGCGCGCGAACGCCCTTGTCCTTGAGTTTGGCCTGCGCCTCGATGGCAAGGCTCAGCTCGGTGCCGGTGCCGATCAGGGTGACTTGCGCCTCGCCCTCCGCTTCGCGGATCACATAAGCGCCTTTGGCGGAGAGGTTCGTCGCGCCGTCGTCCTGGCGCGCATGGGGAACTTTCTGACGCGACAGCACCAGAACTGTCGGGCCGTCGGTGCGTTCGAGCGCGCATTTCCACGCTTCCGCCGCTTCCACCGCATCGCCGGGGCGGTACACCGCCACATTGGGCATGGACCGCAGCGCGGTCAGATGCTCGACCGGCTGGTGGGTCGGGCCGTCTTCGCCAAGACCGATGGAGTCGTGGGTGAAGACATAGATCACCGGCTGGTTCATCAACGCAGACAGGCGGATCGCGCCGCGGCAATAGTCAGAGAACACCAGGAAGGTGCCCGAATAGGGCCGCAAGCCGCCATGCAGCGCCATGCCGTTCATGGCCGCCGCCATGCCGAACTCGCGCACGCCATAGTGGACATAGGAGCCCGAGAAATCGTCCGGCGTGATCGAGGCCATGCCCGGCGCGTGGGTGTTGTTGGAGCCCGTCAGGTCGGCGGAACCGCCGATGAGGCCGGGGAAGGCCTGCCAGAAGGCTTCGATCGCCTTGCCGGACGACGCGCGGGTCGCCAGCGCCGGCTTGTCGCTGAGCGTTTTCTGGATGTGCGCGTCCAGCGCGTCCAAAGCGGCTTTCGGCGGTTCAGCCGCCAGTTGCGCGGTGAAGGCGGCGGCCTTGTCAGACGCCTTCAGGCGGGCGTCCCAGGCCTCGCGCGTCTGCGCTCCCAGCTCGGAGACAAAGCGCCAGCCGTCATAAATCTCGTCGGGGATCACGAAGGGCTCATGGCTCCAGCCCAGCGCTTCGCGTGCGCCCTTGATCTCCTCGGCGCCCAGCGGCGCGCCATGGCTGCCGGCGGTGCCCGCCTTGGTGGGCGCGCCAAAGCCGATCGTGGTCTTGCACGCGATCAGCACCGGCTTGTCAGACATCTTGGCGTCATTGAGCGCCTTGTCGACAGCCGCCGCGTCATGACCGTCCACTTCCATCGTGGTCCAGCCTGCGCTCTCAAAACGCTGGCGATGATCGACCGTGTCAGACAGCGCGGTGTCGCCATCGATCTGGATGGAATTGTCATCCCACAGCACCACCAGCTTGCTCAGCTTGAGATGGCCGGCGATAGAGATCGCTTCCTGGCTGACGCCTTCCTGAAGGTCGCCGTCAGAGGCGATCACCCAGGTGCGGTGATCCACCAGATCATCGCCGTAATGCGCGTTCATCATGCGCTCGCCCAGCGCCATGCCCACAGCCGTCGCCAGGCCCTGGCCCAGCGGGCCGGTGGTGGTCTCGATGCCCGGCGCATGACCGAATTCAGGGTGACCGGCGGTTTTCGAGCCCAGCTGACGGAAGTTTTTGAGCTCTTCCATCGTCATCTCTTCAACCCCGATCAGGTGCAGGATCGAATAGAGCAGCATGGAGCCATGACCCGCCGACAACACGAACCGGTCCCGGTCGGCCCATTGGGTGTCCTTGGGATCAAACTTGATATGCCGGGTCCACAAGACCGTCGCCACATCGGCCATGCCCATGGGCATGCCGGGGTGACCGGACTTGGCGGCTTCAACAGCGTCCATGGACAGGGCGCGAACCGCATTGGCGAGGGGCTGGATCCGGGCCGGATCAAGAGCGGGCTGGGTCATATCGCTGGCCTTTATCGTGTGCGGGTGCGAAGGGCGTATCGGCAAAGTGTTTACACAGCCCTGAGCATCATCAATCAAGGCCCAATCGGTGCGTCAGCTCACGCGCCGGGCCGTCAAACCCGGCCATGTCGCCGGAAAGGATGGAGCGGGCAAGGCTTTTGCCCAGCTCGACGCCCCATTGGTCAAACGGGTTGAGGCCGTAAATCACGGCTTCCACAAAGACTTTGTGCTCGTGCAGCGCGATCAGCGCGCCCAGGGTTTCTGGGTTCAGCCGGTCCATCACGAATGTGGCGCTGGCGCGCCCGCCCCGGATCGCCTTGTGCTTCGCCAGATCGCCTTCGCCCGTACGGCCATGAGTCAAAGCCGCGCCCTGAGCGGCGAGATTGGCGTTTAGCGCCCGAACGCGCTCATCCGTCCGGCCATGATCGGCGATGGCGATGAAATCAACCGGCGCTTCATCCAGCCCCTGATGCAGCCATTGAAACACGGAATGCTGCAGGTCTGATCCGCGTCCGCCCCAGACCAGGGGTCCGCTATGGCCCTCAGACAAGGGCTCGCCTTCCGCGTTCACGGACTTGCCCAGGCTTTCCATTTCCAGCTGCTGCAGATAGCTCGGCAGGCGCTCCAGGCGCGAGGAATAGGCCGCCACACAACGAGACGGCAGCCCCAGGCCCGCGCGATTGAACACGTCGATCAACGCTTTCGCCACGGGCATGTTGCGCGCGAGCGGCGTTGTCGCGACATGCTCGTCCATCGCTTGCGCGCCTTTGAGCAGGCGATCAAACACGTCAGAGCCCAGACCCGTCTCCAGCGCCAGCCCGGCGGCTGACCACAGCGAATAGCGCCCGCCCACGCCATCGAGAAAGGCGAAGATCCGTTCGTCATCCAGACCAAACGCCCTGGCCTTGTCAGGACAGGCGGTGGCGGCGGCGAAGCGGGCGCTGACGCCCGCCTCCCCCAGATGCTCGACGACCCAAGCGCGCGCCGCGCGCGCATTCATCAAGGTTTCCTGGGTGGTGAAGGATTTGGAGATCACCAGGATCAGCGTGGTCTCAGCATCAGCGCCTTCCAGCGCGTCATCAAGATCGGCCGGATCGAGATTGGAGACGAAATGCGTCTCGACGCCGTCGCGGCGGAACGCGCCAAGCGCGTCATAGACAAAGCGCGGTCCCAGATCGGACCCGCCAATGCCGATATTGACCACGCGCCGCACCGGATGTCCGTCCAGCGCATCGGGCCGCCCCATGAGGTCGGCGAAAGCGCGCGTCTTCTTGCGGGTGGCGATCATCGCCGCGGCGGCGTCCGACTCGCCCAACAGCGCAGGATTACGGCAGGCGGGGTGCAGGGCCGGGCGTTGTTCGGTGCCGTTCACGATCTCGCCCGCGAACAGGGCCGCCAGCCGTTCGTCGACGCCTAACATGTCAGCCCGCTCGACCAGCGCCCGCCAGGTCGGCAGGGTCAGCTTTTGTCGCCGCAAATCGAGATAAAGCCCCGCCGCCTCGAACTGCAGCGCGTCTGACCGCGCCTCGTCTGACAGAAGGCTCGCCATGTCGACGCTGGCTTGCGCCGCGGCGATCGCCTTCATCCCCGTCTCAGACGTCATCCTCATCCCCTTCGATCGGACGCTCCGCCGCCCAGATCAATACCGTCAGCCCGCCCTCAATGCCTTCGGGCTCAAGCGTCCGCAATGATTTCAGCGTGAGCCCGCTGGTCTGCAGCCAGGCTGTGACCTGAGCGGGCGGGAAGCCCAGCCAGCGGTGATGATGCTGGATGCGCAGGGTCTCGTGGTGATGCTCGGCGAAATCCACCACCAACAGCAAGCCGCCGGGCGCCAGCACTCGGGCGCATTCTGACAATGCGGCCTGGGGGTCTGGCAAGTAATGGAGCACCTGATGCAGGGTGACGAGATCGGCGGCGCCTTCATCCAGCGGCAGGGCTGACGCATCGGCCTGACGCACAAAGCGGGATGACAAGCCCGCTTCGGTCAGCTTGGCCCGCGCCACATGGAGCATCTCACGGCTCAGATCGACGCCCATGCCCTCATCGGCCTGATCAATGAAGAGCTCGAGAATACGCCCCGTCCCGGTGCCGACATCCACATGCTGCTTGAAGCGGCGGTCCTTGGCCAGATCCAGCATCGCAGCTTCCACCTCGGCGTCGGAAAAGTGCAAGGAGCGAATTTGAGACCACTCCTGGGCGGCGGCTTCGAAATACTTCGCAGCCTCTTCGGCGCGCAGACGCTTGAGCTCCTGCAGGCGCTGACGATCACGATGGACCTGAGGCTCGTTGGCTTCGGTGAATTCCTCCACCAGCGCGGCGAGACGGCTCACCGGCCCGGTGCGCATCAGGCGGTAAAACACCCAGCCGCCTTCGGGAAAGCGTTCGCACAGACCGGCGTCGGCCAGAAGTTTGAGATGGCGCGAAATACGCGGCTGGCTTTGTCCCAGCACCTGCATGATCTCGCTGACGGTGAGTTCGCCCTGCGCCAGCAAAGACACAATCCGCAGGCGTGTCGGCTCCGCAAGAGCCTTGAGCTTCGCCAACAGATCAGATTGCATGGTCTCTCCCACCCAGCGCCGAACCGCGCCTGTAGCCTATCCCCCACCGCTTAGCGGGAGAATGCCGAAAAGTCATCTTTTCGGCGCGGTTTAAGGCGCGGTCAGCTCAGGCGGAGTTGGTCGAAGACAGCCGGGATCGCTGTTTTGAACTTGAAAAACCCCTTGGTCGCATAGGGGAAGAAGGCCGCATCCCACGGACGTTGCATCTCGCACAGCGTGAGGTCGGCTTGCGCCAGCGCGGCTCGATACGCCGCCATCTGGTCCTGACCCGGCCCAACCGCCGGGCGCTGCGTCACAACCTGCTTTGCGCCCAGCGTCCGCGCCGTATCGATAGCAGCGTCAATGTCCGGGGCAGCTTGCGCGGTGCGCCCGAAATGAGCGCCCGCACGCTGCGCGCCGTCTATGAGGGCCTGCTGCGTAAAGCGCGCCGCGCACTCCCCCAACGCCAGCGCGCCCCGCGCTAAAGGTTCGGCCTGATAAACCACTGCACGCACGTCGAGCCTGTCCGCAGCCCAGCTTTCCGCATGCAAATCCTCTTCATGCAACCAGACCAGAGTGGGGGAGTCAGGGTCTGGCGCCTCCCCAGCCGCAAGCGTCTGCGGGGCCGGATGTTCAAGCGACGCATCAAGCGGCGGCGCCTCTTGCGCCAGCGCGCCTGCATCCGGCGAGAAGCGGCCCCCGGTATATTTTTCGATGTTGGAGGCGCGGGCCAGATAGGTCTTGCCCGCCGTCTGCAGGCCGCCCACCCAACGCCAGCTCAGCGTATTGGAGGCCGGGTCGCCATCGATCAGATGGCGCAGGAACAGATCCGCGCCCAGAACCCAGGGCAGCTCAAGCGTATAGATCCAGATCGAGGCAAACCACATCCGTGCATGATTGTGCAGATAGCCGGTCTGAATCAGCTCGCCCGCCCAGGCGTCAAAGCATTCAAGCCCTGTCAGACCGTCCCGGGCCGCTTCATACCGGCGGCGCAGAGCCTCGTCTTCGCCCAGCGCGTCCAGGGCTTGAGACAGCTCAGTCTTGTACTCTGACCAGCGCGACGGGCGCAGCTCCAGCCAGCCTTTCCAATAGGTCCGCCAGCAGACCTCCTGAATGAATTTCTCGGCGGCTTGAAGCCCATGAGCGTTCAATGCCGCCTGGGCCAGTTCAGGCTCCAGAACCAGCCTGTGGCGCACATGCGCGCTCAACACAGAGATGTTGGAGCGGTCTTCAGGACCGAAATCAAAATTGCGCTGCGTCGCATAGCGCCGCCCCATCATGGGCGTGAAGGCTTTCAGGCGCTCCAGGCCCGCCTGGCGGTCGGGCGTTGGCGGCACGGGTGGCGAAGCGAATAACTCTGTCTGGCTCATCGGGGCGGAGCTAGACCGGGATCTGCGTCAGGAAAGTCCGGCGCTCTCCAGATTGCTGTTGAGATGCGCCCTGCGCGTGGTGGTGAAGAGCGCGCTGACCACGCCCGGCCGACCGAGCGCCAGCTTGAGCCCGTCCGGAACCGCGATTCGCCCGCGCCCGGCGCCTTTTGCGCGCACTCTCTTGGCGAGCGGATAGAGGTCCGCCAGTGAACGCGGCGCCCGCAATCTGGGAGGCGCATCACCGGCGGTTTCAATCGCCATGATGGGAAGCCCCGCCTGCGCAGCCCGGTCGAGCGCCGCCGTCTCCGCGCTGTCCAGAAAAGGGTGAATCGGGGTCATGAGGACCTCAAACCATCCTGCATCCAGCGCCCAGTCGAGCGCTGGACCGCGTACCGCTGCGCCCAAAGACCGAAACGCGCCGGCCTGCTTGAGCGCCCGCAAACGCGCCAGCAAAGCCGCATCCAGCTCATGGGGCGCCGCGCCATGCAGGAAGAGGATGTCGACCCCCTCAACACCTAATCGGCCCAACGAGGCGCGCACGCTGGCCTCAACGCCATCGGGCGACAGATCGCGCCGCCGCCCGGCAAGGCCATGGCTGGTCAGTCCCGCCTTGGTGCAGACGACAAGGTCCGAGCGATCCAGCGCTTTCAGAGCGACACCCAAACGCCGCTCGGCCTCGCCAGCCCCATAAGAGGGCGCGGTGTCAAACATTCGCACGCCGCCCTCCACCGCCGCCTTGATCAGCGCCAGCGTCTCTGAGGCTGGAACAAGGGGCGTGCCATGGGCGCCGGAGACGCCAAAGCCGAGAGCGGAAAACTTCATCATTCCCACAGGCTAAGCCGTCCCACCCCAAACCGCCATGTGCAGATTCCGCGCCTCGCCCAATCGGTGCAACTTGACAACCTTACAGTTCAGAACAGCTAATCACAGTGTGCGAACAATAAATAATGCGCACCGATACACGCTCTGGGGAGGAGCTTTATGTTTAAACAAATGCTGGGGGCCTCATTGGCCGCCCTGTCTTTCGCGTCTGCGCCAGCACTTGCGCAATCGTGGGACTTCACCGCCGGCAAGTCTTACGTCTTTGGCGATAGCCTGTCTGACACCGGCAATGTGTTTTTGGCGGCAGGCGCTGGCGGCCCGCCGGTCTATTTCAACGGCCGCTTTTCCAACGGACCGGTCTGGCATGAATATCTGACCGGGCAGACGCTGGCGCTGTCGCCCTTCCTGACCGGCGTACTCGGCGACGCCTCAAACGGCATCAATTTCGCCCATGGCGGCGCGCGCACCGCCGGCTTCGCCAGCACACCCGGCGGTCCGATCCTGCCCGGCTCCATCGAGCAAGCACAGTTCTTCGCCGCCGGCGTCGCCAGCGGGCAGATCGCGGCGCCAAACAGCTCGGACATCTTCTCCATCTGGATCGGCGGCAACAACTTCCTTGCGGCGCTGAGCGGCGGATCACTGGATATCAATCAGGGCGTGGCCGACATCCAGCAAACCCTGTCAACGCTGGCGGACGCTGGCGCCCGGCGCTTTGTGCTGTTCGGCGTGCCGCCCATCGGATCATCCGTGGAAGCGCCCGCCCCCTTTGACGCCCAGTTCGATCAGGCTGCGGCGCAGTTCAATATCGGGTTGCGCGGCGTGGACGCCGCGATCAGCGCGCAATACGGCGCAGATGTGCTCTACATCAATGTCGAAGACCTGCTTCTCGACGTCTACGCCAATTCGTCGCTTTACGGCTTCAGCGAAACGTCCACCGATTGCGTCAGCCAGGGCTTGCTGCTCGACGCCTGCCCGTCGGACTGGAGCGATTATGACGGCATCCATCCGACCACGCAGTCTCACGCCGTGCTGGCCGCTTTCGTCGTCGCCAGCGGCGCGAACGCGGATTATGCCGGGCAAAGCGCCGGCGGCCTGACCGAGCACGCCTATCAGATCGGCCGCCATTTGATCGTGGACGCGCTCGACGACGCAGGACGCGCCAAATCAGAGACCGGCGGCTATATCACCGGCGGCTGGCTGGACGGGTCCGTAGACGCCAGCGCAAGCGCAGCTGGTGTTGATTATGACGGCTGGTCCGCCTCTGCGGGCTTCACCGCCAATCTCGACAACGGCTTCTTCGCCGGCGCGCGCGCCAGCTTCGCCGACACCAGCAGCACCATTAGCGGCGTTCTGCCCGCCTCTGGCGATGCAGAGACTTTCGCCGTCGCCGTGCATGGCGGCTGGTCGACGGGCGCGTTTTACCTGATGGGCGGCGCGGGTCTGGGCCGCACCGACATGGACACCGTGAGGGCCACCGGGTTCGCTCCCCGCAACACGGTGACCGGCCAGCTGGTCGTGGATCACAGCTTCACGGCGCTTGAAGCCGGGCTGGACTTCGCTGCGTCCGAATCGTTTGCGCTGACGCCCTATCTGCGAGCGGTGTTCACCGATTACGACCTCGCAGCCAATGTCGAGCAAGGCGTGCTTCTGAACGGCCGCGTCCAGGCGCTTGATTTCAGCAGCACGCTTTATGAAGCCGGCGTCCGCGCCAGCTGGCAGGTGTCTGAAGCAGGCAAACTGCAAGCGGGCCTCGCGTATGAGAGCGAAGATGACGCCGAGCGAACGGTCGGCGTTCTCTTGAACGACATCGACCTGTCCACGGCCCGGATTGGCGGGAATGAAGATGGGCTGCTGCGCGCCCAGCTGGGCTATGAGGCCCAGATTCGCGACCGGTTGAGCGTCGCCCTGACGGCTGCGGGTCGTTCTGGCGACGGCACGGAAAGCCTGCAGGCGCGCCTGCAGGTGCGTCTGGGCTTCTAAAGCCGATGAGCCCCGGCCTCTTTAAGGGGTCGGGGCCTCAGCCCAGCCTGGCGTCCACCAGCTTGATCGCCTCGCGCACAGCCTCGTCCACCGACATGTCAGACGTGTCGAGTTCGATCGCGTCATCGGCCTTGATCATCGGGGCGTCCGCGCGGCTGGCGTCGCGCGCGTCGCGCTGGCGCAGCTGGCCCAGCACCTGCTCGAAACTGATCTCCTCGCCGCGATTGACGAGCTCCGCCCGGCGCCGCCAGGCGCGCGATTCTTCATCTGCGGTGACGAACAGCTTCACATCCGCATTCGGGCAGATCACCGTGCCGATATCGCGTCCATCCAGCACAGCCCCGCCGTCCTGGGCGGCGAAAGCGCGCTGGACATCCAGAAGCGCCGCTCGCACCCGCGGATGAGCCGACACCACGCTGGCGGCCACGCCGGCGCCGGCGGTGCGGATCTTGGATTCGTCGATGGCGGCGACATCAAGTTCCCGCGCGACTCGCTCGGCTTCATCCGCATTTTCCGGCGGCAAACCTTGCTCGAGCATTGAAACCGCCACAGCGCGATAGAGCGCGCCCGTGTCCAGATGCGGCACGCCGAAACGCGCCCCGAGCGCCCGCGCAATGGTCCCCTTGCCAGAAGCGAGCGGACCATCCACGGCGATGACGATGGGGCGCGACTGACCCGCCATTATTCGAGGTTCGCCATGTCTTCGTCGGAAATATCGAAGTTCGCGAACACGGTGCTCACATCATCAAGGTCTTCAAGCGCTTCCATGAGTTTCATCACAGTCGCCACCTTGTCGCCGGTCACCTCGATCAGGTTTTGCGGCTTCCAGATGATGTTGGCGGACTTGGCGTCGCCAAAGCGCTCTTGGAGGTTCGAGCTGACCTCGGCCAGGTCTTCCCGGGCGCAATAGATCACATGCTCGGGCGCCGGCTCGCCGTCATCATCGAGCAGGTCTTCCTGCACCACGTCTTCAGCGCCGGCTTCAATGGCGGCTTCAAACATGGCTTCTTCATCAGCGACCGAAAGCGGGAAGCGGATCTCGCCCACCTGATCGAACATGAAGCTGACAGATCCGGTTTCACCCAGATTGCCGCCATTCTTGGAAAAGGCGGCGCGCACTTCTCCCGCTGCGCGGTTCTTGTTGTCAGTGGAGGCTTCCACGATCAGGCCGATGCCGGCGGGACCGAAGCCCTCATAGCGGATCTCGAAATACTCTTCGACATCGCCGCCCGCCGCTTTCTTGATCGCGCGTTCGATATTGTCCTTGGGCATGGACTGGCCCTTGGCGTTCTGAATCGCCAGACGCAGGCGCGGGTTCATGTCCGGGTCCGGTCCGCCCATTTTCACGGCGACCATGACTTCCTTGGACAAACGCGAGAACAATTTAGCGCGAGCTTTATCCTGGCGACCCTTGCGGTGCTGGATATTGGCCCATTTTGAGTGGCCGGCCATGGTCGAAACCTCCGGAAGGCAAATGGCGAGCTGCCAAGCGCGGCAGCATGAATTCTTGAAGCGGGCCTTCTACCCTATTGAGACCGCTTCGGCCAAGACCTTGAGCGCTCACCGCGCGCACTGGTCTTCAGCGGCGGGCCATGGCATTGAACAAGCCAGTCCGCTTTGCTGTTCTTTATAGGCGCCTCATGTCTGTTATCGCCGTTATTCCCGCCCGTTACGGCTCCACGCGTTTTCCGGGCAAACCGCTTCATGAAATCGCTGGCGTGCCCATGGTCGAGCGCGTGCGCCGACTGGCCGCAGCCGCGCCCGCAATCGACCGCGTGATCGTCGCCACCGACGATGCGCGAATCCTTGAGGCCGTGAAGGCTTTCGGCGGCGAAGCCGTGATGACCCCGGAAAGCTGCCGGAACGGCACCGAGCGCGCCTTTGAAGCCGTGCGCGACTTCGCCCAGCCCAACGATGTCATCGTCAACCTTCAAGGCGATGCGCCCCTGACCCCACCCTGGGTCGTAGACGCCGCCGCCGCCGCGATGAAGGCGGACCCGACCCTGCGGCTCGCCACGCCTGCAGTTGCGCTGAGTGAAGACGCACTGGATAAGCTGAGTGAAGCCAAACGCCGCGGCGAAGTCGGCGGCACCACGGTCGTATTCGACAAGACCCTGAATGCGCTTTATTTTTCCAAGGCCATCATTCCATTCAAACGAGAACAGACAGGCCTGCCGATCTATAAGCACATCGGGCTGTACGCCTATCGCTTCGACACCTTGTCCAAGCTGGTGGCGCTGGAGCCGAGTCCGTTGGAGTTGGCCGAAAGCCTGGAGCAATTGCGGGCGCTGGAAAACGGCATCCCGATCCGGATCGTGCTGACCGATTATCGCGGCCGAACGCCGTATTCTGTGGACTCGCCGCGGGACGCCGTCGTCGCGGCGGACATCATCGCTCGCGAAGGGGAGATTATCTAAATGCTGCTGATCCTGGCGCGCCATGGCAATACATTCGGCCCGGACGACACGCCTGTCTGGGTCGGAGCGAACGAAGACCTTCCCCTCGTTGAAAAAGGCCTCGAGCAATCACGCGCCATGGGTGAAGCCCTGCGCACGCTCAATCAACTGCCCGACCGGATCATCGCCGGACCGCTCAAGCGCACCCGCACCGGCGCCCGGCTGGTCGGCGAGATTTGCGGGTTCACCGGCGAGGTCGAGATCGATGACCGCTTGCGCGAGATCGATTACGGCGTCTGGGGCGGCAAGACTGACGCAGAAATCGCCGAAAGCTGGGGGGAAAGCGCCATCACCGACTGGCGTGAGCGCTCTATTCCGCCCAATGGCGCAGGCTGGAGCCCCACTGTGGAAACCCTCAAGGCCAACGCCCGCAGCGTACTGGATTCAGTGACGCGCGATCGCAATGATGACACGGTTGTCTTCGTCCTGACGTCCAACGGGATACTGCGATATTTCCATGCACTTCTGGCCAAGGATTCCGCCCCGAGCGAAGAGGCCAAGGTCAAAACCGGCCATATGGGCGCTGTGCGCGTGACCGCTGACGGACGCGAGTTGCTAGCGTGGAACCTGTCGCCAGAAGACTTCGTAAAGGCTCTGCATCCGTGACGACTCGATGGCGTCTCTCCTCGGTCACCCTCGGGGTGCTGTTGACGCTGAGCGCCGTCTTTATCGCCGCGGGCGGCCTGGGGCTCGCCACATCCATGGCGCTGATCGGCTTCATCTTCACGCCGGTCATTTTCGTGTCCGGCTGGCGGTCATTCAAGAGTGCGCCGACTCTGGCGTTTCTTGGCGTACTGAGCGTGGCCTGGCTATGCGCCTCACATCTATGGTCGCCGTATGAGCGGGCCGACCAGGCTTACAAGCTCGCGCTTCTGATCCCGTTATTCGTCATGGGCGCATATATTGCGTGCCGCCTGACCGATGAAGAAGCCGGACGGCAAGCCAAGCTACTCAGCGTCTTGTCACTTCTCGCGGGGGGCTATTTTCTCATTGAAGCGTTGACGGGCGGCCTGATCGGCGGCTGGATCGAGCTTGAGCTGGAAGACTCAAACTATCCCGCAGAAGCCATTCGCAACGCCAAGGTCACGCTGTCACGCGGCGCCACCGCCTTCATGATGGTGGCGGGTCCTGTCGCCTTGTATATGTGGCGTCGAGAGGGCGCCTGGCGGCGCGGGCTGGCCCTGACGCTTCTGGCCATGGCCGCGTTCGCGTCAGCCAGTTTTGATGTCGAAGCCAACATCCTGGCTCTTGTCTTCGGCCTGCTCGCCGCCGCCGCGACCCAGCTCGCCTCGCGTACAGCCTTGCAAGTCATATTGCTGGGCGCTGGCGTCTGGGTGTTGGGCGCGCCCTTGTTCATGGGCATCGGGCTGGCCTTGCTGCCTGAAAGCGTAGAGCAAGGCCTGCCAGTGTCCTGGGCCTGGCGGCTGGAAATCTGGAAAGCGGTGCTGGAGCAAATCCGACAAGCGCCGCTGATCGGACACGGGCTTGACAGCATGCGGGTCATGGCGGATCCCGTTCCTTACCGGGACATCATCATCGACCGCTTGCCGCTCCACGCGCACAACGCCGGTCTGCACATCTGGATGGATGCAGGCGCGATCGGCGCCTTGCTCTGCGCCGCCACGCTGTTCGCCGGAGCCCGCGCTGTTGGCCGCGCCCCTTTGAACACGGATCAGATCGCGGGCCTGGCTTATGTGGGCGGCATCTGGCTGGTCACCGTCATGCTGGGCTATGGCGTTTATCAGGAATGGCATCACGCCGCGCTCGCCTTGGGTGTTTTCGCAGCGTTCCTGAACAGGACAGACGCTCCTGATTAACGCGTCCCAGCGCGGCGCCATTCTTGCTCCTCACACTCAAAGCCGCCAGCAGAGCGGCGCCAGTGGATCGAGGAGAGCCCATGTCGTCCCGGATTGATGCACACGCACCGTCATTTGCGCCTGCGCGCGCTGCGGGCTCGATCAATCCGGTGCAGGTTTTCGTCCTGTCCGACATGAGCGCGATCAGCCTGTCCGGCATTGCGCTTCAGGCGCTGCACGCCGTGAACGGCGGCGTCGCAGCCCAAGGCGAACTGGCGATCTTCTTTCTCGCAGGCGTTCTGCTCATGGGCTGGTTCAACGCCCAGGGACACTATCGCAGCCGACAGCCGGTGATGGGGGTCGCAGGCTCGGTCCTCAAGGCGTGCGGCCTTGCCTGTCTGGCCCAGATCGCCGGCCTTTACGCCTATGGTGAGTTGGCGGGCGCTTGGCCCCTCATAGCGGCCTGGCTGTGCGTGCCGGTTCTGATTCTGGCGTTGCGGCTTGGCGTGCGCGCCTTGTTCACCGTCAGCGGCGGCTGGCTTCAGCCGGTCACAGTGCTCGCCCCCCAAGCGCTGACTCTCTCGCCCGACAGCGTCATCCGCTCCGAAGCGGGTCATGGTCTGCATGCCGAACGCAGCCTCGCGCTGGAGCCGTTCGCCCAGCTCAGCGACGCGGCGCTGCTTGAACAGATCGCACCGCTCGTCCAGCGCCCCGTCTTTCTGGCGCCGGACGCGGCGACGCAAGACATCGCCGCACGGCTGGCGCGGCTCCTGTCGGCAGCAGGCGCATCCTATTATTATCGCCCTGCCCTGGGCGCCATTTCCGGAGAATCCTTCGATCTGGTCCGCTTCCCGCCCGAAGACGGCGTCATCCTGTCGATGATCAATGCGCAGCACCGTCCCTTTGCTCAAATGGTCAAGCGCGGCTTTGACATCATCGCCTCGGCCTGCGCGCTGGCGTTTCTCAGCCCGGTCCTGGTCTTCATCATGGTCGCCATCCGCAAGGATGACGGGCCGGTGATGTTCAGCCAGCAACGCGTGGGCGCAGACGGCCGACCTTTCGGCTGTCTGAAATTCCGCACCATGGTGGTCAACGCCGAAGCGCGCCTGGCTGAAATACTGGAGAGCGACCCCGAACGCGAAGCGCAATGGCGCGCCTATCAGAAGCTCGACGATGATCCGCGCATCACACCGGTCGGCCGCCTGCTCCGCGTGACCAGCCTGGATGAGCTGCCCCAGCTGATCAATGTGCTCAAGGGCGATATGAGCCTTGTGGGGCCGCGTCCGATGACGCTGGATCAGCAAGAGTGTTATGGTCAGGCGATGCTGGATTATCAGCGCGTGCGTCCGGGCCTGACCGGCTTGTGGCAGGTCAATGGTCGCAACGACACCACGTTTGAAGAACGCGCCCGGCTTGATAGCCATTACGTCCAGAACTGGTCCTTGTGGCGCGACGTCGTGATCCTGGTGCGGACGGTCCGCGAGGTCTTGTTCAGTTCCGGGCGCTAAAGCGGCAGCCTTTCCAGAACGATCCGGTCCTGAAACTCGCCCGTACGCTGAGGGGTCGACCAATGTCCGGGCTCGACAGGCTCAGCCAGCCTCAACCCCGCCTGACGCATCCAGTCCTCAAACACGGCGCGCTCATAGCCGATCGCGCGTTCGGGTTCTCGCGGATCCGCCGCCCAGGCCCCGTCGCGAAACGGCTGCAACGCCAGAACCGCGCCTGACAGCTCCATGCCCGGCTCCACAATGAACCCGGTCAGGCACAAGCGCCCGCCCGGTTTCAGGACGCGACCGGCTTCCTTGAGATAGGCCGCGGCGTCTTCGGGGAGTAAATGGCTGAACAGTGAAATCGCAAGTGCGGCGTCGATGCTGGCGGTGTCGGCCGGAAAGCGATACCCGGTCGCCTTTTCGCCCGCGCCGCCATATTCGCGGCTTTGCACATCGGCCCGCACGAAGACGAAGTGCGCCTCGCCGGAGACATGATTGCGGGCGAAGCGAAGCGCCCGCTCGGACAAATCAAAACCGGTATAGCGCCCCTGCGCGTTCAGATATTCCGCAAGTCGAAACGCAATCCGTCCGGCGCCGCAGCCCATATCCAGCACATGGGCGGAGGGTGAAAGCCGGGCCGAACGTTGAAACCAGCTGAAATAGGCGTGACCGATCTGATGGAAGTCACCGCCGCCCACATTATGCCAGACCCGCCAGGGTCGCGGCTCGCCCGGCGCGCGCCAGCGGGCCGGCAAATCCCTGGCGTCGCTTGCAAGATTCCACAGGAAATTCACAAGAGGCCGCGGCAGGGTCTGATGCGTCCAGGTTTTGACCGCGTTTGCAGCGCCCATGCAGCCTTCCTCATTTTCAAACCGGTTTTATGGTGCTGTTATGATTGAGGACTAAAGCTGGTTCAAGATATCGACGTTTCATGACTGACCGGAGTGGCTCATGCAGATCTTTCTCGACACCGCCGAAATCGCCGAGATTGAAGCTCGCGCCAGCCTGATCGATGGGGTGACCACCAACCCGTCCCTGATCGCGAAATCCGGGGCTGGCGTGTTTGACCGCGTCAAGGAGATCGCCAAAGCGGTGTCTGGCCCGGTCAGCGCCGAAGTGGTGGCGTCAGATTATGACGGCATGCTGGAAGAAGGCCGCAAGCTGCGCGCCCTGGGCGACAATGTGGTGATCAAGCTGCCGCTGACGGCGGCCGGGCTTCAGGCCTGCCGCGAATTCCACGCCGAAGGCGTGCCCACCAATGTCACCTTGTGTTTCTCTTTGAGCCAGGCGCTGATGGCGGCCAAGGCCGGGGCGACCTTCATCTCTCCCTTTGTGGGCCGTATCGACGACGCCGGATCAGACGGGATCAACCTGCTTGAAGACATCCGGGCGATGTATGACCAGTACGGATTTGAAACCTCGATCCTCGCCGCCTCCCTGCGCCATCTCAAGCATGTGGAAGGGGCCGCCCTGGCCGGGTGTGACGCCGCGACCCTGCCGGTGAAAACCTTCGATCAGCTGATCAAGCACCCCCAGACGGATCTGGGACTGGACGCCTTCATGGCGGACTGGAAGGCCACAGGACGCGACGGGCTGGTCTAGCCCGCCGCCGTCATGCCCTAGCCCTGGATCAGGCGCGCGCGGATCGTGCCGTCGATAGCGCGAACGCGATCCAGGAAATCCGTCGGCAGATCGCCTTCAAGATCAGCGACCGCATAGCCCAGATCCCCTTCGGTTTGCAGGAACTGCGCGGCGACGTTGGCGCCCACCTGCTCGACCGCGTCATTCAAGCGCCGCAGGAAACCCGGACGGTTCTTGTGCGGGGCGAGAACGCGAGTGCGGCCCGGCTGAATGGGACCGGGATCCACATGGGGGAAGTTCACGGCAAACGTGGTCGACCCTTCATAGAGGTATCGCGCCAACTTGCCCGCTGCATCCAGACCAATGGCCTGCTGCGCTTCCAGCGTCGAGCCGCCGATATGAGGCGTCAGGATGACATTGGCGCACTGGGTGAGCGGGCTTTCAAAGCGCTCATCCTTGCTTTTGGGCTCCACGGGGAACACGTCCACCGCCGCGCCGGCGAGATGGCCTGAATTGAGCGCCGCCGCCAAGGCATCCACATCCACCAGGTCTCCACGGGCCTGATTGATCAGGAACGCACCGGGCTTCATCCGGGCGATCTCGGCCTCGCCGATCATGTTCTTGGTGCGGGCGGTGGAGGGCACATGCAAGGTGACCACGTCGCACTCAGACAGAAGACCGTCGAGCGTATCCATCGGGCGGGCATTGCCATGGGCCAGCTTGGGCGCGATGTCATAGTAATAGACATGCATGCCAAGCGCCGAGGCGAGCACAGAAAGCTGGGCGCCGATATTGCCGTACCCGATAATGCCGAGCTTCTTCTTGCGCACTTCATTGGCGCCGTCAGCGGTTTTCAGCCATTCGCCGCGCTGGATCGCGAACATTTTTTCGGGAATGCGCCGCATCAGCATGATCACTGACGCCAATGTCAGCTCCGCCACCGATCGGGTGTTGGCGAAAGGCGCGTTGAACACCGGCACGCCGCGCTCGGCGGCGGCGTTCAGATCCACCTGATTGGTGCCGATGCAGAAACAGCCGATGGCCTGAAGGTCCTTGGCCGCGTCCAGCAAGGCGGCGTCCACATGAGTGCGCGAACGAATACCCAGCACATGCGCGCTGGCGATCTCCGCCTCCAGCTGCGAACGATCGGGAGATCCCGACAAGCGCTTAACGGTGACCGGACCGGCAGTCTGCAGCGCGCTGTCAGCGTCCGGGTGCACGTTTTCAAGCAAAAGGGCGGTGTATTCAGGTGTATGGGCCATGAGGGCGTCCAATGATCATGTTGCGTTGCACCACTGTGCCTAAATGACCGGGCATTTCAATGCCGCGTTCGGGCATATCCTGATTTCATCCTGCGCCTCGCCTTGCCGCCACCCGCGCGCACGCGTATTTGGACGCCATACGCCGTCGATCAGACCGCCATCGCTTGAGGAGGCTTTCATGAAGACCCGCGCCGCAATTGCATTCGCCCCGAACAAACCGCTCGAAATCCATGAGGTGGACCTTGAAGGGCCGCGCGCCGGTGAAGTCCTGGTCGAGATCATGGCGACCGGCGTCTGCCATACCGATTCCTATACGCTCGACGGCAAGGACAGCGAAGGAATCTTCCCCTCCATTCTGGGCCATGAGGGGGCGGGTATCGTGCGCGAAATCGGCGAAGGCGTGACGAGTGTGAAGCCGGGCGATCATGTGATCCCGCTTTACACGCCCGAATGCCGCCAGTGCAAAAGCTGCCTCAGCCAGAAGACCAATCTGTGCACCTCGATCCGCTCCACCCAGGGCCAGGGCCTGATGCCGGACGGCACGTCGCGCTTCAGCCTGAATGGCGAAAAAATCCACCATTATATGGGCTGCTCGACCTTTTCGAACTTCACCGTCATGCCGGAGATCGCGCTGGCGAAAATCCGCGAAGACGCCCCCTTCGACAAGGTCTGCTATATCGGCTGCGGCGTCACCACAGGCGTGGGCGCGGTGATCTTCACCGCCGGCGTTGAGCCGGGCGCGAACGTCGCTGTGTTCGGCCTTGGAGGCATCGGCCTGAATGTCATCCAGGCCGCCCGCATGGTCGGCGCAGACAAGATCATCGGCATCGACATCAACCCTGCCAAGCGCGCCCATGCCGAGAAGTTCGGCATGACCGACTTCATCAATCCCAACGAGATCGGCATGGACAAGGTGGTCGAGGCCATTCTCGACATTTCCGGCGGCGGCGCGGATTACAGCTTTGACTGCACCGGCAATGTGAATGTCATGCGTCAGGCGCTGGAATGCTGCCATCGCGGCTGGGGCGAAAGCATCATCATCGGCGTGGCCGAGGCCGGGCAGGAAATCTCCACCCGCCCCTTCCAGCTGGTCACCGGCCGGGTCTGGAAAGGCTCCGCCTTTGGCGGCGCGCGTGGCCGCACCGATGTGCCGAAAATCGTCGACTGGTACATGGACGGCAAGATCGATATCGACAGCCTGATCACACACAAAATGCCGCTCGATGACATCAACACCGCCTTCGACCTGATGCATGCGGGCGAAAGCATCCGCTCGGTCGTGGAGTTCTGATCTGACGCTGTTCATCGATGCTGACGCCTGTCCGGTGAAGGACGAGGCGATCCGGGTGGCCGAACGCCATCGCACCGAGATCAAGCTGGTGTGCGATGGCGGCCTGCGCCGCCCGCAAAGCCAATGGGCGGAGCTGGTGATCGTGCCGGAAGGCGCGGACGCGGCGGATGACTGGATCGCGGAGCGGATCGGTCCGGGCGATATCTGCATCACCGGGGATATTCCCCTGGCCGACCGCTGCTTGAAGGCGGGCGGCAAGGCGATCGACCATCGCGGGACCGAGTTTGACGCCCACTCCATCGGGTCGAAACTCGCCATGCGCGACCTGATGACGGATCTGCGCAGCGCCGGAACCATGGAGGGCGGTGGCGGCAAGCCCTTCGGCCCCCGCGACCGGTCGAACTTTCTCAACGGGCTCGAACGCCTGTTTCAGGATCTCAAACGAGGACGGTAGGATTATGGAACTCAACTCAGAGACCCGCAGCTTTGGCGGACGCCAGCAAGTCTGGACCCATGACTCCAAAGAGACCGGCACGCAGATGACGTTCTCGCTCTACCTGCCGCCCGCCGCGGAAGACGGCCCGGTTCCGGTCGTGCTTTATCTGTCAGGCCTGACCTGCACCCACGCCAATGTCACCGACAAGGGCGGCTTCCAGCGCGTCTGCGCCGAGCTGGGCCTGGCGTTTCTGGCGCCCGACACCTCACCGCGCGGTCTCGATCTGCCCGGCGAGCATGACAGCTATGATTTCGGTTCTGGCGCAGGCTTTTATGTGGACGCCACGCAGGACCCGTGGGCCAAGCACTATCGTATGGAAAGCTATGTCACCGGCGAACTTCTGAAGGTCGTGGGCGAGGCCGCGCCTTGCCTCGATCTGGAAGACATCGCCATCACCGGCCATTCCATGGGCGGGCATGGCGCGCTGACCCTGGGCCTGAAGCGCCCCGACCTGTTCAAGGCGATCAGCGCCTTCGCGCCCATCAGCTCGCCGATCCATTGCCCCTGGGGTCAGAAAGCGCTCGGCGGGTATCTCGGCGACGATCTGAAGACCTGGCGCCGATACGACGCCTGCGCCCTCATTGAAGACGGCGCCCGGTGCGAGGCCGGCATTCTGGTGGATCAGGGTTTGAGCGATCAGTTCCTGTCTGAACAGCTGAAGCCGGAACTCTTGGAAGAAGCCTGCCGCAAGGCCGGCCAGCCGCTGACCCTGCACCGGCAGGACGGCTATGATCACAGCTATTTCTTCATCGCCACCTTCATGGAAGACCATTTGCGGTGGCTGGGCGAGCGTCTGTGATCAGACCTCGGGGATGATCTCTGCGAGCTGACCGCCCACGCGGATCGGCTCGCAGCGCACCGCCAGCCCCGTCGCGTCATCGGTCTCCACATAGAGCCCGCACACGGTCGCTTCGCCCGAGGCCGGGGTGAAGCGGCCCGAGCGCATATGGGTGACGAAGCGATTGATCGGCTCGTCCTTCACCATGCCTATGACGGAATCATAATCCCCGCACATGCCCGCATCGGTCTGATAGGCCGTGCCCTTGGGCAGGATGCGATGATCGGCGGTGGGCACATGGGTGTGGGTGCCGACCACCACGCTGGCGCGACCATCGCAATAATTGCCAAGCGCCACTTTCTCGCTCGTCGCCTCGCCATGCATGTCGACGATGATGGCGTCCGCCACGGCGCCCAGCGGGCAGGAATCGATTTCATGGCTGACCGAGGCGAACGGGTCTTCCAGCGGCTGCATGAACAGGCGCAGCATCACATTCATCACCAGCACCCGGCGGCCGTCCGGCAGGTCATAAAGCCCCGCCCCGCGCCCCGGCGCCGTGCCTTCACGATAGTTCACCGGGCGCAGAAGGCGCGGTTCGCGCTCAATGTGCGACAGGGTTTCAGACTGGTCCCAGGCGTGATTGCCAAGCGTCAGAACATCCGCGCCCGCGTCGTACATCTCGTTGGCGGTCTTTTCGGTGATGCCGAAACCGCCTGCCGCGTTCTCGGCGTTGACCACGACAAAATCGAGCTGGAGCTGCTTGCGCAGATCCGGCAACGCCTCGCACAGCCCGTCCCGGCCCGACTTGCCGACTACATCGCCAAAAAACGCAATACGCATGAAACCGCCTATCCTTGCTCAGGCGTGCGGATATAGGCGAAGCGAGCCTGTTAGGCCAGCGGTGCTATGTTAACTCCAGCCGCCCGCCTTACAGTTTATATCTTATTAACCAGACTCATGCTGGCGATTCGAATCAATTACGAGTCCAGAATTAATTTATTGATATATATAGAAAAAATACCGTCGACCACTTAAGCACGGTTTGACAAGCAAATAAATTA
The DNA here is from genome assembly GCF_000420265.1 of Oceanicaulis alexandrii DSM 11625. Taxonomy (NCBI): domain Bacteria; kingdom Pseudomonadati; phylum Pseudomonadota; class Alphaproteobacteria; order Maricaulales; family Maricaulaceae; genus Oceanicaulis; species Oceanicaulis alexandrii. The sequence continues at coordinate 1,044,414 of NZ_ATUP01000001.1, forward strand.
CTCGACCCAAATAGGAACGTATTTAGCATTTTTCTTAGGCTGGTCGTCAGCTAGCGGCCGGATTAAACGAGCCTCAACAGCTTCCGCAATAAGGCGTGAAACTTGTGATATTTGGCTGTCTGACAATCCCAAACGCTTTCTCAAACTCATATTCGTAAGATATTCAGACGCCTCCCACCTGAGACATGCATGCTGATAGCATGCCCTCAAGCGGTCGTGGCTCGTCATCTTCGCATATGCTTTCTTACAATAGATTGTAACGACCGTTGCACCCTCAACGACTTGAAACATGGGTGCCGGCAAGTATGATTTTTCAATAGAAACTAACGCCCTATCAACCCCAGAACCTCTATTTTCGCATAGCTTCGCCAGCCTCATCATGTCCGCTAAAGATTCGTTTCTTGATTTCGGAGGAGCGTCTATGAATCTATCAGTATTAATAAGAGGAACGCCTGGGTTTGTTATTACAAGCCTATCCTCAAAAATTTCTATTGTTGGCCTAGAACCTGATTCTGAAAAATCTTGATGAACCAAGGCATTAGCCAAGAATTCACGCACAGCCAACTCAGGTATTGCGTGCTTAACCCTCCTAACCCCATGCTTCATCTCTTCTTCGTGAGGCAACCTCTGCATAATCGCCGACAATAACCGTGGAAAGGCAATCGCATATCCACGAGCACCTATAACATCATCCTCTGCAACTAATTTATTTTTACCCTTATACTTAATTAGACGAGGCGTTTTTCCTTTCAATGCAGGAAACTGCTTAACGTTTTTCGCGGCAAGCAATGCGAAAAGATTAGTGACACTAAAGCCACCCTCAATATCTTCGGATATCAAATCCAAACCGACAAGATAATCAATATAAGCCTCATGAGAGGCTCTCACGCAGTCCAACATTGAACAAAATGATTCGACATCGAATAAATTGAATATCTCAGCGATAGAAAGGTTGCCACAACAAACACTACCTTCGAAACTATATCTTGAAGTAGCGGACCAGAGGCTTCGTTCTCTTTCTGGATATGTCGATAGCGGAGATAGGGACTCTCCAATTCTGATATAGGATTTGCCATTATACTGAACAGGGCTCAGCATTTCAGCATCTATCACTACGACTTCAACACGTAGCTCATCAAACCAGGCTGTACAGAATTCAATATTTAATCTAGGCCGAATTACCTTTGAAAGCCACTTTTTGAGTGGTTCCGAACCCTGTGTCTCAGAACTAAGATCTACAGAGGTGCCTACAATTTCAAGTGTCTTATCCTTGATCCCATAGAGTATGTACGCGTGACGCTTCTGCGCCAACATAGCCGAATTGGCCAATCCAGAAATATACTTAGCCAAAGAGTCTGCAGAAAAGTTATTCTCTTTAAATTCCAACCATTCATTCTCCTTGCCTTTCTCAAGCAAGTTGGAAACAAGTCGGGATGGGTCAGTAACAAGCATGGCACGCTCAGATAGAAGCTATCTTAGTAAAGTAGCTTCTAAAGCCTCAGCCTACAAACGACTTCTCGACCACATATTGGGCCGGGCGCGCGTTGGAGCCTTCTTTCAGACCCGCGCGGTCACACCGCTCCTTGCACGAATTGAGCATCTCCATGGAGCCGCAGATCATCACCCGATCGGTGTCGGGGTTGAGCGGCGGGACGCCCAGCTCGTCATAGATGACGCCGTCATCCATCAGCTGGGTGATGCGGCCCTTGCGCTCGAACTCCTCGCGCGTGACGGACGGGTAGTAGACCAGCTTGTCGCCGACAAACTCGCCCACCAGCGGGTCTTCGCGCACAGCGTCCACCAGCTCCTTGCCATAGGTCAGCTCGGCGACCTCGCGGCAGGTATGGGTCAGGATCACCTGATCAAAGCGCTCATAGGTCTCCGGGTCCCGGATCACCGACGCGAAGGGCGCGATGCCGGTGCCGGTTGAGAGGAGATAGAGCCGCTTGCCCGGCTCCAGCGCATCGAGCACCAGCGTGCCGACAGACTTCTTTCCCATCAGGATTTTATCGCCGGGCTTTATATGCTGCAGCTGGCTGGTCAGCGGTCCGTCGGGCACCTTGATCGAATAAAAATCAAGCTCTTCATCCCAGGCCGGGCTGGCGATGGAATAGGCGCGCAAGAGCGGCTTGCCGTCGACCATCAGGCCGATCATCACAAATTCGCCCGAGCGGAAACGGAAGCTTTGCGGGCGGGTCACCCGGAATGAAAACAATCGGTCGGTATAATGCCGAACCGCAATAACGTCCTCTTCCGTAAACGCGCCCATCGTCGTCTCGCTTTGTGCAGTTGATAAGTGAGGGCGTTCTAGGCCGGAGCCGAGGTCTTGCCAATGGTTCGCGCTGCGGCGCGCGGTCACGCCCGTGACAGGCTGGCTCAGTCGCCGAATCCGGGATCACGGACCTTGTCGGACACCGGCAGCTGGCCAAAGACCGAATGCACGCCGGAGACATAATGGGGCTGGTTGTTATTGACCTGCCCGGGCAGGGTGAAGCTCCCCATATCCACGGTGGAGCCGCCGGCATAGCCCAGGCTCTCGACCGGGCCGAAGGCCGCCTCGATCTGCGCGATGCCTGCAGCATCCGCATAAGCGGCGTAGCCATTGGGATCAGTTTGCGCCGCCGGATCGCAGCCGGCTGCGGCGCGCGTATGCTCAGAGCCGCCCGCACACAACAACCCGCGCAAGGCCCCCGCCGTGCGTTCGCTGACGGCCGGGCCGGAATCCGGCGCCCAGCCCGCTTGTCCGCCTTCCGCCGTCAACACCTGTTGCGGCGCCGGTTCAGAGGGTCGCGAAAGGGCCGGCGTCGCAACCTCGGCCGGACGCTGGGGCGCAGGAACAGGTTCTGCAGGCGATGCATCAGAAGTGAGCTCTGGCGCCTCTTGCAGCGGCTCCAGGACGGGTTGAGGCGCCACAATCTCCTCCGGCTCCACAACAGGCACGGGCTCGACTTCGGGGACCGTCACCATGGTCAGATGGATCGTGCGATCCGGTAGCGGCTGCGGGTTCGGCGCATGCAACAGATACAATGCCGCAGCGCCCAACCCCAGATGCAAGGCCGCCGCCACGGCGCCCGACGCCCATTTCAGCACAGTCGGGCTGATTTCGCCGGTCAGTTTCGACATGGAAACCGCCGCAAACGATGGGGAGGCGAGCGCGTTCATTCATTCCGCCGCTTGGTTTTGGACCGCAAGTCAGACAGCAGGGCGGCTTGGGGTCAATGGCGTGAACGCCAGCTTGCCGCTTTGTAATGCGGTTCAGGGGGCGATCTGGTGCGCGCCCTGCTCCGTGACGACCCAATCGAGACGCATGTCGTGCGCCTCGGCGGGAACTTTGGCCAGCCTTTGGGCGGCATAGGCCAGCCCGACGACGGTCAAGGGACCCGATTGTCTGAGCTTTTCCAGCGTGCGGTCATAAAACCCGCCGCCATAACCCAGCCGCCGCCCCTTAAGGTCAAATCCGACGAGGGGCACAAGGATGAGGCTCGGGTTCAGTTCAGCATGGTCCGCTCCCGGTTGCCGCGTCCCGAACGGTCCGGGCTCCAAAGGCTGGTCGAGCGTCCAGCTTCGAAAGGTCAGGGGCTGATCCTTGCCTACGACACAGGGCAGGGCGATGCGCGCCTGCTCCAGCGCGAAGGTCTCAAGCAAGGTCTGAGGGTCGATCTCGTCGCCGATCGCGGCATACCCCGCCACCACTTGCCGAACCTTCGGCCAAAGGCTGTCGGGGAAGTGTTCGACCAGCCTGCGCCCGGCGTCGGGCTCTTTGGCGTAGGACGCCGCCCGCGCGGCCCGCGCCGCGCGCCTGGCGTTTGTCTTGCGCCAGGCCGTCAGCATGAAAGGTGGAAAGGCAAGGTGGCGGCGCCAATTCCGCCGGTGGTCGTTTTCCAACCCTGATGACCCGGTAAACCAGGTGGGCGCCGCTTAGATAGGACCACGGTCCAGTCCAGAGGCAGCTCCCTCTCAGAGATGTAAGGTCCTCGGGATGTTAAGACCTGTCGAACGGTCCAGCTACCGCCGCTGATATAGATGGGGTCGCGGGGCCTCGCGCTCAAGCGCTTTCTCCATCAGACGGCTCCGGTGACGCAGTCATGGCATCGGTCGCCGCCTGGACGCCGGTCATGGATTCGAGCTGTTCCGCTGCACTTATGAGGGCTTCCGCAGCCCGCGCCCGGTCCGCACGACGGCGGGCGTCAGCCTGAGACACCTTCCCTTTGAGGTCCAGAACCGTGTCTTCCAGCTCATCGACCTTGCCCCGGGCCTCGCGCATCTCATCGGTCACGATCAGGGCCGCCATCAACAGCAGGCGAACATCGCCGATCTGTCCCACCTTGTTCGCCAGATCGCGCACATGGGTGTCCAGATGTCCGGCCAGCTCCCGCAGATAGGCCTGCTGGCCCTCTTCGCAGCCGATGGTGAAGGCGCGCCCGTTCAGGGAGATGGTGACCTTGCTCACGCTGTCTCCTCTGCATCGTCGCTCGCGGCGAGCAGGGTTTGAAGGTCGCTCATGGCCGCGTCGAGCGCCTGTGCGGCGTCGGTCGCAGCAGCCTGGAGTTCGTCTTCACGCGCTTGCGCCTCATCCAGCGCTGCAGCCAGGCGGGCGCGGTCATCATCGAGATCACGCGCCGCTTCCACATCGCCAGCAGCCGCGCTCAAGCGCAGCTGGTAGTCATCCAGACGCGCGCCCACGCGGGACACGGCCCGATTCAGCCGGTCGACGGCATCAGCCAACGGATCGTCGGCGGCAGGGGGTTCAGGCGCACTCATGCCCTTAAAATCCGCCTTTAACGGCAAAAGTTCAAGCAGTGTGACAGGGCGAGCCTGAAAGAATCTCTGCGCCCGGCCTTCAGCTCAGCTTCAACTGCGCCAACATGTCTGACAAACGGGCCCGGACGACCTCGCGCGAGGTCTCCCGGCGGGCGAACTCCACGCCGGCCTGACGCACGTCATTCCAACGGTTTTCATCGTCAAGCATGGCGAGGATATGGCGCACGAAGCCTTTTGCGTCCTCAGAGACCAGAACATCGACCCCCGGGGTCAATCCCATGCCCTCCGCCCCGATCGGCGTTGTTATGCAAGGCGTGCCCAGCGCCAGGCTGGCTGCAACCTTGCCCTTCGCGCCCGCGCCATAGCGCAGCGGCGCGACCGAGGCGCGGACCTCACTGAAGAAGATGTCGACTGTTTCGACAAAGCCCAACACCTTTACGCCATTCTTGCCATCCAGCGCCTTGAAGCGATCGGGCATCTTGCTGCCCGCCAGGACAAAGCGCGCATCCGGCTTCTGGGCGCGCACCTCGGGCCAGACGTCTGACAAGAACCAGTCGACAGCGTCCACATTCGGCGGATGTCCAAACCCGCCGAGAAAGCCGATACCTTCGCGGCGATGAAAGCCCGCTGCGATGGGCTCAGGGTCATAGATCAGGGGCAATTTGAACGCGGGCGTTTCCGGCGCCTCTTCATCCAGCAACGCGATTTCGGTGTCCGAATGCGGCAGCACCGCATCCGCTGCACGAATGATCGCCAACTCTCGAAGCTTGGTCTGCGCCGCGGAGTCCTGGGCCAGCGCATCATCGGCCAGTTCAGCCTCCCGATGCTCGCGCAGGAAATGCAAATCCGCGGGCATGAAGGCGATTTTCGCCTGCGGCGCGTGAGTGCGCAAAGCGCCCATCACGCGCTCGGCGGCGGCGAAGCGGTGCACGATGACCAGATCAAACTCTGCCCCCCGCGCCGTGATGAACGGTTCGAAGCGCGAATAAAACGGGTGATAGATCGTCTCGACGCCCATCGCCTGCAACGGTGCGGAATACGCCTTGGTCCACAGGAAATTATCGACCGGGACGAAGGTCACCTTATAGCCCAGCGCCTGCAGAGCCCGCATCGTCTCCACCGCCACCAGCGACCCGGCGTCGTGCTGGGGTTCGGGCGTCGTCATGTCGATGAACAGCACACGCTTTGTGACGCCGCGCTCTTTCTCGCGCTCGGGCTGCTGCCCGTTGGGACGGTGCGCCGCCAGCACGTCCGACCAGCGGTCGCGCAATTGTTCGAGGTTTTTCACCTGATACGCCTTGGCCCCGGACGCGAGATCCGTGCCCGAGCTCACCCCTTCGAAATGGATCAGCATGGAACGGGGCTGAAAGACGGTGCGCAGCCCTTCGGCGCGCACGCGGAACGCCAGGTCCGCATCCTCGGCATACGCCGGGCGGAAGATATCATCAAAACCGCCCAGTTTTTCCCACAAACCCCGGGGCAATGCGATGGAAGCCCCGGAAATGTAATCCACGTCCCGGGCATAGCTGAACTCTGGACGTCGGGGGTGGTCAAACCGGCCCAGATTCCAGGCCGAACCGTCCTGCCAGAATATCCCGCCCGCTTCCTGCAACCGGCCGTCAGGATAGATCAGCTTGGAGCCGACCAGACCGACCTTGGGATCACCGTCCAGCGTCTCCACCAGCGTATCCAGCCAGTCGGGCAGCACCAGCGTGTCATTATTGAGCATCAGCACATGCCGGCCACGGGCCTGTTCCGCGGTCAGATTGCAATTGCCGACAAAACCCTGATTGGTCTCGTGGCGCACCCAGCGCACATGATCCATCGGCACGTTGGCCGCCGCCAGAGTGCCGTCTGTGGACTGGTCATCGCCCACCAGAATTTCAAAGCTCGCATGCGGATTGCTGGCGAAGACGCTCTCGATGCAGGCCAGCGTATAGGAAATCTGATTATAGGCCGGGATAATGATGGAGACGTCAGGCGAGGATGCGACAGGCCGCTTGGCTGCGACCTTCGCCAAACGCTCCGCCAGCTTGCGCGCGGCGTCATCGCCCACCACGGTCTTGATCGGCGGCTGGCCTTCTGACTGAAAGGCGAGATCGTATCGGCTGATCAGCTCCGGAATATAGCTCGCGGCATCTCCAAACTCTTCGGTCAGCATGCTGTTGAGCGTTTTTATCTGTGACCGGTTTGAGGGTGCGGACGCGCCGCTTTCTGGCGCGCGCGAAGCATCAAGCTGAGACGCCAGCTGAGACGCTTTGCGAGCGCGCAGCCGCGCGCCGATCTGCCCGGTCGCCGTCCACCAGGCAGCCTTCAGCCCCCGGCGGATGAGATTCCGGACGCCCGGAAGGCGCGTCATCACAGCCCGCACGGGCGTAGTGGCTTTCCAGATCGAGCTGTCCTCGATGGCTTTCAGACGCACGGCTTCCGCACGCAAGGCCCGGCGTTCGGAATCAGCCGCCACATAATCCGCCTGGGTTTTCTGAAGCTCGTTCTCCAGCGATTGCGCGTGATCTTGATAAGCGTGAACAGAGTCTTCGAGCGCTATAAATTCAGTAGTGAGCACTTGCAGTTCATCGCGCGCCTGCTGCACTTCATGATTGGATTGCTCCAACTCGGTTTTAATCTTTTCCGCCAAGGCAGAGGCTGAAGTGAACGCCTCGCGAGCCGCATCTCGTTCATTAGCGAGGCGTGCCGTTTGAACTTCGAACGCTTCGCGAGCGGCATCCCGCTCTTTGGAAAGACGCGTTTTTTCCTGCTCTAAAGTCTCGCGAGCGGCATCCAGCTCCTTTAGCAGACCTTGCTCGGTCGCCTTCTGATCATTGCGAGCCTTATCGCGCTCACGCTCAACTTTTGCGACCTGTTTGTGGCCTTCCGCGCGAACGCGCACAATGGAGGCCCGGCTCTGACCGGCCAGCCTCAGGACTTCGTCTTCCAACGCGCCTAGATCAGCCAAATGTGCTCCGGCCTCAGCCTCGCCATACAAGTCACTGATCGCATCGAGAACTTTCGTCATGTCGGTGCTGAAGACCGCATCCGACGCCGACCGGGGCTCTTTGAGGAATTCATCAATCCGTGCGCTGGCGTCCTGAGTGATCTTGAGCCCGTCAACCTCAAGCCCTTTGCGCACTGTCTCAATAACCGAACGCCAATCTTGGCGTAGCGCCGAGTAACTGACCACCACGCCGCCATCCGCCTGGAACGCCTTGAGCGCTTTCAAGCTATACCAGGCCCATAACAACCCCGCTTCATCGGCCGTGAATTTGTCACGGTGCGCCAGCGATTGCGCGACTTCCGCCGGGTCTCGATGGATCAGTACTTGCGCCGGCGCATAACCAGCGTGTTGCAGCGCCTGACGCCAGGTCGGCGCATAAAGCGTGCAGCGCGGATCCTTCACCGCAATCAGCTCATGACCGTCGCCGAACGCCGTCCGGATCGTGTCTGCAGCCGTCTTCACGGCTGTGCGCGGCAGCGCCCCATGGAGCGTATCGTCTTCCAGGAAGGGCGCATCCCAGGCTGCGTCCGCCTTCGCCAGCCAGGCGTCGTTGAGCGCGACCACATCGGTGGGCTCCCAATAGCCGGACTTGTTGTAGGCGTTCGCCGGCATCAGATCGCCCGGCAGATCCGCCCCCAGAAGGTTGAGGATGCGCGTAAGCGCCGAAGTCCCAGAGCGGTGCATGCCCAGAACCATGATCGCCGTTGAAGTGTTTTCCGTCATCTGTCCCGCCAGCGCCTTGTCATGACCACCTGTGTAGCCCTCATCGGGGCCGCCCCGTCAAGGCGGGAAGTGTGCGCTTGATTGCGTCTGGAGGGAAAAATGCTAAACACGCTGTCTTCGTGCAGATTACTGTTCGCCCCAGGCTCTTCCCGCATGACCACGTCACCGCCCCGGCCCGTTTTCATCATTGGCGCGCCGCGCTCGGGCACTTCGGTGATGACCTGGGCGCTCGGCCAGCATCCCGACATTCAGCCCATGCCGGAAACGGCCTGGATCGCGGCAGAAGCCGTGGCGAGCCTGCAATCGTTCAGACTGGGGTCTGAACGCGGAGAATTCTCTCATCTCTCCAATGTCCGGTTCCCCTTCGATGCGTTCCTGGAGCACAAGGGCCGTGCGATCGACGCCGTGGTTCATGACGCTTTCGCCAGACGGCTCATGGACAAGTATGGCGACGAAGGCCGCCCCAGCGCCGACCAACTCGCCGATCCTGAGTTCTTGCATATCCGTCTCGATCCAGATCACCCCAAGACACGCTGGGTGGACGGCGCGCCGATCAACACGTTCTACACCTGGGCGCTGGCCCGAATGTTCCCCGACGCGCAATTCCTGTTTCATCTGCGTGCGCCGCAGGGCGTCATCGCCTCGCTCGAAAAGTTTGATGTGGCCGGCGGCGTCGCCACCGAACACGAAGCGGCCGTGGCCATCTGGACGGAGCATGTGCGCGCCGCCTGGAACACAGAAAGAGCGCTCGGCCCTGACCGCGTCTTCCGCGTCGACTTTGACCGCCTGCAATCTGACCCGGAAGCGCTGATGGGTGACATCTGTGCGTTTCTGAATGAGCCATCATGCTCGGAGTGCGTCGCTTTCCTGAACCGCAGACTGAACTCTTCAGGAACGCATGAAACCGATATTCGCGACACGTTGGGCGCGCTTGCCGGCTTCAAGGAGGCGGCGGCGCTATACGACGCCATCACCGCGACCAGGACAGAGACTGCGGAAGGGCGCGAAGCAGGCGAGCAATATATCCAGAAGCGCTTTGAATCTCTCTCCGCGGACAGGCCGCTGCTGGGTGGGCGATCATGACGCCTGCTTCAAGCCCGAGGACGTCACCGCAGATCACCGTCATCATCGTCGCCTATAATAGCGGCGATTTTCTGCAGCCCTGCGTGGATGCGCTGGCGAAGCAGAGTTTTACAGATTTCGAGGCGGTGATCGTCGACAACGCCTCCACTGACGGCGCCGTGGAGACGCTGGACTTGCCGGACGCGCGTTTCCGCATCGACAGACCCGGCGCCAATCTGGGCTTTGCAGGCGGGAATAACCGCGCCGCACGCGAGTCCCGCGCGCCCTGGATCGCCTTGCTGAACCCGGACACCCGGGTCGCGCCAAACTGGCTGGACGCCCTGCTGGACGGCGCCCGGCGCTGGCCGGACTGTCCGGCGTTCGGCTCGACGCAACTTCGGTTGGATGACCCGGACATTCTCGATGGCGCCGGCGATGTCTGGTATGCGGGCGGTGTCGCCTGGCGGGCGCTGGAAGGCCGCCCCCTCAAAGACAATCCGCCTGCGGGCGAGACCTTCGCGCCCTGCGGCGCGGCCGCCTTCTATGACCGCGAGCGTTTTCTAGAGCTTGGCGGATTTGACGAAAGCTTCTTTTGCTATTGCGAAGATGTCGATTACGGATATCGCGTCCGCCTGACAGGACAGGTCTGCATCCAGCTCACGGACGCGATCGTCTATCACGCCGGCTCGGGGACTACCGGCAGGCATTCGGAATTCACTCTGTTTCACGGACATCGCAACCGGATCTGGGTGTTTTTCAAAAACACACCGACCGCGCTCCTGCCCGTGCTGACCCCGGTTCACCTGGCCATCAACCTTTATCTTTACCTGCGAGCCGACACAGAGCGGCGCGGTTATCTCAAACGCGCTTATGGCGCCGCCTGGCAGGGCTTGAGCGCGGTGATGCGGCAACGCAAGGGCTTGCGCGCCATCCGAACCGGATCCGTCTTATCCCTCATGCGCGCCATGATCTGGTCGCCCGTTCTGGTGACACGACGCGGCGCCAAGCTCACCGGGAAAGGCGAGCGCGTCTCCAGCCGTGATTAACTTTGCACAGCACACAGGCCGAGCGCGTTCAAACCGCTTTTCAGCCGTGCTATGGCCTAGGGGCGCTTTTGAACCGATCTGGAAAACCATGAACCGTTCCGCCGGGTACACGCTGATTGAAGTGCTTGTCATGCTCGCGGTGACGGCGATCCTAGCAGCGACGGTGCTGGAAACCGTCCGCGCCTCTGCGTCGAACGGCTTGCGGATCGAACAGGCCGCCCGGAACGCGTCTCAGGATTACATCACTCTGGCGGGCGTCCGCCGTACTGTGGAGAACACGCGCGCCGAATATACGAACGAACCCGGCGTGTTTGTTGGCGATGAAACCCAATTCAGCGCGCTGACGAGCCAGGCTCTCATGACAGACAGGCCTTATGCGCAGCGATATACGCTTCGTCTGATCAATGAGCCAGACGGCGTATCGCTCATGTATGAGGACCCGTCAGGAGACTTTCGAGTTTCATATTGGCCCAAGTCTCAGGGTCGTTTTTCTTACTATGGACCCGAGCTTGAACGGCAAGGCGGCTTTTTTGCGCGCGCTGGCGAGCCGACGGACAGGGTGTGGCGCTCTGAATGGCCGTTTCAGTCCGGTCTCCGCTCTCGATCTGATCAGTCCTACTTCCGGGCTTTGCCCTTAGCGATCCGCGCCGAAATTGAACTGCCGAATGGAGAGGCGCACATCATCGTTTTTCAAATCCAGGCAACCGCCCCGCCGACGCCACGGATTGAGGACGTGTTAGGCACTCTAGGACCATGACCACACGAAACGGATATGCGCTGCCATTAACGCTGGCAGCTATCATCGTGATCGCACTGGTCGCAGCGATTGCGGCTGAACAGGTTCGCAGTTCGACGCGCACCATCAGCGCGCTTTCAGATCAGATCCGATACCAGACCGCGCTCATTTCAGCCGAGCAAAGCCTGATCTATGAAATGCTGACAGAGCCGATGACGATTGATGGAGTCGCGATTGGCGCTCAAAGCGATGTCACACTGCTCGCTCTGGGCGCCAGCTCATCCAGACCAGATTCCTCTGTCGTGCGCGCTAACGGACATCCGTATCAAATCGGCCAGCCGACGCCTGTAATCATTCGGCTATACGATGATCAGACCTTTCTGAACGCGGCCAGCTCGGACCCAGCCTATGTCTCCGACATCCTCTCACTGTTTGGCATCCCCAGGACCAACCATTCCAGGTATGCGGCTGCGCTACGCGATTACCAGGATGAAGATGATCTGAGAACGCTCAGCGGCGCTGAAGCGTCAGATTATGATCAGCCGGGTCTGCCGACCAACAAACCCTTACGCGACGCCTTGGAGCTTTGTGCGATCAAGTACTGGGAGGCATCTCCCGTTTGTGACGATCCAGCCAGATTGCTGCTGACGATGCGCACCCGTAGAAGTGATCGGCTCAACCCCAGACTGACGTCTGAAGCGCTGCTGGGTATTTTGATGCCAGACGCCAGTGCTGAAGCCATCGCCGATGCGCATGCGAACTACGCCAACAGGACCTATACGCGCTTCGGGCAAATCGGCGCTGACGCGTTTGACATTATCCGTGACCCTCTGAGCAACATCAGCGCCCCGGGGCCGCTGTTGACGCTGGTCTCCCACACCCCGGATGCACGTGTGGCTCAGCGATCCGTTATTGAACTCACCCCGAACAGCCTGATCTCGCCCTTTGTGGTTCACAGCAAGTACGCTATTGGGGGAGATTATACGCAAAACATTTTGCGAATTGAGAGACTCGACGATGTCGCGCCGCTTCCCCAACCGACCTCAATCCGTACTGAGCGCTAGGCGCGGCGTCGAGCGCCGGGGCGGGCCCGTCGAACGCCTGGTCTTGGGCGAACGGGTCATCATCAGCCGTGCGCTTTGCCATTTCGAGACCATGAACGCCCTGCCCGGCGGGCAAAGCCTGCGCCGCTATGAAGCCGCCAAGCTTAGCGCGCGGGCGCGCACGCCAATCGCCGACCCAGCCTTCTATTTCGACTGGGGCAAGGATCAGATCGGGGTCTGGAGCTGGCCCAAGAGCCTCACGGCCGACCTGACCGATTTTGAAGGCGAAATCCTGCCCGAAACAGTCTTGCATCCGCCCTTGCAAGACGGAGCGCGCCTGATGGCGACGATTGACGGATATGAAGGCCAGGTCTGGAGCGAGGGCCAGCTGAAAGCGAGCCGGTGGTGGCCGAGCCAGCCTGGCGACGCGGACTGGGCCAGTTTCCTGCGCGTGACGCGTTCAACCGGCGCAGATCAGCACCGACCTGTCGCTGAAGACCTCATCCTGACCGACCGCCCCGCACACAGCCAACCTTACACAGCGCTTGTGGACAGGGTGAAATCCATCAGCCTGCGCGACATGACCGCCCTGGCCCTGCTCTGCATCGCCGTACCCGGTCTTTATTTGCTGGGACAATGGGCGCATTTGAGTCAGACGCGCGCCTCAGCCAGCGCCGAACTGTCCGCCCTGTCTGAAGAGACCGCTGAAATCGGTGAGGCGCGCCTGATAGCACAAACCGCATCCAACGAGCTGGCGCTGTACGCTCAGGCGCTCAATCGCCGTCATCCCGCCGAGCTGCTGGCCAGCGTCAGCGAGGAGCTCGCCCGCTTCTCCATACGGCTGGACGCCTTTGAGCAGAATGATGACCTTCTGTCGTTGACTCTGAACGCGGATGCCGATTTCGCTCCGGAAGCGTTGGTTCGTGCGATGGAGAATAACCCGCTTATGAACAGCGTCAGACTGGAACCAGGGCGAGGCACTGGAGAATGGCTTCTGACCGCCCAGCTGGAGAGCGCGCAATGATCCAGCGTATGCGTGACAGCCAATGGGGCAGGCAACTGCGCGAGCAAGCCACGCCCAGAGCCATGGCCGGCCTCGCGGCTCTTGTGATTATCCTCGCGGTCTGGGGCCTGGGCGAGCTGAGCGCCAATGTCTCAAGCCTGCGTCAGGATGTTGAAGAATTGCAGCGCGCTCAGCGCCTGGAGCTCAGCCTTCTCAGTGATCAGAACTGGCTTGAGCAAGCCGCGGACTTGCAAGCCCAACTGCAACAAACCCAGGCGGGTTTCTGGGAAGGCGACACCAACGGCATTGTCGCCGCTCAGTTACAAGGCGCGGTGGAACGTGCGGCCCGCAACGCCGAGCTGACCCGCGTTCGGGTCAATGTGGAATCAGCGCCAGACTCTTTGGGCGCGCAGGCGCAAACCTTCGAAGTCTCCCTGACGGCCCGGGATACGGATGGCCAATTCCTGGCGCTGTTTCAGGAACTCAGCCGAACCGAAAACCAGCTTGTGATCACACGCTTTGACTGGCGGCGCAGTAATGGAGCGCTCGATATCAGGTTGCAGGCCCCTGCACGTATCGGACCGCAGGAGGCCGCGTCATGACATCACGCTTTCGGTTGTTCGCCGCCGCCATCGCAGCTTGTCTCGCGCTCTTGGCGGGGCTGTTCAACGGTGTGGCCACAAATGGCCAAGCCCCGTCAGGACGCAATACAGGTCTGAACACCCCGCAACTCGCAGCCTCAGACGACGTTGATCGGTATGTCCAGTCGATTTACCAATCGGATCTGTTTCCAAATGCGCGGCTTCGGCCCGACGATGACGGAGCTGAGACTGCGAACGCAGCGCAAACCCTCGCAGAGCTTGAGCAATCATTGAATGACCCCTCCCTTTCCGCGCTTGTCAAACGGGAAGACGTCTGGCGGATCTTTCTTTATGGTGACGACGAGGGGGCGCAAGTGCGCGAGATCGGGGACCAGCTGGCGGACGGCTGGATCATTCAAAATATTGACTCGACTTCAGTCCTTCTGATCAAGGGCGAGCAATCTCGTCGTATTGAGGTTTTCAAGGCGGAGCCTGACACACAATGAACGCACATCGCATTTCACTCGCCTGCGCGACTGCGCTCTTTGCTGCAGGCTGTGCGACACAAGGCGGTCCGACTCGCCCTGAATGGCTTGTCCTGCCTGACGCGGCTTCGACCCAGGACGCGAACGAGACACGCAACACAACGCAACAGGAATTGGATAGCGGGGTCATTCCCGAGCAAACGGTTCCATCCGTCACACGGAACACCGTGCCATCGCTGCGCAATTCCGGCCGCAACGGCGATGTCTCATATCAAGATACGCCGCAACTGCCTGAAGCCTCGATCAACGTCACCTTGCCGCCACAGCCGCTGCCGGTCTTCATCAACACCATTTTCAGCGACATTCTGGAACAGCCTTTCAGTCTTGGCCCCAATGTGGCCGAGCGTCAGGAACTGATTTCGCTAAGAAGCGTCAATGATATGGCGCCTGCGACTTTCTTGGCGCTGATTGAACAAGCCCTGCAAGATTACGGACTGGGCGTAACCTATAACGACGGCCTCTTCCGTATTGTGGAACTCTCGGAGCTGCGCGCCCAGATGCCGCGTTTCATCCGCGCCCGCGCCCATGCCAATGTTCCGTCGGACTTGCGCCCTGTGGTCCAGTTCGTCGAATTGCAGGCGATCGACGCTGCAGACATGCAGCAAATCCTGCAGCAGGCTTTCCCTGACAGGGATGTCCTGACCATCAACAATAACCGCCTGTTGAACACGCTGACCCTCAGCGGACTGGCCGAAGACGTCAACGCCGCCATGTCCATTGTCCAGGAGATGGATGAATTGCGGTTCGCGGGCACGCAAGTGGTCACGGTCAGGGTTCGCAATTGGGACGCAGCAGAGCTGGCCGCGTCCATGAGCCAGATCATGACGCTTGAAGGCTATATGGTCGGGGTCGGCGTCACCGCGCCGCGAACACTGACCCTGCTGCCGCTCGACTTCACCAATCAGGTCATGATCTTCGCCGCCTCGCGCGATCTGGCGGACCGGGCGCTTGCGCTGGCTGTGCGCCTCGACCGCGAGGCCTTCAACGGTGAAGTGCGTTCCGCACATGTCTACCAGGCTCAGAATACAGAAGCGACCGCGCTTGCCGAAATCATTGCCGGCGTGATGGGCGCAACCGGCGCAGGCGGAACAGGCGGCGCACCTGAGGCTTCCTCTACAGAAGCCTCATCCGGTGAAAGCGGCGGCAACACCCGCTTTGAAAACATCACCGTGGATGAGCAAGGCAATCGCGTCATCTATTACGGAACGCAAGCCCAGTATGACGAATTCGTCAGCCTGGCGCGCCAGCTGGACACGCCAGTGCCTGAAGTGATGATCGAAGTCACCATCGCCGAAGTCACGCTGACCGACGATTCATCTTATGGCCTCGATGCGGTGTTTGACTCTGAAATCGCGCCGACTTTCAGCACGTCTCTGACCAGTAACGGCAGCTTCTCGGGCACGGTCCGTACGGGCCAGGTCACCCTGAACGCCAGCGCGACCGCCAATAACAGCCAGGTCAATGTGCTGTCGACGCCGCGCATCGTGGCCCGTTCGGGCACCGAAGCCACGGTCCAGGTCGGCAATGATGTGCCGATCATCACCACGCAACGCGCAGCGAACTCACAGTCCAGCGGCTCGACCGATGTGCTGCAGACCGTCCAGTACCGCAGCACAGGCGTGCTGTTGAGCGTTACCCCGCGGGTGTACTCAGGCAATCGTATTGATCTTGAGATTTCTCAGGAAACCAGCGCGGCGGAAGCCAACAACAACTCCGCCATATCCAGCCCGCTCATCTCCACCCGGTCGATGAATTCCCAACTGTCTTTGCAAGACGGCCAGACGGCGGTTCTGGGCGGCCTGATAGAAAACCGGTTCACGCGCGGCAATTCTGGTATCCCGCTGCTCAAGGACGTCCCGATCCTGGGCACGCCCTTCCGCAGTGAAACCCTGAACGCGACACGCACCATGCTGGTGGTTCTGGTCACGCCCTTCGTGCTCGACACCCGCAATGACCGCCAGCAGGTGGTCGACACCCTGGTGCGCGCCCTAAACGATAATTTCCATAACCAGACCCGCGCCAACGGCACGCTCTTGCCGCCCAGCGAACCCTTCCAGATTCGCGCCGCTGGGGGCGAAGCCGCGGATCAGGAAGCGGAACAAGACTAAGGATCAGACATGACCCTGCTGACAGGTCTGGCGCTGCTTGCGGGCGTACTGGCCAGCCTGTCCGCTGTCTGGATAGATCGTGAAATCAGCGTGCAGCATACGGGCGCCGCGTCCCGCATCAGCCCCACCCTCTGTGGCGGGATAGGCGGGCTTCTGGCCTTCGCCGCCTATGGTCTCACCCGCGACCTGATCCTCGCCAGCGCAATTCTGGCCGCGATGACTGCCCTATGCGTCTCCGTGAGCATGGATTGGCGCTTTGGCGTGCTCGCCGACCTCACGAGCGTCATAATCGCGCTCGCCGCCCTGATGGCGGCGCCGCTCCTGACGCCTGGTCTCACACGTCTGGACATGGTGATCGCCGCCTTTCTGGCCATGGGGATTCTGGGACTGGCAGGATTGTATGGCCGGTTGAGACGCGGCGAGATGGGATTAGGCGGCGGTGACATCGTGCTCGTCGGCGCCTTGGGGTTATGGTGCCCACCTGTCACAGCCGCGCTCGGCGTGGGCGTCGGCGCCGCACTCACATTGATTCTGGGTGTGCTTTTAAAAGCGCGCCGCCAGACCCGTCTCCCTTTCGCGCCCGGTCTCGCTGCTGGTTTCATCCTGGCGTTTATCGTAGACAGACTGTCATGACTTCGATCCGCACCCGGCCCGGCTTTTCTGTGATGGAGACGCTGGTCGCGGTCGCCCTGCTGGCGATCGCCATCATTCCGCTCTACGCGTTTCAGCAAACTCTGGCGAACACCGCCGCGCGGCTTCAAACCGCGTCAGATCTGCTGGACGCACAGGAAAGCGCTCTGGCCGTGCTGCAAACGATTGACCCGATCGCCCAGCCCTCAGGCGACATGCAGCTTGGCGACTGGCGGCTCAGCTGGGAGAGCCGTGAGCTTGCGTCAGAAAGCCCTGCCGACGGCTATCTGGGATCAAGCATCTGGGGGGTGGGACTGTTTGAAGTCCAGGCGACGCTCGAAAACGGCGATACCCGGAGAGATCTGACGATCCGGCGCGTAGGCTGGATCCAGGTCCGCGATCCGACCCAGCTCTAGGATGTCGTCGGCCTGAGGGCGCAATCGCCCTCAGACACATCGAACGCCCAGCGGCGCCCCGCTGGCGCGATTATAGCCACGCCTGCCCCCGTACAATATCCGCTGGACGCGAGATGAAGGGTTTCATCCACTTCGATACGCCAGTCAGACGGGATGTGCGCCTCCAGACGGGTCTGGACGTCATCTGCGCTAAACGCGACGTTGTTGAGGAAGGCTTCGGCCCGCAAGGCCCCCATCTCGGTCGCCACGCCGCGCACGACTTGCTGGGCCTGCTGGCCCGTGATCATACGGCCGATGGAGGGTCCGCTGAGAGTGGCCGCAATCCCCAGGATCGCAACCACCACAATCACCTCGAGAAGGGAGTACCCCGCCCGAACAGCCAGGAGGGCGCGACTCAGCCCACCGGTCATGGCTTACAGGCCGATATCGGCGTCGAGACCCGATCCGCCTTCCTGACCATCAGCGCCGTACGAGAAGACCTGGCCGCGATCAGAACCGCCGCCCACCCGGTATTGATATGGGCGCCCCCAGGGGTCGGCCGGCACTCCGTCATCCCCATCAAGATAGGGACCGGCCCACATGCCTATCACCGCTTCATTGGGAGTGACGAGAAGGGCCAAGCCTTCTTCTTCAGTCGGGTAGCGCCCAATATCCAACCGCAAAGTGTCGAGCGCGGTTTCAATCATACGGATTTGCGTCTCCGCAGCCGTTACATTCGCCCGGTCCAGCTGCCCCAAAAGGCGCGGCCCCACCAAGGTCGCCAGGACAGCGATGATCGCCACCGCGATCAGGACTTCCATGAGAGAATACCCCGAGCGCGTCTTCCGCGTCGCCCGCGTGATGGGCTGAAAGCGTCGAGCCAGACTGATCATGGGCGCACCTCACCGATACTGGAGTGTCATACGCGGCTCCCCTCGCCGCTTCAGACACTCATACCACCCGCCAAACGGGCAATGAAAGACGCAAGTGCGGTTTGATCGGTTTTCGCACGGGCAAGGCGCTGATATAGCTCTTGAACCCAGAGGAGCCGAACATGACCCGCCATCTTTCCGCAACCGACGCCAACCAGCTTTCAGCCGGTGATGACCATTACCGCGCCTATGTGGGCCCGCCGGGCCGCTATGGCTTGCTCGGTTTGCTGCAGATGAACCTGCTGACGGCTCTGGGTCTTGAGGAAACAGACACCGTGCTTGATTTCGGCTGTGGTTCGCTGCGTCTGGGACGATGCCTGATCCCGTTCCTGCTGCGCGGCAAGTACTATGGGATCGAGCCCCATGACTGGCTGATCCAGGACGGCTTCACCCATGAAACCGGCGGTCAGCTGCGCACGCTGAAAGCGCCGCTGTTTTCCAATGACGACACATTTGACTGCAGCGTGTTTGACGTCGAGTTCGACTTCATCATGGCGCAATCCATCATCACCCATTCAGGCCCGAAGCAGACCGCGAACCTGATCCGGACTGCAGCGCAAAGCCTGAAACAGGACGGCCTGTTCCTGTTCAGCTTCATTCTGGGCGAGGACGACACGCCCCTGCCCGAGGCGGACTGGACCTATCCGTTCAACGTGCCCTATCCCAAACCCTGGCTCGACCAGCAATGCGCGGACAATGGCATGGTGATGAAGTTGATCAACTGGCACCATCCGGGCGCGCAATGGGCGGCGATCGCGCGGGACCCGCGCCGTCTCGAAGCGCTCGATGATCAATTGGGCTTGGCGGGCAAACCCGCGAAGCGCTGGCGCGCCTGAGCGCAACCTCGCGACTAGATCGCGATGTCGTAAATGCTGGTCATCGCCAGCACCAGGCTGATCACGATCGTGCCGACCACCATGGCGATGAACAAAATGGCGAGCGGCTCAGCCAGAGAGGTCAGCCGCTTGGCCCGGTTGCGCGATTCTTCCTCATAGAGGTCGGCGACAAAGAGCAGCATTTCATCAAGGCTGGCCGACGCCCGACCGGTGCGCACCAGATTGACCGTCATTGAGTCAAATCCGGCATGGGTTTTGAGCGCGGCGTCTATGGGCTCGCCTGAGCGGATGGCGCGTCGCGCCTCGGCCAGGCCTTGTTTGCGCCGAGCCGACGTGACCGCAGATTCCGCCAGCACCAGGGCGTCCACCAGCGGCGCGCCGCCAGACAACGCCGTGCCGCACGCCCGCGCCCAGCGCGCCACTTCCGAGGCCGTCAGAAAGCTGCCGACCACCGGCATCCGGTGCATCAGTTCGGACACGCTGGTTCGAACGCCTTTATTGCGTGACAGCGCAAACACGACCGCTGCCGCCCCCGCGACGAACAGCCCGGTCTGAACCATGTTCTCGCTCATGAAGACGCCGGTCTCGATCACCCAGCGCGACAGCGCCGGCAAGGAGCTTCGGTCATCGCCGAGCAGATTGGCGAAGCGCGGCACCACGAACAGGAAGATGAAGACAATGGCGAACACGCCCGCGACCGCCAAAAACGCCGGATAGGCCAGCGCATTGCGGATCTCCGACGCCGCTTTCAGGTCATGCTCCATCTGGGAGGAAATATCGGCCAGCGCCTTGGGCAATTGCCCCGTCGCCTCACCCAGCTCGATCAGGCGCGGCGCATAGGCCGGAAGGTCAGGAAACCCGTCTCGCATGGCCAGCGAGAGCTGCGCCCCGGACCGCAAATCCCGCCGTACGCTCAAGGCTTGCTCCGCCAGGTCCTTGCACGGCTCGTCCGCGCTCAGCGAATCAAACGCGTCCAGCAAGGGCGTACCGGCTTTCAGCAACACCGACAATTGCCGCATGAAGCGGAAGCGGTCCTGAGGGCGCGCCTTCTTGCGCTCGTATTTGCGCGGCTCCAATCCTGCTTCATTGAGTTTGAAAGGCGCGATGCGCTGCACTTCAAGCTGACGCAGAGCCTCCACCTCATCAGCGGCTGTCAGGCGGCCGTCCACCTCTGCGCCGTCAGAATTCAAACCGCGATAGAGATAGGTGGGCATGATCAGTCCTGACCGGTTTCGCGCACAAACAGGGCCATGCGCTGATCGCGAGGATGATCCCAATGGTTCAGAACATCCAGCCGCCAGCCTTGGGGCGTCGCGGCGGAGAGCGCCGCGATCGTGGTGTCATAGGGGTCACGGTCCGGATAGGTCACAACCCCGCCTGGCTCATGGGGCAAGGGCGCATCGGCGGGCGTCTCCGCCGGGCGCTCAAAGAAGGTCACATAGAACCGGCCGCCTTCCGCGAACACCGGCGCCAGCGCCGTCAGACAATCGGTCAGGCGCGCAATCGGCATATGGGTGAAGACCGACTGGGCGATGCCATAGTCAAAGCTCACGCCAAAGCCGGTCGCGTCGAAGTCCGCGTTCGCAGCCAGATGATCGCGCGGCAGTTTGGCGTCGAGCCCGGCGGGAACGATCTCGCGCTCATACCCAGCCTCAAGCAGGTCAGCGCTGATATCCACGCCGTAATAGCGGTCCGGGTCGAGATACTCGGTCAGCGGCACGCCCGCCCGCAAGGAGCCGCAGCCCATATCGATGAAACGATGGTGGGGCTTGAGCCCCTGGGACAACAGAAAGCGTTTCTGAAGCGCGCCCAGCTCATCCCACATGCCGCCGATCACGGCGCGATGATGACCGTCCGCCACGGCCTTTTTCATATTTTCAAGGGCGTCGTAATGGCTGTACTGCGCACTCATCGCTTCGTCTCCGTTCAGGCCCTGGCCTGTTGACGCATCTGCCCCGCGCCCAGAACCCGCAAGATCTCACCGATTGAGGTGACGCCTTGGGACGCCTTGATCAAACCATCTTCCAGCATGGTCAGATAGCCGTCCTGACGCGCAGCGGCCAGCAGGCCCGCCGCGTCCGCCCGGTCATTGATGGCGCTGCGCAGGGCCGGCGTCACGCGCGCCGCTTCAAACACGGCCACCCGGCCTGTATAGCCCTGCCCGCCGCAATGATGGCAGCCGTCCGCGCTGCGCCATTGGGAATGCGACGGCAGACCGACCGCGCCGTCGCTGCGCGCTTCGGCCAACATCTTTTCGCCCAAACGCACATCGTCGGCGTCTGCGGGGCGGGCGCAATGTTCGCACAAGCGCCGCACCAGCCGCTGGCCCATGAGCCCGCGCAGGGCCGAGGAGACAAGGAAAGGCTCAACCCCCAGATCAATCAGGCGCTCGATCGCCGCCAGCGCGGAATTGGTGTGAAGCGTTGACAGCACCAGGTGCCCCGTGAGCGCCGCCTGGGCGGAGATGGATGCGGTTTCACCATCACGAATCTCACCGATCATGATGACATCCGGGTCCTGACGCAGAATGGCGCGGAGCCCCTTGGCGAAGGTGTAGCCGATCTCGGACCGCGCCTGGACCTGGGTGATGCCGGCCATGTCGTATTCGACCGGATCTTCAATGGTGATGATCTTGCGCTCGCCATCATTCACAAGCTCCAGACCACGATAGAGCGTGGTGGACTTGCCCGACCCCGTGGGGCCCGTGACGAGAATCACGCCGTTCGGCTCGGCGATCAGCTGCTGGAACACGCTCATGGCGTGGCCTTCAAGCCCCAATCCCTCAAGGCTTGGCAATTCCTGCTGCTTGCGCAAGAGGCGCAGCACAAGACTTTCTCCCCAGGCGCCGGGCAGGGAAGAGACGCGCAGATCAATATCCTGACCGGCGAACCGCACCGACTGGCGGCCATCCTGGGGCAGACGGCGCTCGGCGATATCCATATTGGACAACAGCTTGATCCGGCTCGCCACGGCGTCAAAGCGGGCGCGCGGCAGGGTCTGCATCTGGTGCAGAACGCCATCGACGCGGAAGCGGATCTGGAAATGGCTTTCAAACGGCTCGATATGGATATCCGAGGCGCGCCGCTGCAGCGCATCTTCAAACACGCCGTTCACAAAATCGATGACCGGCGCCTCTTCCGCCATCTCGCGCAGGCGCTGCGCGTCGTCCATATCGTCACGCGACTGCACCCGCCCCGCCGAACGCAGGCCCGCAAGGGCGGTGTCCAGCAAACGATTGGGGCCGAGCACGATCTGCACGTCGCCCTGCGCATGCCGCGACAGGGTTTCGTGCAAGGCCGGATCCATCGGCGACCGAGCGAAGACGATCAAGGTGCGGCCGCTGAAATCCGGAGCCGCCGTCTCGCCAATGGCCTCACCCAAGTCTGATGAGGACGCCTCCTCCCCTTCCGCGGGTGCGAACCAGAGTACGGTATCATGCAAGAGGAGCCAGTCCACGGACACGCCCAGCGAATCCGCCGCCTGACGATAGAGCGATGGCGCATCAGGCAGTTGATCCGGCGTCAGGACGGGCAGATCCAGCTGATCAGACAGGGCGGACAGCAGCACGTCTTCAGAAACCGCGCCCAATCTGAGCAAAGCCTGGCCGAACAGCGCTCCGATCTCGCCCTGATAGCGCGCAGCGCGTTCCACATCGGTCGCGGTCACAAAGCCGCGTTCCAGCAGAATGTCGCCAATCCGTCTGTCGTCCATGAAACCACCTGCCCCGATACGCCGCTCAGCCTGGCGCTCATGGCCAGAGCATACTGCATCTCTCATCCGGGGACAGCCGCCGCCTTCAGTCAATTCGCGCCGATCCACCAGACCTCCAGACAAAAAGAAAGGGCGGCCGAAGCCGCCCTTTCCCATCCGATGATCCGAAGATCAGAAGGATTAGCCGCCGATTTCGCCGCCAGGGACAGTGTAATCGGTGGAGTTCTCAGACACGATGCCATTGGTCACCATAAAGCGACGCACGTTCACGCCGGCCGCTTCAAAGGAGAAGGAGACATCAGCGCGGCCGAAGGCAGAGCCCACAGCAGCTTCGATGTCAGCCTCGGTCAGGATCAGTTCACCGTTGGTCAGCGTACCAGCCGGGGTCATCACGTACTCGTCGTCCACGTCAGCGGTGGAGTTGGCGAGGGTCACGCGGATGGTCGGCAGGGTGGCGCCGAGACCGGTTGCACGGAACACATTCGAGGTGCTGGCAGAAGTGTCGCCAACCCACTCAAACAGACCCGTGTTGGAGCCTTCACGAACCACGTTACCAACAGCCGCGCCCAGCACATCATCGACGTTGAGATCAGAGCCAGTGGCTTCATCAAACGTCAGATCAGCCGAGATGTCTTGGTTCGCAATCGCTGCCGGGGTGGTGGTGTCAGCAACCAGTGAAATGTTCACCGGGGCTGCAGCAAGGGCGGTCAGGTTGGCGTTAGTGAGAGCAAAAGTCGCTTGACCATTGGCATCCAGATTTTCAGTGCCAATGCCGGCCAGGGTGACGCTTGCGATACCTGCCGGGGACGGAACCGTCACCACCAGCTCAGCACCATCAAATTGTGCTGCAGTCGCAGTGTCGAAGGGCACAGACGCACCGCCAACCGAGACAGAGTAGATAGTTGCACCACCGTCGACATCATCAACCTGAAGCGTGCCGACCACATCGGTCGTAACGCTGCCGTCGAACAGCTCATAGCTGTCGTCCAGCTCGGGGGCCGCGGTGTCCGTCGTGAAGGTCACATCGAGAGAGTTGCGAGCCGTGTAGAAATCTTGGGTCGCGGTCGGGGCCGGATCGGCATCATACTCGCCAGACGCAAGAACAGCGCCAGTAGAATCAAGGGTCAGCTCATAAGCAACATTACCCACACCTTCGATATCGATCGGCAGTGTGATCTGAATGTTCTCATTTGCGCCAGCACCGACGCAAGATGTCGGGTCAAAGGATGCGTCACCTGCGAAAGAGACGGATTGACCACCGTTCGCGCCACCAGAGCTAATTACAAACACACAGCTGGCGTTTGCTACACCGCCTTGGGTGGAGTTTGCATTGCTCAGAAACGTCTAGAAAGACAGACCACCGTCAAGCGTCAACGAAAGGTTTACGTCATCGGTCGGCGCCAAAGCAGTAATCGCGGTGTAGTCAGCCGCGCTGAGCGTAATTGTGAGCTCGTCTTGATACGCAGCCGCAGCAA
This sequence comes from Oceanicaulis alexandrii DSM 11625, assembly GCF_000420265.1. Classification (NCBI taxonomy): domain Bacteria; kingdom Pseudomonadati; phylum Pseudomonadota; class Alphaproteobacteria; order Maricaulales; family Maricaulaceae; genus Oceanicaulis; species Oceanicaulis alexandrii. The sequence continues at coordinate 1,068,996 of NZ_ATUP01000001.1, forward strand.
GGTCGACCTGCGACGCAAACTCGACGGAGGTGTCAGTGTCAGTGTCGACAACGACGAGCTGCGCGTTAGCAGCGCCAGTGAGTAGGGCAGCAACCGCTGCGCCGGTGAGAAGTTTCGTCAGTTTCATCTGGGTATCCCCCAATTGATATAGCCATGGCTGTTCAGCGCCATGGGGCCAAACATGAATTTGTCGTGCTCCTGCAGAGAACACGGTTTCACGCCCCCCTCAAGCGAGGCGCCGAACATCGCGGAGTAAAGGCGAGAGGCGGCTGTGGTGTCAACCGTTTATTCGCCCGAACCGCGTACATGATCACAGCTTACGCGTTCGAAGTCGCGTGTGTCACATTCGCGCAACGCACGCCGTCTCCGCCCTGCAAACAGGGACCCATGCAAGGCAAGAGATAGACCGCGTAAGGTTAATGAGGCGCTAGCGCGCTGCACAATCCCGACCGGGCGCATCGGCGGGTTTGCAGACGCGCAGTGTTAGGGTAGGTCGAGAGGCCTTCCATTCCAGCGCCAGAGCTTTCATGTCCGTTTCTCCCTTGCCGCCGTTCAAACCCCGGTTTGAGTCCCTGCCCGACGCGCCGCTCGTGATCACGCCCGCCCGGATTGGCGATTCGCGGGGCTGGTTCAGCGAGAGCTATAATCAGCGCCGCCTGGCCGAGGCCGGCTTCGACGTGCGCTTCGTGCAGGACAATCTGTCTTTCTCGGCACACGCCGGCACGCTGCGCGGCCTGCATTATCAGTCGCCGCCGCACGCCCAGGGCAAGCTGGTCGGCGTGATGACGGGCGCGATCCGCGATGTGGTGGTGGATGTGCGAGACGGCTCTGACAGCTATGGCCAGTGGGCGGCGGTGGAGCTGAGCGAGGAGAACGGCCGCCAGCTCTGGGTTCCGCCCGGTTTCCTGCATGGCTTTGTGACGCTGACCGACAACACCCGGGTTGCCTATAAGGTGACCGACTATTACTCCAAGGAACACGATGGATCGGTGGCCTATAATGACCCCGATCTGGGCGTCGACTGGGGGGTGGACGATCCGGTTCTGTCGGATAAAGACGCCGCCGCCCCGCGCCTGAAAGACGTGGCCCCGCTCTTCCCGGCGGGGTGGGAGGGAGCATAGGCATGCGGGTTTTGGTGACGGGCGGATCGGGCTTTATCGGCTCGGCGCTGGTGCGGCGTCTGGTGCTTGAAACCGGCTGGGACGTGCTCAATATAGACGCGCTGACCTATGCCGCCTCACCCGCCTCACTGGCGGACCTTGAGGATCATCCCCGCTACAGCTTCCTGCACGCCGACATCCGCAACCCCGAGGCGGTGGCTCAGGCGTTTGACCGGTTTGAACCCGATGCCGTGATGCATCTGGCGGCGGAAAGCCATGTGGACCGCTCGATCACCGGCGCCAAGGATTTCGTCGACACCAATGTGCTGGGCACGTTCACGCTTTTAGAGGCCGCGCGCGCCTATCGCGACACGCGCGGCGCCGCGGCGGACCGGTTCTGCTTCTTGCATGTGTCCACAGATGAAGTGTTCGGCTCACTGGGAGACGACGGCAAGTTCTCAGAGACCACGGCCTATGATCCGTCCTCGCCCTATTCCGCCTCCAAGGCGGCGTCTGACCATCTGGCGCGCGCCTGGGGCCGCACCTACGGGCTGGATGTGCGGGTGTCGAACTGTTCCAACAATTACGGGCCGCGGCAGTTTCCTGAAAAGCTGATCCCGCTGATGATCCTGAAAGCGCTGTCAGGCGAAGCCCTGCCGGTTTATGGCGACGGGTCAAACGTGCGCGACTGGCTGTATGTGGATGATCATGCGCGGGCGCTGGAGCTGGTGGTCAGCCAGGGCGAGGCCGGGCAGACCTATTGCATTGGCGGCGACGCCGAGCGCACCAATCTGCAAGTGGTTCAGGCCATTTGCGACCGGCTGGATGCGGTTCGCCCCGCAGACTCAAACCGCGCCGCTCAGATCCAGTTCGTCACCGATCGCCCCGGCCATGACCAGCGCTACGCCATCGACGCCAGCACGATCAAAGCCAAGCTCGGCTGGAGCCCGTCGGTCAGCTTTGAAGACGGCCTCGCCGCAACGCTGGACTGGTATCTCGCTCATGAAGACTGGTGGCGACCGATTCTCGACAAGAGCTATCAGGGTGAACGGCTGGGTCTCAGCGCATGACGCCGGACCGCACGGACGCCGACGCCCCGATCCTGGTGATCGGGCGCAATGGTCAATTGGCGCGGGCGCTGGCGGCGCAAAGCGACGCTGTGACGGCCTGCGGGCGGGATCAGTTCGACCTGGCCCAGCATGACCCCGCTGCTTTGCTGGATCATCATCGCCCCCGGATCGTGATCAACGCCGCCGCCTACACCGATGTGAACGGCGCGGAAAACGACGAAATGGCCGCTCATGCGCTCAATTGCGCCGGCCCGGCCCGGCTGGCGGCGGCCTGTCAGGCGCGCGGCGTCGGGTTACTCCACGTCTCGACGGACTATGTCTTTGACGGAACGCCGGGGCAGGCGCCCTATGCCGAAACGGCGGCGACCAATCCGCTCAATGTCTACGCGCGCACCAAGCATGAGGGCGAGCAGGCCATCCTCGATGTCTGCGATACAGCGCTGATCCTCCGCGCCGCCTGGATCTTTGACGCACGCGGCGGCAGTTTTCTCAACGCCATCCTGAACCGTCTCGACCAGGGGCAGCCTCTCAAGGTCGTCGATGACCAGATCAGCACGCCCAGCTGGGCGCCCGATCTGGCGCAGGCGCTCCTGACCCTTGCCGCGAGAGATGAGCGGCCGAGCGGCGTCTTTCATTATAGAGGCGGAGACTATGCCAGCTGGTACGATTTCGCGCACGCCGCAGCGGAACTGGCGCGGCCTTACCTGAGCACCGGACCTGTGATCACGGCTGTGGATTCAACCGCCTTTCCGCAACCTGCAGACCGTCCCAAAGACACGCGACTGGATGCGCAAGCCTTGCTGGACGCGACCGGAATCGGAGCCGGGGACTGGCGCGCGGGCTTGCCTGAAGTGATCGCTCAACGCTATGAGCAGCGCATAGGTTGAGTGAGCATCCGTCATGTCGAAAACAACAAAAGGCATAATTCTGGCCGGGGGGCTGGGCAGTCGTCTGCGCCCGATTACGCTGGCGGTGTCAAAGCAGCTCCTGCCGATCTACGACAAACCGCTGATCTTCTATCCATTTTCGACGCTTCTTCTCGCCGGCATCCGTGAAATCCTGATCATCACCACGCCAGAGGCGAAATCCTCGTACGAAACCCTGCTCGGAGACGGCTCGCGCTATGGCGTGACCATCCAGTACGCCGAACAGGACGAGCCGCGCGGCCTGGCCGAAGCCTTCCTGATCGGTGAAGACTTCATCGGCGACGACAATGTGGCCCTGATCCTGGGCGATAATCTCTTCCATGGCGCAGGCCTGGTTGAAGGCTTGCGCACGGCCGGCGAATTTGACGAAGGCGCGCTGGTCTTCGCCTATCATGTGGCCGACCCGACCGCTTTCGGCGTTGTCGAACTTGATGATGAGGGTCGCGCCATCAGCCTGGAGGAAAAGCCGAAAAAACCGCGCAGCAATTGGGCGGTGACCGGGCTTTACTTCTATGATTCCAGCGTTGTCGAGATCGCCAAGTCGATCACGCCGTCCGCACGCGGCGAACTTGAGATCACTTCCGTCAACGAAGCCTATATGGAGCGCGGGCAGCTGAAGGTTCAGCTTTTGTCGCGCGGCGTCGCCTGGCTGGACACCGGCACGGTCGAAGGCATGGTGGAAGCAACGGAATATGTGCGCGCCATCGAGAAACGCCAGGGTCTCAAGATCGCCTGCCCTGAAGAGATCGCTTGGCGCAACGGCTTCATCACTGACGAACAACTCAAGAAAACGGCCAACGCCATCCCCAACGCCTATGGCGCGTATCTGAAGAATTTGCTCAAGTCGGAACGCCGCTAGCCGATCACCCGACAAAGGATCTGACCATGCCTCTCGACGCTCTCGCACGTTCTTTCGGTCAGATCTGCCTTGAGGCCGCCATCCCGGTGATGGAGGTTTATGAGAGCGACTTCACGCCCGAGCAAAAAGCCGACAAGTCTCCGGTCACCGAAGCGGACAAACGCGCTGAAGTGATCATTCTGGACGCGCTGGCGAAGCTTTTGCCCGACACGCCGGTTCTCGCCGAAGAAAGCTTTGAGGCGGGCGTGCGGCCCAGCGTCAGCGACGAGTTCCTGCTGGTGGACCCGGTGGACGGCACCAAGGAATTCATCGCCAAACGGGGCGAATTCACCATCAATATCGCGTTGATCCGGAACGGCGCGCCCGTCGCAGGAGCAGTTTATGCTCCGGCCCTCAAGCAGCTTTATCTGGGGGGCGAGACCGCTTTTACGGGCATGTTCGAGCCTGGCGAAACCCTGGACGACTCGCGGCTGTCCGCAGCCCGAACTCGCTCCACGCCAGACGCCGGCATGACCGCCGTGATGAGCCGGTCTCACGCAGACGACCAAACCAAGGCCTTCGCCGAAGCCAGGGGTGTTGTCGAAGCGATTTCGGCAGGATCATCGCTGAAGTTTTGCAAACTCGCCGGGGGCGAAGCAGACCTCTATCCGCGCTTTGGTCCTACGATGGAATGGGACACCGCCGCGGGCCATGCGGTGTTGAACGCCGCCGGCGGCGCGGTGACCGGTCCGGACGGCGCGCCTTTCCGCTATGGCAAGACCGCTGACGGCTACAAGAACGGCGCGTTCGTCGCCTGGGGTCAGCCGCCGCGCTAGTCACCGCGGCTGACGCTCAGCCAGACGCCGCTCTAGCCGATAAAGCCGCGCTCGATCAGCGCCTCGATGACGCGTTCGGCGGCGTCTTCCGCCGACAAATCATCCGTCTTGAGGTGGATCTCGGCGGTCTCTGGCGCTTCATACGGGCTGTCAAACCCGGTGAAGTTCTTGATCTCGCCAGCCTGAGCCTTCTTGTAGAGCCCTTTGGGGTCACGCTCGATGCAGACCTCAAGCGGCGCGTCGACGAAGATCTCGACAAACTCACCCGCTTCCACTTGCTCGCGCACCATCTGACGCTCAGAGCGGAAGGGCGAGATGAACGAACAGGTTACAATCAGGCCCGCATCCACGAACAGCTTGGCCACCTCGCCAATGCGGCGAATGTTTTCCACCCGGTCCACATCGGTGAAACCCAGATCCTTGTTCAACCCATGGCGCACATTGTCGCCATCAAGCGAATAGGTGTGACGCCCCGCTTCCGCCAGCTTGCGCTCGACCAGATTGGCGATCGTGGATTTGCCGGCGCCTGACAGCCCCGTGAACCAGAGCACGGCGGGCTTCTGACCCTTCATTTCGGCGCGGCGATCCTTGTTCACATCCATGGCGTGGGTGTGAATATTGCTCGCCCGGCGCAAAGAGAACTCGATCATGCCCGCGCCCACCGTCTGGTTGGTGAAGCGATCAATCAGGATGAAAGAACCCGTCTCGCGCTGATCGGTATAAGGGTCGAACGCGATGGGACGCGAGGTCGACAGGGTGCAAACGCCGATCTCATTGAGCTTGAGCGACTTGCCCGGCTCTTTCTCAAAGCTGTTGACGTTGAGCTTGTGCTTGAGGGTCGTCACCGACGCCGGAACAATCTGACCGCCGGCCTTCAACAGATAGGACCGACCGGGAAGCATCTCTTCGTCGGTCATCCAAAGTATTTCGGCTGCGAACTGATCAGACACGTCAGGGCGCTGCTGCGGATCAGTGAGCATGTCGCCGCGGGCGATATCGATCTCGCGGTCCAGGACCAGGGTCACCGCATCGCCAGCCTTCGCGCTGTCGCGGTCGCCGTCCGCCGTGACAATGCGTGCGATCTGGGCGCTTTTGCCCGAATGGGCGACCACCACGTCATCACCGGGCGCCACGATCCCCGAAGCGACCGTGCCGGAAAAGCCCCTGAAATCAAGATTGGGACGGTTCACCCATTGCACCGGGAAGCGGAAGGCATAGGCCGCTTCCTTGTCGGCGTTGGTGTCCACACGCTCCAGATGCTCCATCAGCGTCGGGCCGTCATGCCATTTCATGGCGTCCGAGCGCGAGAAGATGTTGTCGCCATAGCGCGCCGAAATCGGGATTGGCGTGATGGACGCAAATCCCAGGTCTTCGGCGATGCCGAGATACTCGGACACGATCTCATGGAAACGCGCGCGCGAATGATCCACCAGATCCATCTTGTTCACCGCCACAACGGCGTGGCGAATGCCCATCATGTTGGCGATATAGGTATGACGCTTGGTCTGGGTCAGCACGCCCTTGCGCGCATCCACCAGAATGATGGCGAGGTCGGCTGTTGAAGCGCCCGTCGCCATATTGCGCGTATATTGCTCATGGCCGGGCGTGTCGGCGACGATGAATTTGCGCTTCTCGGTGTTGAAGAACCGATAGGCCACGTCGATGGTGATGCCCTGCTCTCGCTCGGCTTCCAGACCATCCAGCAGCAGCGCGAAATCAATCTCTTCGCCCGCCGTGCCGTGCTTGCGGGAATCGCGCTCGAGAATTTTGATCTGATCTTCAAAAAGCAGCTTGGAATCAAATAACAAGCGGCCGATCAGGGTCGACTTGCCATCATCCACCGAGCCGCAGGTAATGACGCGCAGAACGCCGTTTTCACCTGCACGCGTGAGGCGTTCTGTGACTTCCGTGCGGATCGCATCATCAGCCATCTTAGAAATACCCCTCGCGCTTTTTCTTCTCCATGGAGCCCGCCTCGTCAAAATCGATCAGGCGGCCAGCGCGTTCAGACGTCCGCGCGGTCAGCATCTCCAGTACGATGTCGTCCAGCGTTTCCGCCTCGCTCTCCACCGCCCCCGTCAACGGGTAGCAGCCCAGCGTACGGAAGCGAATCTTGCGCATTTGCGGCGTTTCGCCCGCCTGCAAATCCATCCGGTCGTCATCGACCATGATCAGCGTGCCGTCACGCTCCACAACGGGTCTTTCGCCTGCGAAATAAAGAGGGACGATCGGGATGTCCTCTTCGAGGATGTATTGCCAGATATCCACTTCGGTCCAGTTGGACAGCGGGAACACACGGATGCTCTCACCCTTGCGGATGCGGGTGTTATACGTGCGCCAGAGCTCTGGGCGCTGATTGCGCGGGTCCCAGGCATGCGCCGTGTTGCGGAACGAGAAGACGCGCTCCTTGGCGCGCGATTTCTCTTCATCGCGGCGGCCTCCGCCGAAAGCCGCATCATACTGACCATCATTCAGCGCCTGCAAAAGTCCTTCAGTGCGCATGACCTGGGTATGCAGGGCCGAGCCGTCCGTGAACGGATTGATTGCCTGCTTGCGACCGTCTTCGTTGACCCAGACGATCATGTCGAGCCCCAGCGCTTCGCTCAGCGTATCGCGGAAGGCGCCCATGGCCTGAAACTCCCACAGGGAGTCGATATGCAGGAAGGGGAATGGCGGCCTGGACGGGAAAAACGCCTTCATCGCCAGATGAAGCATGACCGTGGAGTCCTTGCCGATCGAGTAAAGCATGACCGGGCGCTCAAACTCCGCCGCCACTTCGCGCATGATATGAATGGCTTCCGCTTCCAGCGCCTGCAGATGCGGCGAGAGGCGGCGTCTCGGCTCGGCGGAGCTGCCATTGAAGCGCTGCGCATAAGCTCGAATACGCGAGTGGATGTCGGTCATGTCGACGTCCCTTGGTCAGGAGATGATCAGCGGTTGTGGTAGTCAGTTTATGGACTTTTGCAAAGTCTAGAAACCGGTCAAATCAAACCTTGTGTGCAGCGCACCATAATTCTGGGCGCTTGTAGCGAATATGAAACGGGCGGCCCGAATGGACCGCCCGCTTTCACGCATCAGATTCGCCCTGGCGGCGCAGCATCAAAGCCCTGCGCCCGCGCTGACTTAGACCGCAGAACGCACCGCTGCGATCACCTGCTCAAGCCGCTCGCCTTCCAGATACGCATCCATCGGCAACGACACGACGCGGCCTGCCGCCGCCTCGGTGACCGGCAGCCCCCCCGGCATCTGCTTGAACGCGGCGTAGCAGTCCTGAAGGTGCAGCGGCACCGGATAATAGACCGCAGTCGGAACCTGACGCTCGGCCAGCTTGGCGCGGAAGGCGTCGCGATCCTCGACTTCCACAGTGTATTGCGCCCAGGTGGAAACGCCGCCCTCGATCACCTTGGGGGCCTTCACAACATCGCCAAAGCCCTTGGCGTAGGCGTCCGCCGCCACATTTCGGCTCTTTATTTCGTCTGCGAAGATTTCGAGCTTCAGCAACAGGACCGCGGCCTGGATCGTATCCAGACGCGAGTTGAGGCCGATGCGGGCATAGTAATAGCGCTCATCCGCCTCGCCATGATTGCGCAGCGACTTCATCAGATGCTGCAGCTCGTCATCCTGGGTCAGCACCGCGCCGCCATCGCCATAACAGCCCAAAGGCTTGGCCGGGTAAAAACTGACGGTCGTCACATCCGCCCATTGGGCGGGGTGCTGACCGTTCAGGGTGCAGCCATAGCCCTGGGCGCTGTCAGCGATCAGCTTCATGCCATTGGCTTTGCAGATCTCGGCGATCGCCGGATAGTCCGCAGGCTGGCCGAACAGGTCCACCGCAATCACCGTATGCGGGTTCAGGCCTTCCGCCTTCGCCCAGGCGACCGCCTGCTCCAGATGTGCAGGGTCCATGCAATAGGTGTCAGGGTCGATGTCCACAAACACCGGGTGCGCGCCCAGATGCGCCGGCATTTCAGCCGTCGAGGCGAAGGTGAAGCTCGGCACGAAAATCGCGTCTTTCTCGCCCACCTGCCAGGCCATCAGCGGCAAGGCCAGCGCATCGGTGCCGTTGGCGCAGGTCAGCGCATGCTTGGCTGCGCCAAACTGCGCCAGACGCTCTTCAAGCTCGGTGACTTCAGGCCCGAAGATATAGCGCCCCTCCTCGATAACTTTGGCGATGGCCTGATCAAGCCTGGGCTGAAGGCGGGCGCGCTGTGTGGCGAGATCGATGAAAGGCAGCATGGCGCGGATTCCTGACGCTGTGCGAATAAGATGACGACACGCTCATATTGGCTTCGGTGTTTGGAGAAAAGTCACGAAGCCTGTCGTTTTATTTCACCGTATGCGCAACAAGGGCGCGCGATTGCATCGGGCCGCCGATCAGCCTACCACCTCAGCACCGTAGCCAGCACGGGGACCGAGCCCATGAAACAGTATTTTGGCACTGACGGCATTCGCGGTCGGGCGAACCAACCTCCCATGACCCCCGAAGTCGCCTTGAAGCTGGGCCGGGCCATCGGCTCTTTCGTCCGTCAGGGCGAACGGCGGCATATGGTCGTCATCGGCAAAGACACGCGTCTGTCGGGTTACATGATCGAACACGCCATGGTGGGCGGGCTGACCGCAGCCGGCATGGATGTGCGCCTGATCGGCCCCTGCCCCACCCCCGCCATCGGCATGCTGACCCGTTCCATGCGCGCCGATCTCGGCATCATGATCACTGCGTCTCACAACCCCTACACCGATAACGGAATCAAGCTGTTCGGCCCCGACGGCTTCAAGCTGGCGGACGATAGCGAGCTGGAGATCGAACGCCTGATCGAGCAGGATCCTGACGCCTCATCCGTGGACGGCGAGAAGATCGGCAAGCTGGATCACTATAAAGACGCCTATGGTCGTTATATCGAGGGCGCCAAGGCGAGCTTTCCGCGCGAGCTGTCGCTGGCGGGTATCAAGGTGGTCGTCGATTGCGCCAATGGCGGCGGCTACAAGACCGCGCCGATCGCCCTGTGGGAGCTGGGCGCAGACGTTCACCCGATCGGGGTGTCGCCCAACGGCACCAATATCAATCGCGAGTGCGGCTCCACCGCGCCAGACGCCATGATCACGGCCGTGCGCGAGCTGGGCGCGGATATCGGCATCGCCCTCGACGGGGATGCAGACCGCGCCATTTTGTGTGATGAGAAAGGCCATCTGATCGACGGCGACCAGATCATCGCCCGCATCGGCAAGGACCAGTATGACACCGGCCAGCTGCGCGGCGGTGGCGTGGTGACCACGGTGATGAGCAATTTCGGTCTGGAGCGTTACCTGACGTCAGAAAACCTCAAGCTGATCAGAACCCAGGTGGGCGACCGCCATGTGGTCGAAGCCATGCGCAGCGGCGGCTATAATGTGGGCGGCGAGCAGTCTGGGCATGTGGTCTTGCTTGATCACGCCACCACCGGAGACGGTCTGATCGCCGCGCTGCAGGTTCTGGCGAGCTGCGTCCGCGCGCAGAAGCCCGCGAGCGAAATCTGCCATCTGTTCGAGCCGGCCCCGCAGGTCCTGATCAATGTGCGCTATCAGGGCGCTTCGCCGCTGGAGCTTGAAAGCGTGCAGAAGGCGCAAGCCGACGCCGAAGCCCGACTGGGCAATCAGGGCCGTCTGGTCTTGCGCAAATCAGGCACAGAGCCGCTGATCCGGGTGATGACCCAGGGCGACGACGACCAGCTGGTCACCTCCGTGGCCGAAGATCTGGCCGAAGCGATCCGGCAAGCGGCGTCCTAAACCCGCCGCTCACCGTTCAGAAGACCCGACAGCAGCGCGGTGCTCGCGGTTTCGTCCGCCTTCAGCGCCATCGCCGCAAACGCTTCGAGATAGCCCTGCGGCGAGCCGGTATCATAGGTGACGCCGTCAAACTTGTAAGCGTGGAAAGGTCGGCTCTTCAAAAGCGTGACCATGGAATCCGTCAGCTGGATTTCGCCGCCCGCGCCCGGCGCCTGAGCGCCCAGCAGATCCATGATCTGCGGCTCGAGGATATAACGGCCCGACAGCATCAGATTGGACGGCGCCTGATCGACGGGCGGCTTTTCCACCATGCCCGTCATTTCCAGAAGCACGCCCTTGTCCTCACCGGGTTCGATCACGCCGTATCTTGAGACATCTTCATGCGGCACGGCCTCGACGGAGACCATATTGCCGCCCGTTCCGGCATAGGCGTCGACCATGCCCTTCAGGCACGGCTTGGCGCCATCCATGATCATGTCGGGCAGCATCACCGCGAACGGATCATCGCCTACCAGATCGCGCGCGCACCAGATGGCGTGTCCCAGGCCTTTGGGGGCCTGCTGTCGCACAAAACTGCACGCGCCGGCTTCAGGGCGCAGCGCATCAAGGGTGTCCAGAAGCGCGGTCTTGTTCTTTTGCGCCAGCGCCGCTTCCAGCTCGAAGGCGTGATCGAAATAGTCTTCGATCGCGCCCTTGTTGCGCCCGGTGATGAAGATGAAATGCTCGATCCCGGCGGCGATGGCCTCATCGACCACATATTGCAGTGCCGGTCGGTCATAGACCGGCAGCAATTCTTTGGGGATGACCTTGGTGGCGGGCAGGACACGCGTCCCGAACCCGGCGACCGGAATTACAGCTTTGCGAACGGCCCGCGACATACTCACCCCCTAGCGTGTTCTGCGTGGTTGATAGCTTGTGGGCCGCCCCGCCGCAATGTCTGCGCGAGCCGGTTTATTCAACCGTCACAGACTTTGCCAGATTTCGCGGCTGGTCCACATCCGTGCCTTTCAGCGAGGCGGTGTGATAGGCGAGCAGCTGGATCGGCGCCGCCGCGACGATGGGCCGGATGAAATCCGGGCAATCGGGCATGGTCACCACATGGGACGCCGCGTCGCCTGCAAGCGACGCGCCTTTCTGATCGGTGATCAGAATGACCTCGGCGCCGCGGGCGGCGACTTCCTGCATGTTGGACAGCGTCTTCTCAAACAGGCCGTCATACGGAGCGGCCACCACAACCGGCGTCCCCTCTTCAATCAGCGCGATCGGGCCATGCTTGAGCTCGCCGGCGGCATAGCCTTCGGCATGAATATAGCTGATTTCCTTGAGCTTCAGCGCGCCTTCCATAGCCAGCGGGTGGTAGACTCCCCGTCCCAGATAGAGCACATCGCGCACCTGGGTCAGGCGATGAGCGATCACCTCGATCTGCGGCTCCGCCGCCAGCGCGGCGTTGATCAGACGCGGCGCTTCGAGAAGCTCTGTGACGAAACGCGCTTCGTCCGCTTCGGTCAAAACACCCCGCGCCCGGCCTGCACCGATGGCGAGGCACGCCAGCGCGGTCAATTGCGCGGTGAAAGCCTTGGTGGACGCCACACCGATTTCAGGGCCGGCCTGGGTCTGAGCGATCGCGTCCGCTTCCCGCGCAATGGAAGACTCAGCGACATTCACCACCGCCAGCGTCTTCGCGCCCGCGGCCTTGCAGTACCGCAACGCGGCCAGCGTGTCGGCGGTTTCACCCGATTGCGAGATAAACAGCGCAGCGTCCCTGGGGCCGATCACCGGATCGCGATAGCGGAACTCCGACGCCACGTCGATCTCGACCGCCAATCGGGCGTGAGCTTCAAACCAGTGCTTGGCGATGGCGCCAGCGTAATACGCGGTGCCGCACGCCGTGCTCAGCAAGCGATTGATATTGGCCCAATCGAGCAGCTCACCCGTGTTGAACCGCCCGGCATCCACATCGACATAGCGCGACAAGGTATGGGCGATGGCGTCGGGCTGTTCATGGATTTCCTTCTCCATGAAGTGGCGATACTCGCCCTTGTCGGCGAACCCGGCCACGGCGCGAGACACATGCACTTCGCGATTAGCGGGGCGCTTCTCCGCGTCGAGGATGCGCACGTCATCGGCGGTCACAACCGCGCGGTCGCCCTCTTCGAGATAGATCACCTTGTTGGTCCAGCCCGCGAGCGCAAGGGAGTCCGAGCCCACATAGCCTTCGCTTTCGCCCAGCCCCACCACCAGCGGACAGCCCGACCGCGCCACATAGAGCGCACCCGGCTCGTCCACGTTCAGCGCCGCCAGCGCATAGGCGCCGCGCAAGCGGTCCACCGCCGCATTAAAGGCCGCGGCCATGTCGAGGCCCTGTTTGAGGCCTGATGCGATCAGATGCGCGATGACTTCGGAATCGGTCGGCGTGACGCAGTCAAAACCTTCAGTCTTCAATTCCCCGCGCAAATCCTGAAAGTTCTCGATGATGCCGTTATGAACAATCGCCACCGGCCCCGATGCGTGAGGGTGCGCGTTCTCAAGGGTGGGAGCGCCATGAGTGGCCCAGCGGGTGTGACCGATGCCGATGACGCCATCGGTCGGCGCGCTTGCGATCGCCTGATCCAGACCGGCGATCTTGCCGGGCGCCCGGCGACGCTCGAGCACGCCCTGAGGGGTGATGACAGCGACGCCGGCTGAATCATATCCGCGGTATTCGAGCCGCCGCAGCCCGTCCACGAGACGTTCAGTGACCTGGGTCGAACCGACAATGCCGACAATACCGCACATAGACTGCTCCTGAGCTCAAACCGTTCGCGCTTGTCTTCGATAGTCAGAGCGCTGGACCCTGACTAGCGAAAGACATGCCGTAATCGCACGAAAGGCTTCAACAATTACTGCGACAGGTTTCAGGCGAGTCTGTGGCTATCGTCCGATGCTGACATATTTGAAGCCGCGTTCAGTCATGTCTGCGGGATCATAGATATTGCGCAGATCAACCAGGACTGAGCCCTTCATGCACTCGCGGACCCGGTCAAGATCAAGCGCCCGGAACTCGTTCCATTCGGTGATGATCACCATCACGTCAGCGTCTTCCGCACACAGATAAGCGCCTGTGGTCATCTCCACATCATTGAGCAGCTTTTCCGCCTCCAGCGCGCCGGCCGGGTCATAGGCCTTGATCTTCGCGCCGGCTTTCTGAAGCGCCGGAATGATGTCGAGGCTGGGCGCGTCGCGCATATCGTCCGTATTCGGCTTGAAGGTCAGACCCAGCACCGCCACGGTCTTGCCAGCGACATCGCCATCGCACGCCTTGATGACCTTGTCGGCCATCGCCGCCTTGCGCGCGTCATTGATCTCGACCACCGTCTCCACCAGACGCACCGGGCTGTCATATTCCTGGGCCGTGCGCGTCAGCGCCAGCGTGTCCTTTGGAAAGCATGACCCGCCATAGCCGGGACCGGCGTGCAGGAATTTGCCGCCAATGCGGTTATCGAGCCCGATGCCCTTGGCCACTTGCTGCACATCCGCGCCGACGGCCTCGCACAGATCCGCCATCTCGTTGATGAAGGTGATCTTCATCGCCAGGAAGGCGTTCGCGGCGTATTTGATCAGCTCCGAGGTCCGGCGCGCGGTGAATACGATCGGCGTCTCATTCAGGAACAGAGGCCGGTAGAGCTCGCGCATCACTTCGCGCGCCTTGTCGTCCTCAACCCCCACAACCACACGGTCCGGGCGTTTGAAGTCTTCGATCGCCGCGCCTTCGCGCAGAAACTCAGGGTTCGACACCACAGCGAATTGCGCGTCAGGCCGCGTCTTGCGGATCACCGCCTCCACCTCGTCCCCGGTGCCGACCGGCACGGTGGACTTGGTCACAACGACCGTGAAGCCGTCCATGGCCTGAGCGATTTCTTCGGCAGCCGCATAGACATAGCTCAAATCAGCATGACCGTCGCCGCGACGCGAAGGCGTCCCCACCGCGATGAACACCACATCCGCCGCCTTCACCGCTTCGGTCAGGTCGGTTTCAAAATCCAGACGCCCCTCGCGCACATTGCGCTCGATCAGCAGGTCCAGCCCCGGCTCGTAAATCGGCACGCCGCCAGAGCGCAGCTGTTCGATCTTGTCCGCATTCTTGTCGATGCAGGTCACATGGTGACCAAAGTCTGCAAAACAGGCTCCGGACACGAGCCCCACATATCCGGTGCCGATCATTGCTACGCGCATGGGGGGTCTCCTTGGGACAGTCGAGATCTAAAAGGCGTCTGTGATAGGCCATTCCGGCCAGAATGTGACAACTCAAAAAAACAGGCTGAGATGCGCTCTTACAGCTCCTGATCGAACGCGCCGATCTCGGGATGGTTCGCCAGCTCGTCCTTGATGGCGGCGAAGATCGCTCTCACATCGTCCTTGCTGTCGGGGCTTTCCACCACAATCACAAGGTTGGGCGTATTGGAGCTGGCGCGCACCAGCCCCCAGGCGCCGCCCTCGAGCGTGAAGCGCACGCCATTGACGGTGTTCACATCGATGATGGTACGGCCCGCCAGCTGTACGCCGTCGGCATGGCGTTTCTGGAAAGCCGCCACAATGCGATCAACGACGCCATATTTCTCTTCATCCGAGCACGCCGGCGACATGGTCGGCGAGCCATAGCTGACGGGCAGGTCGTTCTTCAGATCCGCGACCGTCTTGCCGGGATTGCGTTCCAGCATTTCCAGAATGCAGCGCGCGGCGACGATGCCGTCGTCATAGCCGCGCCCCACCGGCGGCTGCAGGAAGAAATGGCCCGACTTTTCAAAACCCGCCAGCGCGCCCAGCTCATTGGCGCGGCGCTTGATGTAGGAATGGCCGGTCTTCCAGTACTCGGTCTCGCAGCCATTGGCTTTCAGCACCGGGTCGATGGCGAACAGGCCGGTGGATTTGACGTCCACCACAAATTTCGCGCCCTTATGGCGCTCGGACAGATCGCGGGCGAGCATCAGGCCCACCTTGTCGGCGAAGATTTCCTCACCGGTATTGTCCACCACGCCGCAGCGGTCTCCGTCGCCGTCAAAGGCGAGACCGAGATCCGCGCCGGTCTCCTTCACCCGCGCCGACATGGCGTGCAGCATTTTCATGTCTTCAGGGTTGGGGTTGTATTTGGGGAAGGTGTGATCGAGCTCGCAATCCATGGCGATGACCTCAACGCCCATGGCCTCAA
Source organism: Oceanicaulis alexandrii DSM 11625 (assembly GCF_000420265.1). Classification (NCBI taxonomy): domain Bacteria; kingdom Pseudomonadati; phylum Pseudomonadota; class Alphaproteobacteria; order Maricaulales; family Maricaulaceae; genus Oceanicaulis; species Oceanicaulis alexandrii. Next base: position 1,084,714 of record NZ_ATUP01000001.1, read on the forward strand.
GCACTTGCGGCGCGAACGCGCCCGCCGTGCCATTGCCGCAAGCGACCACGGCCTTGATCTTGCGCTTCAGCGACAGACTGTCTGACAGCTCGGCCTTGTAGGCGTCCGCCACGCCCATTTCGCGCACATATCCGCCGCCCGGCCGCGCCACGCCCTCATCATTGAGGACGATCTCTTTCAGGCGGGTCATTTCCTTGGGGCCGAAGGTCAGCGGACGCTCCACGCCCATTTTCACCCCGGTCCAACCGTTTGAGTTATGGCTGGCGGTGACCATCGCCACCGATTCAATATCAAGATGAAATTGCGCGAAATAGGCGGTCGGCGACAGCGCCAGGCCAATGTCGTGGACTTCAATGCCCGCCTGCATCAGCCCCACTTCCAGCGCTTGCTTGACGCTGAGCGAATAGCTGCGGAAATCATGACCGGTGACGATCTTGGGCTCTTTGCCCAGTTCATGGATCAGCGTGCCGAGGCCCAGCCCAAGCGCCTGTATGCCATAGAGATTGATCTGGGGCGGCTTGTCAGAGCCCGGATGGCCGAACCACCAGCGCGCGTCATACTCCCGAAAGCCGGTCGGCGTCACGAACGCCTCGGTTTCATAATCCCAGGTGTTCGGCTGAAGATCGGTGCGCATTCTCATCCCCTTTGCCGGCGCGGCCTGCGGCGCGCCCACGTTCATTTCAACTCTGCCGCGTACGGAATTAGCAAACAAGTGTGACGTCTACTGCGCCGCCATCGCGTCTATAGCTTGCGCGAACCGCACGGCGGCGGCGCCCGCTTCGCCGGACGCGGCGGGACCGTCCGCCCTTCCCAGCACCGCATCGACAAACCGCGCCACATTCGCGCCCAGCGGGTCGCGGCCTTCAGGCGTGTCCATGTAATCGGGATTGAGGTCAAACCCGGTGGTGTTGTTGAAGGTACGCGCCACGAAATCGATCTCGATGACGCCGCTGTCATACTCCACCACCATGCCGCGGCGGCGGTCGTTAGCGATGCGGCTGGCCTTGAGGTCAAGCACAGCGCCGTTCTCAAAGCGCGCCTCGATGCTCACCTCGTCCAGACTGTCGCTGCGCTCGGTCTTGCCCTCAACGCTCAGTGTTTCGGCCTCTGGCTGACCGATCAGGGTCAGGGCGAGGTCCAGGTCATGCACCATCAGATCAAACGTCACCGAAATGTCGGTGCTGCGCCCGCTCCACGGCCCTTCGCGCCAGGCGGTGATGCGCTTGGGCGGCGTCTGGATCGCCGTCAGCCCCATCACGTCAAAGACCAGGCGTTCCTGGTGCCCGCAGGCTAGGACCAGATCATGTTCAGCCGCCAGCGCGACCAGACGGTCTGCCTGTTCACCGGTGACGGCGAGCGGTTTTTCGATCAGCACCGGCTTGCCCGCCATCAACGCTTTGGCGCCCATCTCGGCATGGGTGACGCCCGGGCTGGCTATGGTGACCACGTCCACAGCCTGCAAAAACGCGTCGAGATCGGAATACGGCGTCGCGTCATGCTGACCCGCCAGCGCCTGCGCCCGCTCCGCGTCCGGGTCAAAGATCGCCGTCAGCGTTGTGTCAGGGTTCTCGACATATTTGCCAGCGTGATAGCCGCCAAAAACACCCGCGCCGATAACGCCTGCGCGCAAGGGAGAGGTCGCCGTCTTGGTCATGGAGATGCCCTGTCATGCTGTAGGCTGAACGGTGTGCGGTGTCATAAAACGCGTTTGGGCCAGAGGCAAAGGGCCGTATCGCCGCGCCTAGCTGACGCCGGCGCGCAGAAGATCGTGGATATGCAACAAGCCCACGGGCTTGCCCTGATCGTCGCACACAAAGAGTTGCGTGATCTTGCGGTTCCCCGCCGTCATGATCCGCAGGGCGTCGGACGCCAGCGCACCGGGCTTGGTGGTGACCGGACTGGCCGTCATCACGCTTTTCACCGATTGCTCGATGAGATCCGGGCCCATTTTGCGGCGCAAATCTCCATCGGTGACGATGCCGGACAGCTTGCCGTCGCCATCGGTCACGCCGATACAGCCGAACCCTTTCTCGCTCATCACGATCAGGGCGTCGCCCATGCTGGCGAGTTCGGGCGCGAGCGGTATGGCGTCGCCGGCGTGCATCAGCTCATCCACGCGCGCCAGCGCAGAGCCCAGCGCGCCGCCGGGATGAAACCGGGCGAAATCGGTCGCGGTGAAGCCCCGCGCCTCGATCAAGGCCACCGCCAGGGCGTCGCCGAACGCCATCATCATGGTGGTCGAGGTCGTGGGCGCCCGGGTCTCTCCGCACGCTTCCGGCGCCTTGGGACACAGCAACACCACGTCAGACCCCTTGGCCAGCGTAGACTCCGCGCCCGCAGTCATGCCGATCAGCGGCACGCCGAACCGGCGGCAATAGGCGATCAGATCACCCAGCTCTTTGGTTTCGCCGGAATTTGACAGCGCCAGCACGGCGTCATCCGCCGTGATCATGCCCAGATCGCCATGGCTGGCTTCAGCCGGGTGCACGTAAGAGGCCGGGGTGCCGGTGGAGGCGAGCGTGGCGGCGATCTTGCGCGCCACATGGCCCGATTTGCCGACGCCTGCGCAGATCAGGCGCCCCTTGAGCCCGCTGATCACGCGCACAGCCTCAACGCTGACCTCGTCCAGCGCGGCGCTCAGTTGCGCCAGGCCGTCCTGTTCAAGGCTCAAGGTGCGGCGCATGGCCTCCAGGATCGGAGCGGTTTGAAGAGCGGTTTCGGACGGCGACATGGTCCATTCCCTTGGTCTGTCCCGGCTCTAAACCGAGTCTAAGGCGGGTGGGCGCCCCCTGTACCAAGCCGGGCGCGTACAGGCTAGACACGGATGCGTCTGCAGATGGGCTCGACGGACAGGCGGTAAAAGGGGTAAACCGCGCGCCACAGCAGTCTGTCCGTCAAAGGAACGCCATCATGACCCGTCTTGTGCTCACCCGTCACGGCCAGAGCGTCTGGAACCTTGAGAACCGGTTTACAGGCTGGGTGGATGTGGACCTGACTGACGAAGGCGTCAAACAGGCCAAGCGCGGCGGTCAATTGCTGGCCGAAGCCGGCTTCAAACCTGACTTCGCCTGCACCTCGGTGCTCAAACGCGCCATCCGCACCTTGTGGTTTTCGCTCGAGGGCGTCGACCGGGTCTGGGTCCCCGTCGAGAAAACATGGCTACTGAACGAACGCCACTACGGCGCGCTGACGGGCCTGAACAAGGCGGAAACCGCCGAGAAACATGGCGATGAGCAGGTGAAGATCTGGCGGCGCTCCTATGACATCCCGCCGCCCGCGCTGGATGCAGACGATAAGCGCCATCCACGCTTTGACGATCGGTACGCCAAGCTCGATCCGGCGCTGCTGCCCGGCACGGAAAGCCTCAAGCTGACCCTTGATCGCGTCGCGCCCTATTTCCACAACACGATCGCGCCAAAAATCAAAGCCGGCGAAGACATCCTGATCTCCGCGCACGGCAATTCCCTGCGCGCGCTGATCAAGATGCTGTTTGACGTCTCCGCCGACGACATCGTCAAGGTGGAGGTGCCCACCGGCAATCCGCTGATGATCGAGCTGGACGGCCTCAAGCCGACCTCCGCGCGCTATCTCGATGAAGACCGCGCCCAGCCCCTGAGTTTTGCGGATTAAGACCCGATGAGCGCGCGCCCGGTCAGCGTCGAGGATTTGCGCTACATGGATGCGGCGCTGGCGCTGGCCTATGCCCGGCTCGGCGCAACAGCGCCGAACCCGTCCGTCGGCTGCGTCATCGTCAGGCAAGGCCGGATTATCGGCGCCGCCGCCACCGCACCGGGCGGTCGCCCCCATGCCGAACCCCAGGCGCTGGCGCAGGCGGGTGACGCCGCGCAAGACGCGAGCGTTTACGTCACGCTGGAGCCCTGCGCCCATTACGGCCAGACGCCGCCCTGCGCCGAGGCGTTGATCAAGGCGCGTCCCGCTGAAGTGATCATCGCCTGCCGCGACCCGTTCGAGCATGTGGCGGGACGGGGCGCCGCCATGCTGGAAGACGCGGGCATCGACGTTCTGGAGGGCGTGCGGGAAGCGCAGGCTCTGGCGATGAACGCCGGATTTTTTCACAGGCTGAAGACGGGACGGCCCTTGCTGGCGCGCGATTTGCGGCCCGCGCTTTTCGACGCAGACCTGAACCTTGAGCCGGGCGAAAGCGTCGATTTGGCGCTGGACCGTCTCGGCAAAGCCGGCCTGACGCGGATCCGGCAGGTGTAAAAACCGCATCTGCGCGCTTTGCGACAAGATAGCGTTAAGAGGACTGCGTCCACACTACGCCTCTCTGGGCGCGTGAGCCCTTACCCGCAACGGACCGCAGATGATCGGCAAGCCCATCCAGTATCAGCCCATGAGCCAGCTTGAGGTTGATGACGCCTGTCGCAAGCACGAGTTCTTGATGAACGGGCGCATGGGCGGCGCGCGGGCGAACTTCTCCTACAAGATTCTCAAGGGCCTGGACCTGTCCGGTCGCAATCTCGCCGACGCTGATCTGTCCGGCGCCATTCTGGAAGGCACCAATTTCTCCGGCGCCAACCTGACCCGTGCGACCATTTTCGCCGCAGATATGCGCCAGGCGAACCTGTCGGGCGCCGTGCTGCACCGGGCGGATATGCGCGGCGTGATCCTGCGCGGCGCGGACTTGACCGGCGCCGATCTCAGCCAGGCCGATCTGCGCGAAGGCGCCATCGCCCAGGTGGATCGCGAAAAAGGCCTCGCCGTCATCACCCATGAGCAACGCGCCGGCGAAGCCAGCGAAGCCCGCTTCAAGGGCGCGAACCTGTCACAAACCAAGATGACCGGCGCCGTCGCCCAGTCCTCTGACTTCACCGACGCGGTTCTGATCGGCGCGCGCCTGACTCGCGCCAATCTGCGCGGCTCGCGCTTTCCCGGCGCCAATCTTCAAGGCGCTGACCTGTATGGCGCCGACCTCAGCGATGCGGACATGCGTGATTGCGTGCTGATCGGCGCGAAGACGGACATGGCCCAGTTCCAGCGCGCCAATATGGAAGGCGCCTTGCGCGACGCGCCGCCGCCTGAAATCGCCGATCCGGGCGGGGAGACGGCCAAGGCGCTCGACCGTCATGCAAGATGGTGCGAAACCGGCGGCGCGGAGGGAGAGCCCTCCACGTTTAACGACAAGGATTTGCGCGGGCTGAAATCTCTGGCTGGCCGGAACCTCACCGCGCTGCAGGCGCGCAACGCCATTCTCTACGGCCTCGACATGGAGGGCGTGGAGCTGCAGGGCGCGAAACTCTCCGGCGCGGATCTGCGTATGGCCTCGCTGCGCGGCGCGGACCTGCGCGGCGCGGACCTCAAAGGCGCCAAGCTCAACAACGCCGATCTGCGCGAAGTGCAACTGGGCCCGCTCGTCCTGCCCAATGACCGGCTTCTGGCCGCCTCTATCGCCGAGGCCTGCCTGCGCTACGCGGATCTGTCCGGCGCCGATTTGCATCATCTGAACGCTGAAGGCGCGGATATGTCCTTTGCTCGCCTTCATGGCGCAGACGCCCGCAAGGCCGTGTTCACGCGCGCCCTGTTCACCGGCGCCAAGCTGGGCGCAAACTTCACCAAAACGGTCGAAGACCTGACGGACGCGATCGATATCAACGCCGCCTGAGTGGACGTTTCCCCCGTCAGCCGATAAATACTCATCCTGAGCATAAGGGGCGCACGCCCCTCTGACCGGTGACCTGATGACCGCTTTCACGAATATCTATCGCCATGGCTTCGCCCGGATTTCAGCCTTTGCGCCCGAGGTGCATCTGGCCGATCCGCTACGCAACGCCGAGACCCTGATCGGGCTGGTGCGCACCGCCCATGAACGTCACGCCGCCGTGGCGCTGTTTCCCGAACTGGGGCTGACCGGGTATTCGGTGGATGACCTGCATCACCAGAACGCGCTTCTGGACGCTTCAGAAGCCGCCGCCGCCCGGATCATCGAAGCCAGTGAAGGTCTGCGCCCCCTCATCTTTTTCGGCTGCGCCCTGCGCAGCGCCGGGCAGCTGTTTAACTGCGCGCTCGCGGTGCAGAACGGCCAGCTTCTGGGCGTCGTGCCCAAAAGTTATCTGCCCAATTATCGCGAATTCTATGAAAAGCGCTGGTTCGCTGACTCCTCGAGCGTGATCGAAGATACAATTGCGGTTGGCGGTCACATCGCGCCGTTCGGAACCGATTTGTTGTTTGAAGCGCTGGATGCGCCGGGCCTCGTGGTGCATGCGGAGATTTGCGAGGATTTCTGGTCGCCCATTCCCCCCAGCCTGTATGGGGCGCTGGCGGGCGCAACCGTCATGGTCAACCTCTCCGCGTCTAACGCCACGATCGGCAAGGCGCGTGAACGCGCCGCCCTGTGCGACGCCCAGTCTCGCCGCACCCAGGGCGCCTATATTTTCTCGGCCGCCGGAACCGGCGAATCCACCACGGACCTGGCCTGGGACGGCCAGCTTCTGGCCTACCAGCAAGGCGATCTCATCGCAGAGGGCGAGCGCTTCCTCAATGATGCGCCGGCTACGCTTTTCGCTGATATCGACCTTGACCGCATCACCTCTGAGCGCGCACGCCTATCCACCTGGCGTGACTCCTGCGCCCGTCATGTGGAGGACCTGCGCAGCTTCTCCCGAATCGGCTTCACGCTGGACCCGGACCTTGAGGCGGACATCCCCCTTCAGCGGGAGGTCGCGCGCTTTCCCTTCGTGCCGAACGACGCCGACCGGCTCGATGAGGATTGCTACGAGGCCTATAACATTCAGGTCCAGGGACTGGTCCAGCGCCTGAAGGCGACCGGGATCAAAACCGCCGTGATCGGCGTGTCCGGCGGGCTTGATTCAACGCAAGCGCTGATCGTCACCGCCCGCGCCTTTGACCGGCTGGGGCTGGACCGCGCCGGCATTCTCGCCGTCACCCTGCCCGGCTTCGCCACTTCGGCGGGGACGCGGTCGAACGCCCTGGCGCTGATTGAGGGCCTGGGCGCCACCCATCGCGAGATCGACATCAAACCCGCGGCTGAACGCATGCTGGCCGATCTCGATCATCCCTATTCAGACGGCGCCAATCAGTACGACATCACCTTTGAAAACGTGCAGGCGGGCTTGCGCACCGACTATCTGTTCCGCCTGGCCAATCATGAGGGCGGGCTGGTCATCGGCACAGGCGATTTGTCCGAGCTGGCTCTGGGCTGGTGCACCTATGGCGTCGGCGACCATATGAGCCATTACAATGTGAATGGCGGCGTGGCGAAGACCTTGGTCCAGCACCTGATCGGATGGGCCGCCCGGCGCGAGGAATACGGCGCGCCGGTTTCCAAAGCGCTGCTGGATGTTCTGAACACCGAAATCTCGCCCGAGCTGATCCCGGCCGGCGAAGACGGCGCGATCCAGAGCACGGAAGACGCCATCGGCCCCTACCCGCTCAATGATTTCTTCCTGCACTATGTGGTGCGTCACGGCTTCAGCCCCGCCAAAATCGCCTTTCTGGCGGAAGCGGCCTGGAGCGACGCGGAGAGCGGCCACTGGCCGCCCCATGTGAGCGCGGCGGACAAGCGCGCCTTTGATCGTCAGACGATCCTGCATTGGCTGGGTGAGTTCGCTCGGCGCTTTTTCGGGACCAGCCAGTTCAAGCGCTCTGCGGTTCCCAACGGCCCCAAGCTGACCTCGGCCGGCGCCCTCAGCCCGCGCGGAGACTGGCGCATGCCCTCTGATTCAAGCGCGAAAGTGTGGCGTGACGCCGTCGCCGCCCTGAAGGACGAAATTCTCTGACATAAAAAAGCGGCGCTTCGTCTTGAGGATGAAGCGCCGCCAAAGTCTGAAATCAGGGGAAGGTCGTCAAAGAAAGTGCGGCCCGATCAGCCAGACGCCGACAATCGGGGGGAGGGACGACGCACGTCCGTCCGACCGGGCCTTGTCTCGGCTAGGCGGCGTCCGCCTTGTTCGCCGAGATGAGTTTCGCATCCGTCTTGCCGTTTACGGCGATCCGGCGAGGCTTCTTGGCCTCGGGAATCTCCCGCTCCAGACGGATGGACAGCAAACCGTTCGCAAGCGAAGCATCCCGCACCTGGACATGGTCGGCCAGATGGAAGCGGCGCTCGAATGAGCGTTCCGCGATGCCGCGATGCAGATAATTGCGGTCCTCCGCATCCTCAGCCGGGATGCGTTTGCCGGAAACGGTCAATACGTTTTCCTGAACCTGAAGATCCAGATCATCTTCGCCAAATCCGGCGACGGCCAGCTCGATCCGGTATTCATGCTCGGACAGCTGCTCGATATTGTAAGGCGGGTAGCCGCCCGAAGGCTCCAGCTTTGCCGCGTTGTCGATCATATTGGCCAGACGGTCAAATCCGACAATCGTACGGTAAAGCGGGGTGAAATCAGTGGTACGCATGGTGTCGATCCTCCTTGGAAGCGATCGGGCCCTCGCAAGGGCTGTGTATGGTTCAAGGTCCGCCATCCAAACCGCCCGCCTGTTGCAGCGCGGCCTGTCCGGCAATCCGTAAAGCCCCGTTTGGCGGCCTTACATCCAAAGATTTGGGAAAGCGCGTCAGCCCTCGCAAGAGGGAGGGGAGATTTTTTTCAAACTGGCGTCCCGAGGCGCGCGAGCGCCATTGTGGCGCGGATCGTTATCCCTTTATGATAAACGCAATTATGGCCAATCCGGAGTGAGCCCATGACACGTCTGACCGCCCTACTATCCGCTGCATCCGCCCTCGCCTTCCTGACGGCGTGCGGCGCGCCTCCCGCTGAGGACGATATGACCGCGTCTGAGCCATCCGCCGAAATGAGTGATGACGGCGAAACCGCGCTGACCGAAGATGACATGGCCGCCGACGAAGCGGCGATGATGGAGGAAAACCGCCCCGAAGCCGGCACCCTGGCCTGGGCGATGAGCGGCGAGTGGCGCAGCGAGGAAGACCAGGCGCGTGACCCCTATCGCCATCCGATGGAAACGCTGGAATTTTTCGGCATTGATCCATCCTGGCGCGTGATGGAGATCTGGCCGGGCGGCGGCTGGTACACTGACATTCTGGCGCCCTGGATCACGGCCAATGGCGGCCAGTACATCGCTGTCTGGCCCGACATTCCGGCCGACAATGAACGCGCCGTCGCCTTTCAGGCGCGCTTCGTGGAAAAGTTCGACGATCCGCGGTTCGGCGATGTCGAGCTCGCCACCTTCGACAGCGAAAGCGGCCCGCTGGGCGAGCCTGGCTCGGTCGACGCCATCGTGACCTTCCGCAACACCCATTCCTGGATGGGCCGCGGCGCGGCGGAAAAAGCCTTCAGCGACTTTTATGACGTGCTCGCCCCGGGCGGCATTCTGGGTCTGGTGCAGCACCGCCTGCCGGCGGACCGTGTCCAGGACCCCCGCGCCAGCACCGGCTATGTGCAAGAAGACCTCGTCATCTCCATGGCCGAGGAAGCGGGCTTTGAACTGATCGACAGCAGCGAGGTCAACGCCAATTCCATGGACACGGCGGACCATCCGTTCGGGGTGTGGACCCTGCCGCCGGTTTCACGTTCATCCGCCTTTGGCGAGCCTGCGGACCCCGAGTTTGACCGCGCGCCCTATGACGCAATCGGTGAATCAGATCGCATGACCCTGTTGTTCTTCAAACCCGAAGGTGATGCAGGCGGGTAAGCCTGAGAAGAAGCCGGCCCGGAACAATCCGGGCCGGCTTTTTTCTTTAACGGATCAGAGCGCTGCGCCCGCAAGCCGCTCGAGCGCTTGGGCGTGCAATCCAGGATTGGCGGCAGCGATCAGCTGGCCGCCTTCATGAGCCGGTCCGCCCCGCCAATTGGTGATGACGCCGCCCGCCCCGCTGACCACGGGTATGAGAGCGCCCACATCCCAGGGCTTCAGCCCGCTTTCAATGACCAGATCCACACCGCCCAACGCCAACGCTGCATAACCGTAGGCGTCCAATCCGAAACGCCGAACCTTCGCGCTTTGCGCGATCTGGGCGAACGCGTCAGCTTCGGCGCCGGTAAACAGGCCCGGATCGGTGGTGGACACGATGGCGTCTTCGACACGCAACACGGAGTCGCGGGTCTTCAGAGGCTCGCGTCCGCTCGCATGGTCAAGCCACGCGCCGCGACCAGACACGCCGCTGAAACGCTCCCCCGTAAACGGTTGATCAATGATGGAAAGCAGCGGGCCGTCGGGGCCATAAAGCGCAATGAGCACGCACCAAGTCGGCAGGCCGGCTATGAAAGCGCGCGTGCCGTCAATCGGGTCCAGAACCCAAGTATGACCTGAACGGCTCGGAGTCTCGGCCTGCTCCTCGCCCAGCACGCCGTCTTCCGGACGCCACTGAGCAAGCAAGGCGCGCATTTGCGCCTCGATCGCCCGGTCCGCTTCGGTGACGGGATCAAATTCAGATGCAGGCTTGGCGTCGACGCTCAGCCCGGTCCGGAAATGTTTCAGAGCAATAGGACGAGCGGCGTCCGCAAGTCGAGCAGCGATCGCCAGCTCTGCGTCCATATCCAGATCAGGCATCAGTCTCTCAGTTTACACAGACCTGAGATTAGGCAGCGCTCTCGCCACGAGCATCCGGGTCCAGAGACCGCGCCAGCTCGAGCAGGCGACGGCGCGGACGCTCATTGAGCTTGTAGTATGCTCGAACGAGATCCAGCGTTTCCTTTTGCGACAGCACGTCAGCAGCGACGTTCTCGCCTTCCGGAGCCGCAGACTCGCCAGAGCCTTGCAGACCTTCGTAGAAATATTGAACCGGAACATCCAGCGCTTCTGCAAGCTCGAACAAGCGCGATGCGCTCACCCGGTTGGCGCCGCTTTCATATTTCTGAATTTGCTGAAAGCGAATGCCGACAGACTGCGCGAGCTGTTGTTGCGTCAGGCCCAGCAGACGGCGGCGACGACGGATACGCTTTCCCACATGATGGTCAATTGCATTGGTCATTGTGAAAACCCTCGATCAAACTTTCTGTTGCGACTCCCCCGTCATCACCGCAACACGACACTTCAATGACTGTTGAGATATGCCACACTCATCTTCGCGTAGCAAGTGAACGCAACAGCACAAAACTCTTCAGAGGCAAGAGGTTTGAAATATGCTTTCCAAAACACTTTACTCTGCTGCAAGTCTACCTGAGTGTTCTGTAAAAACCATGGACTTAGTCCACTTTATCAGGCGCTCCTTCAGGCTCTCCATACGCGCAGAAGGCCGAACTTCAACCTCTCGCAAATACAATCCGCGATTGATTTCCAGTTGCATAACATGAACGCCGCTGACGGGGCGCCCATAATGCTCGGTCGTATACCCCCCTGCATACGGACGGTTCCGGGTTACCGTAAACCCGAGTTCTTTAAAATACGATTCTGCATGATTAACGAGGTTTCGACCGCAAGACGCACCGAACCGGTCCCCCAGAACCATGTCCGCACCGCGGGCGCTGGAGGACGGCATGGAATGGCAGTCAATCACCACGGCATAGCCGAACCGCTCAGTGGCGGCATGAATTTCTGCTTTCAATGCAAGGTGGTAGGGTCGGTAATAGCGGTCTATCCGACGGCGCCCTTCCGCATAGGAAATCAAGCCGGGATGAATACATCGCCCGTCTGCGGCCAGACGCGGCACCACGCCCAGTCCTGCTGAGGTGCGCGCATTCGGTGCACTGAACCCCTGCTCTGGCGCGCGGTCAAACAAGCGCGCATCAAGCTCGTCGGGGCCTCGGTTGGGATCCACGAAGGCCCGCGCGAAAATCGCTTCCACAAAACTGGCGCCGAGAGCCGGGACATGAGCGAACAAACGATCGACATAGGCATCCTCAGACCGGCGCAAGACCGAGAGCGGCGCGCTCGCCTGGTCAAGAAAGTCCTTTTCATATCGCCGCCCTGAATGAGGGGAAGCGAAGATGAACGGCGAAGTCCGCACCTCCGGTGCGTGGACAATCACCGGATCCTCTATCGGGCCAATGGTATAATCATCAACGGACGTCATTTCGTGATTGTCATCGCTGTGCGAGCCAGGTCAATGAGACATACGATGCACTGAGAAAAAACCTGCATCCGGGTTCATGCGTTCAGCGGACTTTTACGAGTTCACGCTAGCGTCGATACCGGTGGACAACAAACAAGGGGGCGGCGATGGCCCGCATTCTGCTCGCAGAAGATGACGACTCCATGCGTGACTTCCTGGCCAAGGCGCTCAATCGCGCCGGTCATGAGGTAGACGCCGTAGCCGATGGCGAGGAAGGTCTGGACGCGCTCGGGGAAGCCCCTGGCGCCTATGAGCTGCTGCTCACGGACATCGTCATGCCCGGTGTTGACGGGATCGAGCTGGCGCGCCGCGCCGCTCAGATCGACACCGGCCTGAAGATCATGTTCATCACCGGCTTCGCTGCCGTGGCCCTCAATGCCGGCGAAGCGACGCCGAACCAGGCGAAAGTGCTCTCCAAGCCCTTCCACTTGCGGGACCTCGTGGACGAAGTCGCCAAGGTGATGGCGGCGGCCTGAGCCCCACCGGCAGCCTAAAGACACAAAGAAGCCCGCCCCGGCATTCCGGGGCGGGCTCTTTATTATCGTGACTTGAGGTCAGATTAGAGACCGCCAGGGCCACAATCTTCTTCAAGATAGGTTTCCATGGCGCTCAGCATGGTGCGGAAATGGCGCGGATACCAAGGCAGGCTGTGAGGCATGTCTTCGATCTGCACCAACTGCGCCGGCACCTGATCGCGCACCGCATTGTAGAAATCCACAGAGTGGAACATCGGCACCCGAACATCCCGATCACCATGGAACAGCAGGATCGGGATATTGGCCTTGTCGGTGTTGTTCATCGGATCCATGCCGCCAAGCGTCCGGCCTTGCAGAACGCGCTGGATGAAGTTTTCGCTCCAGTTGTTCTGAATGCGCGAAAGATTGCTCACGCCAGCACCGGCGATCGCACACTGATACGGGCTGTTCTCACGAACAACCGCAGCGATCGCGGCGAAGCCGCCATAGGAATACCCCATGATCGCAATCCGATCGGGATCAGCAATGCCTTGTTCAACCAACCAGGCTGCGCCGTCATCCTTGTCATCCTGCATGGCCTGGCCCCACTCATTGTCGCCCGCGAGCCAGAGCTCACGACCCACACTGTCAGAACCGCGATATTGCGGGCGTAGAACCGCATAGCCGCGCGAGGTGAAGAACGGCACCCAGCCAGACGCGTCCCAACCGCCAAAGTCACGCGCCCAGGGACCGCCATGCGGGTGGATGATGGTGGGAAGCGGCGCATCGCCTTCTTCCCAACCTGCAGGCAAGTCGAGGATGGCCGGGATCTGAAGGCCGTCACGGGCCGTATAGTACACCCAGCTTTGTTCGCCGACGTTTTCGCTCTCGATCCAGGGACGCGAAGCGCCAAGCTGCTGAACCTCGGACTGGTTGCGCAAGAGATAATAGGTCGGCGGGTTGCTTGGGCTCTCGGTGGAGAACAGCACGATGTCATAGCCGTCCGAGTAGTCCATGATGCTGACTTCCAGATCCGGGAAAGCCGCTTCGAGGCCGGTCTGGATGGCGTTCATCTGGTCATCCACCCAATAGGTGGTCGGCGTCAGGCCCAGATAGGTGAAGCCCATGACTTCGCCAAAATTGCTCGGCTGATTGCCGAACACGATATTGGACACGTCAAAGTCGGGGTGCGCCATCAGCGCTTCGCTGTCGAACTCACGCGTGTTGAGGTCATACAGATACACCGCCGCTTTATCAGAGAAACGGTTGGTGATGACGTACGCGAACTGCCCGTCATCGGTGAAACCGACCAGATTGACCGTATAGCGATCGCCGATCTGGGTATCGAGCGCCGTATGATGCTCGAATTCACCAGTCTGTTGGTTCTTGATCAGCGTCCGGATTTCGAAGTCGCCCCCTTCAGAGGGTTGGACTTCGTTACGAACAAGCAGTTCGCCGGTACGGCTGCTGAACAGCGCGGGAGCCGAGCCGCCGCCACCGCTCGTGATCAACTCGCGCTGACCGGTGCGCAGATTGTAACGGTAATAATTGGACTGGAACGAGACCTGATTGGTCTGGTTGATGATCACATGCTCAGGATCAAGCGGCAGCGTGTTGACGATGCCGGCGGTCCCCGCCAGCTCGAAACAGCGCAAGGTCGCTTCACTGACGCCGAGCGTGCGGCCGCCGCTAGCGAACGCCTCTTCGAAATCATTCTGGGAGACCGACGTCAAATAGGGTTTGGTCACGAACGTGGCCGTAGAACCTGTCGTTCTGCCCTCGCCGCAACCCGCAAGACGTCCTGTCCACTCCTGGCGGCCGATGACGAAGATGCTGTCGGCGCCAAGTGCGGTGGTCGCCAGGAACTTCATCCGGTCGCCGCTGGGCGTCACCACCGGAGGCGCAGACGGGTTGTCGAGATCCCACGTCGCCAGCGCCGTATCCTCATTATTGGACCCGGGCAAAGCGATGATGGCGGACAGCGCAGACCCCTCAGGGCTCAACGAGATGGACTGGATATTTGGTATACGCGCAAAATCGTCGATCGGAATCGGCTGCGCGGTGACCTCACCATAGGCTGGTGCGAACGTCGTCATGACGAGCGCGGCCGAGAGCGCCGCTTTCTTCAACATGACTTTCTCCCCTACTTGATAACAGCTGGCATCCGGTGACCGGCCAGCACAACCATAGTTTAAGATTGTATGTGTTTCCGGCAAGGGCTGAACGCCGTTCAACCACGCTGGAGACGTTAAAAAAAGAAGGGCGGCGCAGTGCGCCGCCCTTCCCTGTCTGGTCCGCAGGCCTAGGCCTGCTGCCCCTGTCCTTAGAACGTCTTGTTGAGACGGACGAAGGCGGTGCGACCACGAAGGTCGTACTGGGAACCGCTGACCGGAACATTGCCGCGACGTGCAACGGAACCGGACGAAATCGTCGGGGGATGCTCGTCGAACACGTTGGACACGCCAACCAGAACCGACCAGGTCGGCTGCTGATACAGCACGGATGCGTCGTGATAGATCACAGCTTCAGCTTCGATATCACGGATAGCATCGGCGCCGAAATACGTCGTCTCGCGATCGAAGAAGCCTTCTTCGGACACTTCTGCGACGTAATCCATGAACCAGGACGCGGTCCAGTCACCACGCTGGAACGCCACGCGAGCGTTGCCAACGAATTCCGGGTAACCGATACGGCCCGTGAAGTCCGTGGAGTCAAAGCCCGATTCCAGAGCCGGATCGAACAGCTCTTCCACGTTTTCAAACGTAAACGTGCCTTGGCCTTCCAGGATCAGATCACCGAAATCAAACTCGTGATCGTAACGCACGGTCACGTCCACGCCTTCGGTGCGCTGCTTGTTCACGTTGATGTAGGAGTCGCGAACTTCGGTGATGGCGAAGGCGTCATTGCCGCCGGTGTCGCCATTACGGTCAAACAACGTACAGAAGTTGTTCGGGAAGTTGTCCGCGTTGTAGCAACCGGACACGATGGAGCCGGAACCCAACTGGCTGATCTGGTTGTCGACCTGGATTTCAAAGTAATCCACGGCGATGCTCAGGTTCAGATCGGTCGGGGTGAACACGGCGCCGATGGTCAGAGCGTCGGAGGTCTCAGGCGTCAGGACGCCATCGCCGCCGCCGGTCAGAACCGTTGCAGAGCTCGGACCGCCAGCGAAGTCAGCCGGAATGCCCAGAGCCGCACAGTTCGTACGGATGTTGTCGTTGTTGCTCTGACCCCAGTCAACGCACGGGTCGATAGCAAGCTGGCCGACGAAGGAAGACTGGTTGCCGAGGAACAGCTCGTAGAGCGCCGGGGCGCGGAACGAGGTGCCCTGCGTGGCGCGCATGCGAACCAGCGGGTTGATCTGCCAGTTCAGGCCGACTTTGTAGACCGAGTCGCTGCCCGCAGAGTCGTAATCAAAGACACGACCGGATGCGTTCAGGGTCAGCTCTTCAAAGAGCGGCTGGCCCGCCAGAAGCGGCACTTCGATTTCAGCGAAAGCCTCAACCACGGTGTCTTCGCCCGCGGTGACCTGAGCCGAAGTAGAACCCCAGAGGTCGCCGTTTCGCGAAGCTTCAGACGGCTGATCGTCGATGGAGAAGGTGCGGTATTCCGCGCCCAGCACCAGGCCGACCGGGCCGGCCGGCAGGGTGAACAGATCGCCCGTCACGTAACCGGTGACAGTGGTCTGCTCATAGACGGTGTTGCCGAAGTTCTCCACGCCAACGGCGTCAACCAGCGCGTCGACCTGATTGCCAGCCAGCATGTCAGGGGAGAAGTAGTCGAGAACCGGTGCGTCGTCGTCAAAACGCACGTCGCCCGAACGCTCGGCGGAAATGCCGATGCCGCCATAGTCAGCGTCGGAACGCGAATAAACCGCGTCCAGAGCCCAGTTCCAGTCAGACAGGAAACCCAGGCCCGCGCCGAAGCCGCCGTCAAGGCCGGAAGCGAGCGAGTAGTAGTTCACTTCCACTTCGCTGTTGGACGGGAACAGCAGAACCGGCTGTGCGATGCCCGAAGCGACCGGAGTCACATAGCCCGGATCGTTCGCATAGGTGTAGGTCGGTGCGAAAATAGAGGTCGCGCCGCCGGTCAGCGGGAAGAACTGGCGCCAGCCTTCAGAGGTCGTCTTACGGTAGGAGTACAGGAACTCGGTGTTCCACTCGATGCCGTTGAAGATCGTGAAGTTGGACTGCGAATAGAAGCTGAAACGCTCTTGCTTGTTGATGGCGTCTTCAGTCAGCGCTTCCGGCGTGTTCAGAACGTCTTCGTAGAAGGCTTCGCCGCCAGCATCGTCATAGCGGCCGTTCTGGCGCGGGCGGTAGCCCGGAACATCGCCAATCGTCACGCCATCGGGAGACGGAATGTAGCGGGTGCCGAAGATCGCATCGATGAAGGTGTTGAAGTAGATGTTGTTACAACCCGACAGCTCGGTGCCCGCCAGGATGGAGCGGTCTTCGCGGTCGATGTTGTTGCCTTGCGGATCGGTATAGCCGTCACGCGGGCAGGACAGGTAATCGCGGTCGCCAATGGACAGGTCTTCGCGAAGACCCCACTCGGCGGCCAGAACCACATTGCCGCTGTCGAAGTTCAGGCCATAGGCGCCGGACACTTCATAGGTCTCGCCACCGCTTTCGAACGGCGCGTTGTACTGTGCGGTCACAGTCGGCTCATCGACGGAGGTCAGGGTGATCAGGTTGACCACGCCGGCCACGGCGTCAGAACCGTAAACCGAACCTGCGCCGTCTTTCAGGATTTCAGCACGCTGCAGGATGGCGGTCGGGATCACGTTCAGGTCGAACGCGCCGACCTGGCCACGGGAACCGGCCGGACCCGGGCGGCGGCCGTTCAGCAGCACCAGCGAACGCTGGGCGCCAAGGCCACGCAGAGACACGGAGTTGATGCCGGTGCCGCCTTCAACGACGAAGCCGCCGAACTGGTTGTTGAACTGCACCGAACCGGCGGCCACAGAGCTGCCCTGGATCAGTTCAGCCGTATCCACCATGCCCTGCAGGGCGGCGGTTTCAGCGTTGATCACCTGGATCGGCGACGACGAGGTGAACTCGTTGCGGCGCAGGCGCGAACCGGTGATGACAACGCGGTCATCGCTGGCTTCAACCTGTTCTTCCTGCTCGGAGGTCTGCTCGGCTTCTTGTGCAAAAACCGGTGCGCCGCCCATGGTCAGCGCCGCAACGCCAGCCAGAACGGTCGAGCGCAACAGGCGCTCTTTGTTAGTCATGCTCACGATCGTTCCCCTTCGGATTTGAACCCCGCCTGAAAAAAGGCAGGGACGGTACGCGCTATTGTTATGCGCTTGTCAGGTTTTCTAGATCAGGAATGCGTTGGGTCAAAGGGCCGGATCACAGATTTGACACACTTTAGAAACGCTTTCGCCATGCATGTTGCTTTTTTGCAATGTTCTATTCCGATGCATAGTTGCGCCACTGGCTCGAAAGCGGAAGAGCTGCAAAACAATCAGCGAGCGGCAGCCTTGCCAATTGACACCAGCAAGCCCGCCGACTTATTACGCGTCCTCTCTCGACGCCCCTGGGGCGGACAGAGCCTATGGCGAGCCATAGCGGGCGCGTAGCTCAGTTGGTTAGAGCACTACGTTGACATCGTAGGGGTCACAAGTTCGAATCTTGTCGCGCCCACCATTCCCTACTCTTTTGCATGACAGCCATACCACCCAATTGTCGGCGCCTTTTGGCGCGCCGGACGTCTGGCCGCGCGTGCAGCGCCGCCCAGCGTCATGACTTGAGTATCAGGCAGGCGTCAGAGCCGCTCGAGGAGTCGCTGTTCAAACGCCTGGACGCGCTTTCGATCCCGACGCCAGCACCACCACAAAAAGGCGATGCGTGAGCCGTCCACCAGATAGCGCTTCCACATCCGGCGCGGCTGCTCGGCCAGACGGAACAGCCATTCCAGACGCAAGCTCTGCACCCATTTGGGCGCACGACGCGCCTGACCGGACAGAAAATCGAGCGAAGCGCCGACGCACAGGCCGACCCCTGTGCAATCGCCGCGTTCCAGACAGGCTTCGGCCACCAGCTCCTGCTGGGGAGATCCCACGCAGAGGAAGGTGAAGCGCGCCGGATTATCAGCGACGAAGGCGGCGCACTCTGCAATCGCGTCGGGTTTGTGGCGCAAGTGCATGGGCGGCTGATGCCAGCGCACGTCCTTGAGCCCGTAGCGCGCCTTTAATCCCGCAATGACGGCGTCATTGCCGCCAATGATCACAATGGGCTCATCCGGCTCGATCACTTGCTCGAACACAGCCGCCGTCAGGTCGGCGCCTGTGGTCACGTCCAGGGCTTCGCCGGACAGGTCGGCGATCAGCTCCAGCACCCGGCTGTCGCACACGGTCAGCCAGGCCTGTGCGTAAAGATGCGCCAGCACGCTTTCGCGCTGCAGCCGCACCAGATGATCCACATTCGGCGTCACGACGAAGGCGAAGGGATGATCTGCGGGGCGGTCCGCCACGCGCTTCAGCGCCGTGTCGAAAGCGATCCGGTCAAACGCCGCGTTCAGGAACCAGATATGCCGCGCGCCCTGACGCCGGTCATCACCCGGCCAGGACATCCCGGAGGACAGGGAAGCGAGCTTCTTGGAATCAAGGTGGGCGGTCATGCGTGCCGAAATGCTCCAGCCAGAACTGCGTCCAAATTCAACGAGCAAATTCGGCGCCGCATCCAACAGCCGGTCAGGCTGCATCTAACAGGCACACACGCACAAACACGAGAGAACGCCCGTGTCCCATTACGACCGCATCCTGGCCCTGTCGGTAGGGTCCATCGCCGCCGGCGTCCTGCTTGTGAGCGGGCCCGTCGCCGAACAACGGTCGCGCCATCCGTCTTTGCAACTGCAAACCGGACCGCTGACCGTCCAGCTGGGCGGGCCGCGACTGGCCCGAATCAAAACGGTCCCCAATTGCCTGGAGCACGCCTGTCCGCTGGTGGCCTTGTCGTTTGAAACTTCAGCCCCGACGCAAGGCGCGCCACAGCAACCGCGCCGGATGCAGGCTTGCCAGCCCGGCGCGCTCCATCGGGGATGGCTCGTTGCAGAGCGCGCTGACAAGGGCCTCGGCGAGCAAGGGCGCGTGTGCGAACCCGCGCGCCCCGAACCCGCCTAGCACCATCAGCCCGGACGGGTTCAGTTTCACAGAGACAGGCGCCGGGCCGCCCTTGGCGTGACCGCGCCAAACCTCTTCAAAGCCCCGCGGCGCCAAAGCGCCCGCCAGCGGCAGACGATCCGCGACCGCAGCGCGCACGCCCGCCCAGCCGCCCAGGCGCGCGCCCAGCGTCACAGGGCCTCCCGGGGCCTCCGCCGCCAACGCCCGAAGCGCCGCTTCCGCCTCGTCATCTGAGTCCGGCTCGGCGCGTTTCACATGGGTCGCCCCCACCATCAGCGCCCCGTCCAGCCGCGCCGCATAGCCGCCCCAAGCGGCGGGCGTGCGCAGATCAAAGCCGCTCTCAAACACCGCCAGCTGACCGGCGGTAGGCTCAAGCGTCAGCCCCTGCCCTGCAAGCAAGGCGTGTTGCTCCCAGCCCCCCGCCAAAATCACGCCGGCATACGGGCCGAAACGCTGACCTTTTTCATCCTGCAGTCGCCAGCCGCCCGCCACCGCTTCAAGCCCGGTGATCCGCCCGTCCCGCACCGCCGCATGGCTCGCCAGAGCCGGAACAAGACGCTCAGGACGAAACTGCCCGCCCCCCTTCATCCACAGCGCGCCCGCCTGGCCGCCCAGTCCGCTGCGCAAGGAGGCGGCGTCCGCGTCCAGAAATGAAAAGCCGTCATCAAGCGCCTCCGCCAGCCGGGCCAGACGCTCCGCGCCCGACGCGTCTTTGGCCAGCCGCGCCACGCCGGTCGCTTCAAACCCCTCAAAGGCTCCAAACATCACGCGCGCATAGTCAAAAGCGGCCAGCAAAGCCCGGTTATGCGGCCGGTCAGACAGCTCCAGACGCGGCGTCAGCAATCCGCGCGGCGCGCCGGATGCGCCGGACGCCCAACCGCCATGCGCAAAGACATCGACCGTACGACCGCGATAGCTGAACGCCTTGACCAGGCTCGCCGCCGCCACGCCGCCGCCGATCACAGCGATCGGGCCGTCGATAGGAGCGGGGTTCGGGAACGGCGTGGACGCACTTGCGGGTCGCCCCCCGGTGAAGATCGCTTCCAGCCGTTCGCGCTTGCGTCCGAAGCCCGGCTTTTTCTCGACGCTGAACCCGGCCGCCGCCAGCCCGCGGCGCACGGCGCCCGCCACTGTGAAGGTGACTGCGGGCGCATCTTTCGCGCTTAAGCGGGCCAGCTCGGAGAACAGATCGGTCGCCCACATGTCGGGGTTCTTGGCCGGCGCGAACCCGTCCAGGAACCAGGCGTCCGCTTCAAACGCCATATTCGGCAAGGCGGTCTCGGCCAGATCATGAAACACGGTCAGCATGACGCGGCCGTTTTCAAACACACGCCGGTGCGCGCCGGTGTGCGGGCTGGGCCAGACTGCGGTGAGCTGAGCGCTCAGAGCTTGAAGTTCGGGGAAGGCGGACAGCGCCCGCTCCGCGTCGGACTTTCGCAGGGGGAAGCCTTCAACGCTGACGAAGTGCAGCCGCGCATGCGCTGGCGCGGTCTTCACAAACAGATCCCACAACGCCAGGAAATTCAGCCCGGTGCCAAATCCCAGCTCCCCCACGATCGTGGGACGCGTCGTGTTGAAGCGCTCTGGAAACCCCGCCGCCTGCAAGAAGACCGAGCGCGTTTCCGCCAGCCCGTCCTCCGCAGAGAAGTACACATCCCCCGCATCGACAGCCACCGGACCGGTTTCCGCCCAGTCCAGAACAGCGTGCGGGCGTTTGAGCCCGTGAGGATCACTGGTTTCAGTCATGACAGCGCCCGCCATGGCCAAAGACCAAGGCGGGCGCAAGGGGAAATGTCTCTATGAGCGCCCGAAGGCGTTAGATTGTCGGCGCGTTCGAGCTGGCTTCTTCAAGCTCGGCGAAGCTGGGCTGGAAGGAGCTCGGCACGCTGCCGCGTCCGATCTCGACGGAGATCTGGGCGGCGTTGCCGTGCAGGTGCGCCACCAGAACCGCCTGGATGATCTTGTAGAACGCGCCCTCTTCTTCGTAGATCTCGTTCAGACGCGCCGCGAACGGTCCCACCAGACCATAGGCCAGGAACACGCCCAGGAAGGTGCCCACCAGGGCCGAGCCGATCTTGGCGCCCAGCACGGTCGGCGGGGAGTCGATCGCGCCCATGGTCTTGATGATGCCCAGCACCGCGGCCACGATCCCCAGCGCCGGCAGGGCGTCCGCCATGCTTTGCAGGGCGTGGGCCGGAGTGGCGGCCTCGTGGTGGTGCTTCTCGATCTGTTTTTCCATCGCGTCTTCAACCTGGTGCGGGTCTTCCAGGTTCATCGTCATCATCCGCAGCGTGTCGCAGATGAAGTCGATGGCGAAATGGTCCTTCATGATTTTCGGGTAGGCGGAGAAGATCGAGCTGTCGTGCGGGTTCTCGATATGAGATTCCAGCGCGATGACGCCCTTGGTCTTCATGGTTTTGGTCAGCTGAAAGAGCAGCGTCAGCAGGTCCATATAATCCTGCTTGCCCCATTTGGGCCCCGAGATCAGCTTGGCGAAGTCGGCGCCGGTCTTGGTGACCGTCGAAAAGGCGTTACTGATCAAGAAGGCGCCGATCGCCGCGCCCATGATCATCATCAGCTCGAACGGCAGCGCCTTGATGATGATGTCGAAATGGCCGCCGGCGAGCGTAAAGCCGCCAAACACCATCGCAAACAGGACCACAATCCCGATAATCTGAAACATTCCCACCACCCGTTCTAGGTTCATTGAAGACCCGGCGGCTCCTGCCACTCTGTCGCCTTCAACGTCCGATTTCGGGACGGTTATACGCGCTGATGCTTAAAGCCCGGTTTTCAAGCCGTTAGGAGGTGGGAAAGACTCTTGCATCTGACGGCGCGCATAGCGGCCCTGCTCTCATAAACATGGACGGGGGACGAGCGCGGGCCTAAGTCTGTAGCCACATGACCCCTTTGTATGATCCCGCCAATCCCTCGAGTGAACAGACGCGCAGGCGCGCCTTCCGGCTGTTGTTTTTGTGTCTGATCGCGACCTCGATCGGCAATTCCATGCTGTTTGCGATCCTGCCGCCTCTGGCGCGGGACCTTCAGGTGGACGAGGTGTTCGTCGGCGCGATCTACACGGTGTCCGCCCTGTTGTTTCTGATCATGAGTCCGGTCTGGGGCGCCTTGTCGGACCGTCATGGCCGCCGTCCGCTGATTGTTTTCGGTCTGTCCGCCTTCGCCTCATCCTGCCTGGTCTTCGCCGCGGGCGCCTGGGCCGGTCAGGTGGGGCTGCTGCCGCCCATGGCCGCGATCATCGCCATGGCCATGGCGCGCTCGATCTTTGGCGGGCTGGGGTCTGCGACGAACCCCGCCGCGCAAGCCTATGTGGCTGACCGCACCGAACCCGCCCAACGCACCCGCGCCCTGTCGAGCCTGACGGCGGCGTTTGGCCTCGGCACTGTGATCGGCCCGGCGCTGGCGGGGTTTTTCTCGCACCGGATCGGCATTTCCACCTTCATGATCGCGGTGGCGGTGATGGTGGCGACGGCGGCGATCTGCGTGCGCCTGTTCCTGCCTGAACAGACCCCGCCCAAGAAAAAAGGGCGGCCGATCAATCCGCTGGTCCAGTTCCAGTTCGCGGGCGATCCGCGCCTGACCGCCTTCATGATCTATGGCTGCGCCATGTGGATGGCCCAGGCCGCCAGCCTGCAATCACTGAGCTTTTACATCATGGACCGGCTGGGCATGGACGCCGCAGGCGGGCTGCAGCTGGGCTCCATCGCGCTGACGGCAGGCGCGGCCGGCTTGATCTTCGCTCAGCTGGTGGTGATCCCGGTGCTGAACACCAGCCCGCGCGTGCTGATGGCCATTGGCGCGGTGATGGTGGTTTTGGGCAATGTCACCATGGTCTTTGCGCCCGGTTATCTGGTCATCGTGATCGGCTATGTGTTCAACAGTTTCGGCTTCGGCCTCGCCCGCTCGGGCTTCACCGCCGGCGCCTCGCTGGCGGTCGAGCCCGAAGAGCAAGGCCGGGCGGCGGGGCTGACCACCGCCACGGCGGGGGTGGGCTTCATGATCGCCCCGATCACCGGCTTATGGCTCTATCAAAGCGTTGCGCCCGCAGCCCCGTTCGAGCTGAACGCTGCACTCGCCGTGGTCGGCTTCGCGCTGGCTCTGCTGCATCCCAGGGTGCGGGCGGCCGACGCGGTCCTGACCCCTGCGGTCGAGGATACGCCGCCCGCCTGACGCGACTAGCGCGCCCGCGCCATCACCGCTTCATAGGTCAGCTGACCGGCATAGCCGTCCGGCGTCATGCCGTTGGCGGCCTGAAAGGATTTCAGCGCGCGGCGGCTGTTCGCCCCAAAGATGCCGTCCACGCCGCGCGTGTCATGGCCGAGATCGGTCAATGTCTGCTGCAACTCGCGCGACTGGGAGCGGCTGATCGGCGGATTGTCTTCCGGCCAGCCGTCCGGCAGCGCGTCGAGCCCGCCCAGCCGCTTGGCCAGATAGCTGACCCCCAGCGCATAGGCGGTGGAATTGTTGTAGCGCATCAGGGTGTCAAAGTTGGAAAACGCCATGAAGGCCGGGCCTTGCGCGCCCGACGGCAGGACGATGCGGGCGGGACGGTACAAATCGTCCGGGCTCCATTCACCCTGAGCCGGTCGCACGCCATCCAGGGCCCAGGCGGAGACGGCGCGGCGGTCGCGCTCTTCCCAGCCTGCGAAATCAAAGGTCTCGGGCAGCGTCACTTCGGTCACCACCGGCGCATCGGTTTCCCAGCCTGCGCGGGCGAGCAGGTTCGCCGCCGAGCCCAGCGCATCCGCTTCAGTGGTCCAGATATCGCGATGACCATCGCCATGCATGTCCACGGCGCGTTCAAGATAGGTGGTGGGGATGAACTGGGTCTGCCCCATGGCGCCCGCCCAGCTGCCTACAAGCTGGTCGCGATCCGCATAGCCGCGCTCGAGCATATCGGCGACCGCCAGAAGCTGGTTCTCGGCGAACTGTCGGCGGCGGCCTTCCCAGGCGAGCGTCGCCAGCGAACGCACGATGTCGAAATCCCCCATGATGACGCCATAGGCGCTTTCCAGCCCCCAGATAGCGGTGAGGATGTCCGCATCGACGCCGAACTGCGCCTCGACCTGATCAAGCGCCTCACGATGGCGCGCCTGGGCGCTGAGCCCGTTCTGGGTGCGCGCGTCGGACGCGGCGCCATTGAGATAGACCCAGACCGGCCGCACGAATTCAGGTTGGGAGCGGTCGCGATCGATGATGCGCGAATCAGGCTCCAGCCCGTCCATCATGATCGCGATTGTGGCGGGCTCTGCGCCATGCTCGGCCAGGCGCTGGCGGAAGCCGTCCGCCCAGTCCTCAAAGCTCATCTCCTGCGCGCCAGCGGCTGCGGTCATGAATATGGCCAGGGCCAGACCCAGGCCCTTGAACAGTGTGCTTAGCGTCATGACGATCCTGACTATATGCTTGCGCCCCTCACCGAAGCTGTATGATAGCGCTGCTCGCACACACATGCGAGGCGCCAGAAGCGTTGACTCTGCTCTAAGCTTTGCGTAAATCCCGCCCTCCTGATTTTTCCGGGGGCCGTTTGCGTCCTCATACCTAATTAAGCTAGGGCGACGACCATGAAAGTGCGCAGCTCCCTGAAGTCCTTGAAGAACCGCCACCGCGACTGCCAAGTCGTGCGTCGCCGCGGCAAGGTCTACGTGATCAACAAAACCGACCCGCGTTTCAAAGCCCGCGCCGGCTAGACAGCCGTGTCGCGCGCGGTTCTCTGGGACCTGGGTCATACCCTGGTCGACTGGGACCCGCGCCGGGTCTACAGAACGCTTATGCCTGACGACGCCGCCGTGGAGCAATTCCTCGGCGGTGTTTGTACGATGGCGTGGCACACCGAGCATGATCGCGGCGTGCCCATGGCGGACAACCGCAAGCCCCTGATCGAGGCGCACCCCGACAAGGCCGATCTGATCACGGCCTGGGAGACGCGCTGGCCGGACATGTTTGACGGCTGGATCACGGGCATGGAGGCGGTGGTCGACCGCCTGAACGCTCTGGGCGTCGCGCAATACGCCCTGACCAATCTGCCGGCCGAGAAATGGTCTCATATCCAAGAGACCTATCCCAAGATCGCGGCCTTTGACGCTGTGGTGGTCTCCGGCGCCGAGAAGATGGTCAAACCCGATCCCCGTCTCTACCAGCTGACTATCCAGCGCATCAGCCATGCGCCTGAAGACGTGCTGTTCATCGATGACCGCGATGACAATATCCGCGCCGGAATCGAAGCGGGCTTCAAGGGCCATGTCTTCAAAGGCGCCGAAGGGGCTGTCAGAGCCCTGCGCGATCATGGCGTCGATCTCTAGACGATCCGGTTGAAGTCGGGCGGATGGCCTTCTAATTTTACTGTCGAGCAATCGACGGGATCATTATGAGCAAAACTGTTCGCTGGACATTGGTCAGTTTCGCCATTCTCGCGATCGCCATCCTCATTCAGCTGGCGGCCGCAACGGTCTTTCCTCAAATCCCCCAGGCCTTGCGCGCCTTTGTCGCCGGATCTCTGGCTGGCGCGCCGATCAGCATCATCCTGATGAAGACAGGACTGATCTCTCAAAAAACCGCATAGCGCGCTTGCCGCATCCTGTGTCTCGCTTATCCTCCCCTGCATGATGCTGCTGAGCCTTCTGGCCGCTGTTCAGGCGACGCCGCTACTGGATCTGGCGCCCGCGCCGGATGCCGAACCGCCGCGCGCCTATCAATCCGCCTCCGAGCGCCTGGAAGAAAAGCTCGATGAGCTGCTGACCGCGCCCGGAGAAGAAGCCGCCGCAGAAATCGCCAGCCAGGTCCGGTCACTCTGGCGGCAACAGGCCGGGCCGACCGCAGATCTTCTCCTGCAACGCGGCGCCGAGGCGCGCGAGGCTGGCGATCAGACCACCGCCTGGCGCAGCTATGACCATTTGCGCACGCTGGAGCCTGACTATGCCGAAGGCTGGGTCGTCTCCGCCGAACTCGCCATCGAGGAAACAGACTGGGATTTCGCGCTTGAGGCGTTGAACCAGGCCGTGACGCTCGATGCGCGGCGCTACGACGCCTGGGCGCTTCTGGGCCGGGCGCTAGAGCAAGCACAGGCGCGTGAAGCGGCGATGGAGGCCTATCGTGAAGCGCTGGCGCTGTATCCGCTGCATCCCGCCGCTGGACCCGCCCTGGCTCGGCTGGAGCGTGAGCTCGCCGGACGCGCGCTCTAGGCGCGCAGAGGAAACCGACCGAATGAGGATGACTTCATGACAGGCGGTTTCATCGAGCTGGGCGGCGTTCAACTTCACCACCACATCACTGGCCCGGAGGACGCGCCCGCTTTGCTGGTGCTGCACGGCGCCTCCACCTCCTATCTTGAGCCCTTCATGGCGCTCTCGACAGCGCTGGAGGCTTATCGCGTGATCTGGCTGGACCGGCCGGGTCTGGGGTGGAGCGAACGTCCAGAAGGCCCCTGGTCGCCGGGCCGGGAAGCGGAACTGATCGAGCACTTCCTGACCGCGATCGGCGTGCCGCGCGTCGTGGTCCTGGGCCATTCCTGGGGCGCCGCCATCGCCTTGCGCCTGTTGATGGACTTTCCCCAGCGCACGGGCGGCGGCGTTCTGATCAGCCCGGCGGCGCGCGCCTGGGTCGGTGAAGCGGCGGGCTATAACAAGATGACCGGCTGGCCGGTGATCGGCCCGCTGATCAGCCATGTGGTCGCGCCCGTGCTGGGGCCGGGTCAATTGCCCAAAGGGGTGAAAAGCGCGTTCCATCCTGAACCTGTCCCGACCGGCTATATCGAAACCGCCCGCCTCGACCGCTTGTTCGCGCCATCCGTCTGGAAGGCGAACGCCGCGGACATGGCCCGCGTCAACACGCATCTGGCCGAGCAGGAAACCCGCTATGGCGAGATCACCCAGCCGGTGATCCTCCTCGCCGGTCCCAAGGACACGGTGGTGCGCACCAGCCGTCATGCCGAGCCGGTCGCCAAGACCTTGCCGCGCGGCGAGCTCCGGCTGCTGCCGAAAGCGGGTCACAATCTGCACCACGCCTATTCCCACGAGGTGACGCAAGCCGTGGCGGACGTGGTCGCGCGCAAACGCTGAAACGCCGCCTCGAACCGCAGGTTCGCAAGCGCAGCCAGGACCGTCTAGCAAAGACGAACCCAAAGGGTTCGCAAGGCCAAAGGCCGTCCGCAGCGTCAGCGAGGATCGACTGAGCGGAGGCGAGGGAGAAGCTGAGAAAAATTAGTCGCTGATCCGGCGATACACGCCGTCAATACGCAGCTGCCCGTCTTGCGCTCTGTAGAGCGCCTGCATCAGCGTGGTGAGCTGATCGAGATCGTGGATCGGGCAATAGCCTTCCGCATCCAGAACCACATTGGCGCTTTCTAAAACAGCCTCGGACACATCGCTGCACGAGGGCTGGTGATAAGTGACCAGTGCGCCGTCTTCATAGACGAAGGCGAGGCCATAGCCCACGCCATCCTCACGCGGGGACTGGACAATATAGACATTGTCAAACAGCGCATGGAACCGCGCGTTCTGATGGGGAAAATTCTCGGCGTCCGAGACATACCGGCGCTGTGACAAACCGATCGACCCTGACCAGGTCGGCCGATCCCATTCAAGGCCATCGGGATGGGTGGGTGTGTGCGTATAAACACCTTCGGCCACAGGCCGGTCCGCCCCCCAATACCCCACGAGCTCTGTCTCGCTGGCGAAACACGCCGACAGAGCCAACGCAAAAGCGAGCCCGACGCTGACGCGCAGGCTCGCTTTCACAATACGGAGCGCCCAAGCGCTCATCAGGGCGTTGCGCCCAGAATGGGCTCGCACGCCTTGGCGAGCCAGGCCGCAGCCTCCCCGTCCAGCAGCGGCAGGACTTTTTTGCGCACATCGGCGTGATAGGCGTCGAGCCAGACGAGCTCGTCCTTGTCCAGCAAGGAGACATCCACCAGCGCACGGTGCATGGGCGCCATGGTCAGGGTTTCAAAGCCCAGCATGGAGCGGTTGCCGCCCGGAACCGGTTCGGCAGGCGTGACCACCTGCAGGTTCTCGATCCGGATGCCGTAATCGCCGACCTGGTAATAGCCCGGCTCGTTGGACACGATCATGCCCGCTTCAAGCGCAATGGCGTTCGGCGCCTTGGAAATGCGCTGCGGACCTTCATGAACGCCCAGATAGCTGCCCACGCCGTGACCGGTGCCATGGTCATAGTCGAGCCCGGCGTTCCACAACGGCTGACGCGCCACAGCGTCCAGCGCATGACCGGACGTGCCTTCGGGGAAGCGGATGCGCGACAGGGCGATATGCCCTTTCAGAACCAGCGTGAAATGACGGCGCATCTGCGCGGTCGGCTCGCCAATCGGCACCGTGCGCGTGATGTCGGTGGTGCCGTCCGGATACTGGCCGCCTGAATCCACCAGGAAAAGCGAGCCCTTCTCCAGCGTCCGGTTGGAATCCGTGTTCACCCGGTAGTGCGGGAAAGCCCCGTTCGGACCGGCGGCGGAAATCGTCTCAAAGGAGATGTCTTTCAGCTGCGGCGACATGTGCCGGAACTCTTCCAGCTTCATCGCCGCGCGGATCTCGTCCATCTCGCCAGACTGGGCTTCGGTGTCGAGCCAGTGCAGGAAACGGGCGATGGCGGCGCCGTCGCGGATATGCGCCTGACGGCTGCCTTCGACCTCGACCGGATTCTTGCACGCTTTCGGAAGGGCGACCGGATCAGGTTTGCGCTGAACCTTGGCGTTGGCGCCTTCCAGCTGCTGCACGACCCAGACCGAGGCCGTGGCCGGGTCCACACGCACCGTTTTGCCGGAGAGCGCTTTCAACCCGTCCGAAAATTCGGTCTCGGGCCGGATCGCCACTTCATTGCCCAGATGGCTGCGGGTGGCGTCAGTGAGCTTGGCCTCGTTGATGAACAAGGTCGCCTGCCCGGACGGCTCGATGATCGCCGAGGACAGCGGCAGCGGCGTGCACGCCACATCGCCGCCGCGCACATTGAACAGCCAGGCGATGGAGGCGGGATCAGTGATCACGGCGGCGTCCGCGCCGTCATCCTTCACGTCCTCGCCGATCCGCTTGCGCTTGTCGCCATGGGCTTCGCCTGCGACGTCCAGCGGCTGGGGATGCACGCTTGCGAGCGGAGCGGCGGGACGGTTCTCCCAAGCCTGATCGATCGGGTTGGTTTCAACCGCGACCAGCTTGGCGCCGGTCTTGTCGGCGGCGTCCTGCAGCTTGGTCAGCGCGTCCGGCGAATGCAGGCGCGGATCATAGCCGATGGTCTGGCCAGGCTTGGCCGTCTTGCGGATCCAGCCCGCCATGCCGGTCTTGACCAGGTCCTCATAGTCAAAAAGGCTTTGATCGACCTGGGATTTGACCTGCTCGGTATAGCGGCCGTCCACAAAGACCGCCGCCACATCGCCGAGCACCGCCGCCGCGCCGGCGGAGCCGGTGAACCCGGTCGCCCAGGCCAGGCGTTCTGCATTGGCGGGCAAGTACTCGTTATTGTACTCGTCCTCATGAGGGATCAGGAATCCGTCCAGGCCGGCTTTCGCCAGGCTGGCGCGGAGCTTGGGAAGGTTTTCGCGCCCGTATTGAGGCCCGCCCTTCACGTGAAATTGCTGGATCTGATGGGTCATGAGCCAAAGCTAGGCCCGCGCCCGCGGCTTATCAATCTCATCCATGCGACAGTGCGCAGCGAAATCGCCCGCCTTGCATTTCTGCAGGTCGGGCCTGCACAAATGGTTATGGCGCAAATAACCCTACAAGCTCATATCCCCGTTACGATTTTTCAGCCCGTAACGGAGCCCCCGCATGTTTCATCATGACGCCCATCTTCGCCTGAGCGCTTGCGACGGCCTGCGCTCTGTTCGCCGCGCCGAGACGGCAGGCGTGCGCGCCCGTCCGCGCAACACCGACGCCAACTCATTGTTTGAGAAAATCGGCCTCGGCGGCCGCGCCCGCAAACTCTGAGCCGGTCCCCTTACCGGCTTAATAAAAGCGCGCCAGACCTCACAGCTGGCGCGCTTTTTTCGTTTCAGGCGTTCCCGGCGTCTTATCCGGCGTAGACCAGGGTCACCCAGCCATCGAGGATCGCCTTGTCGATCCGTTTAAGGCCCAGCGCGTCATAGGCGGCCTCGACCTTGTCAGACTGCTCTTCAAGCAGGCCCGACAGGATCACGCGCCCGCCCTTTTCAAGACGGCTGACGATACCCGGCGCCAGGGTGATCAGCGGACCGGCCAGAATGTTCGCGAAGATCAGGTCAAACGAGCGCGTCTCCAGAACCGGATGATGGAAGCCGTCCGCCACCACCGCTTCTATGCGGGGTTTGACGCCGTTCTTGGCGGCGTTCTCCACCGTTTCGATCACTGATTCCTCGTCGATATCGGTGGCGAGAATTTCACAGTCGGGCCAGATCTTCGCAGCGGCGATGGCGAGTAGCCCGGTCCCGGTCCCGAGGTCCAGCACGGTTTCGGGGCGAAAGCCCGAGCGGTCGATCTTGTCGAGCGCTTCCAGACAGCCCTTGGTGGTGCCGTGATGACCGGTGCCGAAAGCGGGCCCGGCTTCAATCCACAGACCGATCTGTCCCTCGGCGAGATCGCCTGAGGTGTGCTCGCCATAAACCAGGAAGCGGCCGGCCTCGACGCTGGGCAGGCCTTCGAGCGACATGGCGATCCAGTCTTCATCAGGCAGCGGCGCAAACAGCACTTCCACATCATCATGATCGAGACCGATGTCCCCGACGAACGCGTCCGCATCGGGCTGATGGTCAAACAGAATGTCGATGCGGCCTGCTTCGGGCGAGCCGTCCTCGAACACCGACCAGCTGACCGGCAAGGGCTCCAGCTCATCATCCAGACGCGCATTCGCCGCGCGAATGATCGGCATGGGGCCGCGGCCTTCAATGCGCCAGAGCGTGGTCATGTCAGTCTCCTGTTGTCATGCTGGCAAGGGCTCTAATCGCTTCCGGGCCGGAAGGAAAGCATGCAACGCGTCTGCATGATCTGCGCTTTGGGCGTCACGACCGGCTTGCCCCGCCCCGCCCCCCTCGCCTATCGAAGAGGGCAAGATCGTAAATCCCCCGCCAGGAGACCCTCATGGCCGACTTTGCCGCTTCCACGCCTGAAAAAGACGAATCCGACGCCATCGGCGCCGCCGCGCGTGACCAGTTGCGCGCCCTGGTGGCCCGCATCGAGCGCCTTGAAGAAGACAAGGCCGGCGTCGCCGCCGACATCAAGGAGGTCTACGCCGAGGCCAAATCCATGGGCTATGACACCAAGGTTCTGCGCAAGGTGATCTCCCTGCGCAAACAGGACGCCCATGAGCGCCAGGAAATGGAAGCGCTCTTGGAGCTGTATCTGGGCGCAGTCGGCGAGCACTAAGTCTGATCATGGCGCGTGAGGTTGAGGATAAATCGACCCGCAAGGCTCTGGCCCGCATCCGCCGGGCCAAGGCCGCTGTGGAGCGCGCCATCGCCAAGGCGGAATCAGATGATCCCGACGCCGCTGAAGCCGCCCGGGTCGAGCTGACCGATTGGGAAGACGAGTTCATGGCCTCCGTCGAGGAGCGCCTGAACACGTTCGGGTCCGCCTATGCCGATCCCTCCCTGGGGTCTGAAGGCGAAGCGCTGTCCCGGCTGCAGCTCGCCAAGCTCAAGGAAATCGAGAAAAAAGCCCAGGGCAAGGCCCCCAAGGGCTTCGCGCGCGGCGGCGGGTCGAGCTTCAAGAACACGGGCTCGGGCTTCAAGCGCAAAGGGCCTGAACGCCGCTCCCGCGATCGCGACATCCATGAAGACGTCATCGCGCCGGTCGAGCACACATCGCCTGACCCGGTGGACGAGTTGCGCAAGTCAGGTCTGGTGCGAAAGGGCTTCACGCCGGAAGTCGTGCAGACACCGCCAAAGTCAGAGGACCTGCCGCCAGATCCGGCGGACACGCTTGAAACCGGCCCGTCTGAAACGCACGCTCCGCCCCAACCGCCCCGGCGCGGCGGCTTTCGGGTGATTGATGGCGGCAAGGACTAGAAATGACGCCTGACTTGACCGCTGAACAGGCTGCGCTCTGGGCGCAGTTTCAGGCCGAAACCGGGATAAAGGCCCCGCTGCGCGGCGTCGACGCCTTCGGCGACAGTCCGGAGATGATGGATGACCTGCTCGCTCTGGTGCTGAGCCGGACCAAACAGGCCACCGCCAGCCTGGCGCGCTGGTTCGTGGACGATCCGTTCGGTCTGCCCAAACCCGGTGATCTGTGGCTGATCACAGACGGGCGCGGCGCGCCGGCTTGCGTCACGCGAACCACGCGCGTCGACGTCATGCCCATCCATCAGGTGGACGCCGACTTCGCCTGGGTCGAAGGCGAAGGCGACCGGTCTTATGCGTACTGGATCACCGAGCACCGCAAATTCTGGCGACGCGAAGCCGCGCGTGAGGGGTTTGAGTATTCAGACGATCTCGACGTGGTTTGCGAACGCTTCGAGCTGGTCTGGACCCCACGCGCCAGGAAATGAAAAGAGGCGGGCTTTCACCCGCCTCTCCTGAAATCGGTTAGGGGCGATGGATGGCGCAGAGCTTGTTGCCGTCCGGATCGCGCACATAGGCGAGATTCATCGCGCCCATATCACTCTCACGCAGCCCGGGCGCATCCTCGATGGACGCGCCGCCATGAGCGACCGCCACATCGTGAAATTGCTTGAGCTGATCGAACGAGCTGCACTTGAAGCCGAAGGTCGAGCCATTGCCAGCGGTCGCGGCTTGTCCGTCAATGGGCTCGCTGACGCAGAAGACGCTGCCATCGTGGATATAGAACAAGCGGACATGACCGGTCGGCGCTTCATTGCGCACAGGCTCGCCCGCGCCCAGAACACCCAGAACGGCGTCGTAAAAGCGCTTGGACCGCTCGATATCATTCGATCCGACCATGATGTGATTGAACATGCAGTCCTCCTTTGATGATGAGGCAAGCTGCCGAAGACGGCAGCCCGCATTCTCTACCCGCACACAGTCGTGTCCATCCGCTATTGCAGATGGTTGAGCACAGCGTCGGACAGAAACTGATCGGCCCGCTCATGCATGCCGGCCGTGTTGAATTCGGTCTTGGTGAGGACGACGGTCAGCCCCTCATCCTCGATCACCCAGACGCGATTGCCTCCATTGCCCGTCATCATGGCGAAGCTCACTTCGCCTGCCGGGCTCTCGGCCTGACCCAGCCACCACAGATAGCCATAGTCATAATCCTGCCCGTCCATGGCGGCGTGCGGCGTCACGGCGGCGCGGGTCCAGTTCTGGCTCAACACCTGCTGGCCGTCGTGCAGGCCATGATTGCGTTGCAGCTCGCCCAGCGTCGCCCAATCGCGCGTGGCGAGGCGCAAGCCGCCGCCCAGATGCATGCGCCCGGAGCCGGCGCGCGGCCAGTCATAGGTCTCGATCCCGACAGGCGCGAACAGCTCGCGCTCTGCAAAGGCTTCCAGATCCTCGCCCAGCACCCGCCCCAACGCTTCGCCGACGATCTGCACGCCGGCGGTGCAGTAAGAAAAGCTTCGGCCATAGGCGGCGTCGCGCGGCGGCGTGGTCCAGGACGGATAACCGCGCATGGGCAGGTCCCAGAAGAACCGGTCCCAGTCCTCCATGGTGTACATCCGCTCTTCATTGCCGCGCGAAAACTGGTTCCAGTCATCACAATCAAGCGGACCACTCATCGTCAGAAGATCTTCAAGCGTGATCGCCTGCTTGCGCGGATCGGGATAGGCGAAGGGCTGAATGTCCTCAAACAGGGGCGCGAGCGGTTGATCGAGCGTCATGACGCCCTGATCCACGAGAAGCCCCGCCAACATGCCGGTGACGGTTTTCCCCACCGAGCGGGTGTCATGCAGCGTTTCCGCGTCCGCGTCATTGAAGTAGCCCTCATAGACCACCTCGCCTTCGCGCAGGATCAGGGCGCTGGTGACGGGGCCATAGAGCCCCTCCTCGATGGCGGCTGTGAGGGTTTCAGCAGTCTCGTCTGAAAAGACCCAGTCAGCCCGGGCCGGGGCAGTGAGAGCACAGGCGAGCGCGCCCAGAAGAAGAACGGATTTGAGCCGCATTGCGATAACCTCCATGATCGCAGGAACACGGCCATAGCGATGGGCTTGGTGTCTGTGTGAAGTCACCTGAATCTGTCTGAAGAAACCTGAACCTGACGGACCCCGCCGTGCCCCAGACTGCGTTCCACCTGAAACACTGGACCTATCAGCCGTCCAGCGGACGTCTGACGTCTCTGGACGCTGAGGCCGAACTGACCGGCCTGACGGCACGGACGCTGGACGTGCTGATCGCGCATGCGCCAGGGCCTGTCAGTCTTGAAACCTTCGCGGAGCAAGCCTGGCGGCAGGCCCATCTCAGTGAGGACACGCTGGCCCAGCGCATCGCCCAGCTTCGAAAAGCGCTTGGCGACAATCCGCGCGCGCCTGAATTCATCCGCACCCTGCGCGGAGAAGGCTATGCCCTGATCGCGCCTCTTGAAGCCGTGCAAATGGGAACGGACGCGGCTGACGGCGCCCGCTGGCCGCTTGAGCTGATGGCGCTCGGCGGGGTGCTGGTCGCCGCAATCCTGGGGTTGAGCGTCAACTGGATGATCGATGTCCGAACGGATGCCTCACCCCGACCCCTTGCAGAGACAAGCGGCCCCGTCCGCCCCGTTGACGCCCTGCTCAGCCGGGCGGGCGCGATGATCGCGCTGCAGGACGAAGACGACACCCGCCGCGCCATTGCGCTTCTGGAAGACGCTCGCACGCTGGCGCCCGAAAACCCCCGGGTCGAGGTTCTGCTCGCCGTCGCCCTGAGCACAGACGCCACCAAATATGGCGGCGACCGCATCGCCGAGGCCGAAACGCTGGCGCGGTCCGCGCTGGATCGTGAACCCGAGAACGCCCAGGCCTGGAGCGCGCTCGGCTATGCGCTGGACGCCCAGTCCCGCACTGACGAAGCCCTGGCCGCCTATGGCCAGTCGCTGAGCTATGATCCCGATAACGGCGCCGCTCTGTCCTCCATGGCCTATCTGCTCAGTGTTCAGGGACGGCTCTATGAAGCCCTCAGGGCGGATGTGCGCGCGCTGGAGCTGGGCCGCGGTCGGGTCTACACCGAATTGCAAGTGGCGAACGTGTTGAGATTGCTGGGGGATGAGGAACGCGCGCGGCGGTTCGAGGCGCGCGCGCAGCTGCTCAATCCCGATCAACCCGTCGTGCTGTCAGGCCTGGCGAAAGCGGCTCTGGCGCGCGGCGAAACCGACATGGCCTATGATTTTCTGACCCGTCTGCCCCCCGATCAGAGGACCGGGTCCATCCAGCATCTCCTGGGTCGGCTCGCCTTGCTTGATGGAGACGAGGCCCGGGCGATCACCCTGTTTGAGTTGGCGGGCGGCGAAGCCCGGTTTGAACGGGCCGCGCTAGGCCTCGCTCCCCTTCAAACTGCAGACAGGGGGCAATGGCCCGAAGAGCATGTGCGCTGGGCTGAACTGGCCTGTGCGCAGGGCGAATTTGATCGCGCGCTAGAGGATTTGCAGACCGCCGTCAGCCTGGGCTGGCGCGATGCAGGCGCGTTGCGCCATTCGCCGTTCCTGTCTGCGCTTATCGAGAGCGGCGCAGCGGAGCCGGTCTTCACCCGTATCCAACAACAAATCGCGGCCCAGGCTGAACGCCTGAACCGCGATGAAGTTTTGGCTCAAAACCTGGACGCCGTACTGGACGTCCAGCCCTGAATACAGCGTCGCCTCAGCCCGCTTCGCGGAAATTATCCACGTCGAGATCGTATTCCCGCACTTTGCGATAGAGCGTGGAGCGTCCCACGCCCAGGCGTCGGGCGACTTCCGCCATGCGGCCGGAATAGGTCTCGATGGCGAAGGCGATCAGATCGCGTTCAATGCTTTCCAGTGAGCGCAAATGTCCGCCTTCATCCATGATGTCGACGGGCAGATGCTCGTCTTCAGCCGCATGCGCCGCAGCGCCCTCAAACTGCTCGGCCGGCAAGCTCGGCGCAGCGGTCGGCACGGCCTGGACCGCGGCGGGCGGCGCAGCAGGCGCATCACGCAGGGTCGGGGCGAGCCCGGAAATCTGCGGGAAGTCCTCTTCGGTCAGATAATCGGTGTCTGACAGAACCACGGCGCGGAACACTGCGTTCTCAAGCTGGCGCACATTGCCTTTCCAGTGATGGCTGGAGAGCATGTGCATGGTCTCAGCCGTCGCATCCAGCACCGATTTGCCTTCCTGGGCGTTGAAGCGCGCAATGAAATGGCGCACCAGAGCCGGAATGTCTTCGGTGCGTTCACTCAAGGACGGCACCTCGATCGGGAAGACGTTCAACCGGTAAAACAGATCTTCGCGGAAAGCGCCGGTCTTCACCTGTTCGGCGAGATCACGGTTGGTCGCCGAGACGATGCGCACATCCACCTTCACAGGACGCTTGGAGCCCACCGGATCCACTTCGCCTTCCTGAAGGGCGCGCAGCAGTTTCACCTGCATGTCGAGCGGCAGTTCGCCGATTTCATCAAGGAAGAGCGTGCCGCCATCGGCCTCCTGGAATTTACCCAGATGCTTGGCCACTGCGCCGGTGAACGAGCCCTTTTCGTGACCAAACAGGGTGGATTCCACCAGGTTTTCAGGGATGGCGCCACAGTTGACCGCCACAAAGGGACGGCCCGCCCGGTCAGAGCCCGCCGCGATCGCGCGCGCCACCAGCTCCTTGCCCACGCCGCTTTCCCCGGTGACGAGGATCGGAATGTTGGACTTGGCCGCACGTTCTCCGAGCCGCACCACCTGGCGCATGGACGGAGCGCCGGCGATCATGTCGGCAAAGCCCAGCGCGCCGGAGGTTTTCTTCTTCAGGCGGCTGACTTCGCCGGACAGATCCTTGACCTTGAGGGCGTTGCGGATCGACACCGCGATGCGTTCCGGGCTGGCGGGCTTCACAAAGAAATCCACAGCCCCGGCCCGCATGGCTTTTACCACGGTTTCAATGCCGCCATGAGCGGTCAGAACGATGACCGGAAGGTCGGGGTTTCGGGCCTTGATCGCTTCCAGCGTCTCAATGCCGTCCATGCCCGGCATGACCATGTCGAGCATGACCACGTCCACCCCGCCGCGCTTGACGCGCTCAAGGCCGGCTTCCCCATCTTCGGCGGTCTCCGCCAGATGCCCCTGTTTTTCCAGAACCGCCTGCATCAGGCGGCGCTGAGTCGGATCGTCATCGACAATCAGTACGGTCTTGGCCATCACACCCACGCCTTTTCGGTCGCTTATTTATCGGGGCGGTTCTTGTGCGGGCCGACCGAGGTTTTCCCCGTGCCGGCCCAAACCGCCCTCCCACCTGTTGTGTGACCCTTTATGGGACACCCGGCGTAAAGATGAGGTGTAGAGACGACTCAGAAATTGTTAGGGTAAATAGAGAGTTAGCCTGTTCTTAAGGCCCTGCTCAGACTCTGCCGTTTGACGGGTCGGCCCTGCGCGGTCTACCCCTGAAGCTCCTAAGTATAAGAGACCCAAGGTCCGATCATGACCAAAGCTGACCGCTTACCCCCACCCCTCGCCCCGTTTGACGGCCAGCCTGTGCCCGCGCCGGACTGGTTCAACCACGCGCTCGATACCGAGGTTGAAACTGGCGTGGCGGACCGGGACGGCGTGTCCCTCGCCTGGAAAGCCTGGGGCGAACGCGGCAAGCCCGGCGTGCTGCTGGTGCATGGCGGCACAGCCCATAAAGGCTGGTGGGACGCCATGGGGCCGTTCCTGGCGAAAGAAGGCGGCGGACGCCGCGTCGTCGCCGCGGACCTTTCAGGCATGGGCGAAAGCGGCTGGCGGGACGTCTACACCATGGACGAGCACGCCCAGGATATGCTGGTCGCAGCTCAAGCGGGCGGCGCGTGTCAGGCCGGCAAGCCGATCATGATCGGCCATTCGTTCGGCGGTTTCGTCACGCTTCAGGCCGCCACCATGCTTGGCGATCAGCTGGAGGCGGCGATCATTCTCGACAGCCCGATCCGCAAGCCCGAAAAGCAACGCGAAGGCAGCCCGCCCCGTCGCGGCGGGCGCGTGTATTCCGATCTTTCAGCGGCGCTGGCGCGCTTCCGGCTGCTGCCTGAGCAGGAGTGCGACAATCTGTGGATCATCGATCATATCGCCCGCGGCAGCCTGAAAGCTGTCGATGAAGGCTATACATGGCTGTTTGATCCCGATCTCTGGGCGAAGCTCACCTATCAACGTCGCGACCCCGAAGCCGCTGCGGCCAATCTCAAATGTCCGCTGGCGTTTATTCGCGGGGAAAACTCCGTGCTGATGGGCGAGGAGACCTGGACCTACATGAAGGCGACTTTCACCCGTTCGCCCTTTGTCAGCATACCGAACACCCAGCACCATCTGATCCTGGACGCCCCGCTGGCGGTGACCGCGGCGCTCGACGCTCTGATCGAAGGATGGGCGCACAAGCCAGTCTAGACCGCTTGCGCATCTTGGCGAGAGCCAAGGAGCGTGATACATGCGCGATCATAGGACTTCTTTTTCAGATGAGGACGATCATGGCTGAAGAATACACCCGTGGAGAGATGGACATCTCCGAGCATAAAGCCTCTTTCGACGGCTTTATCAGCGTGTCGGTGTATTCCACCCTGGTCGTGACCGTCACGCTGTTGTGCGTGATCCTCGTCTTCGGCGCGCATTTTCATTGGCTGACCGCCATGTTCGTCTCCGCCATTGTCGGCGGTCTGGGCGGCGTGTTTCTGAAGCAAGGCGCCGGCTATTGGGCTACCCTGGTGGTTCTGGCCATCATCGGCTTCATCACGGGCGGTCTCGTCTCCCTGCTCGGCTAGGACTCACCCCCGATCTCACAACCGGCTCACCACCTGTTGACGGGATTATGTCCGTACAAGCCAAATTAACCCCTTTCCGGCGTTAGACGTTTGTCGCAGACTGCGCACAACGTTAACGACCGGACGACGGGGTCTTTGCATGCACATCGCCGTACTCGCCGAAACCCGGGATGGAGAATCCCGGGTCGCCGCCACGCCTGATAGCGTCAAGGCGCTGATCAAGGCCGGAGCCGAGGTGACGGTTCAGAAGGGGGCGGGAGAGCGCGCCGCCTATACCGACGCAGCCTATGAGGCCGCCGGGGCCAAGCTGGCCACGCGCGCCGCAGCCGTCAAAGGCGCGGACGCCCTGTTCTGCGTCCGCCGTCCCGATGACGAGACGCTCAAGCGCCTCAAGGACGGCGCGCTGGTCATCGGCCTTCTGGAGCCTCATGGCGCGACCGACTTCGCCAAGGCCTGCGCCGACGCTCACGTCAACGCCCTTGCGATGGAATACACGCCGCGAATCACCCGCGCCCAATCCATGGATGCGCTGTCGAGCCAATCGAACCTGTCGGGCTATCGCGCCGTCATCGAGGCGGCCGAGCTCTATGGCCGCGCCTTCCCCATGATGATGACTGCTGCCGGCACCATCGCCCCGGCCAAGGCGTTCGTCATGGGCGCCGGCGTGGCGGGCCTTCAGGCCATCGCCACCGCGCGCCGTCTGGGCGCTGTGGTGTCGGCCAACGATGTGCGTCCCGCCGCCAAGGAACAAGTGGCTTCGCTGGGCGCAAAATTCATCGCCGTCGAGGATGATGAATTCAAGGAAGCGGAAACCGCCGGCGGCTACGCCAAGGAGATGAGCGACGCCTACAAGGCCAAGCAGGCCGAGCTGGTGGCCAGCCATATCGCCAAGCAGGACATTGTCATCACCACCGCACTGATCCCGGGCCGCCCCGCGCCGCGCCTGATCACCAAGGCGATGGTGGAGAGCATGCGTCCGGGGTCGGTGATCATCGACATCGCGGCTGGCAATGGCGGCAATTGCGAGCTGAGCGAGCCCGACAAAGTGGTCGAGCATAACGGCGTGAAGATCGCCGGCTTCACCAATCTGCCTGCGCGTCTTGCTGCAGACTCCAGCCAGCTTCTGGCCAAGAACCTCGTCAATCTCTTCCCCCTTCTGGTGGGCGAGGATGGCGGCTTCGCTCCCCATTGGGAGGACGAAGTGATTGTCGGCATGGCGCTGACCAAGGACGGCGCGGTGATCCATCCCAGCCTGAGCGGAGACGCCTGATGACGATGCGCGCCTCTCGCCCCGCCCCTCATTCCCTGACCGCCCCCGCTTACGGAGCCTGATATGGAAGCCGTTGATCCGATTGTCTTTCGCCTGGCGATTTTCATCCTCGCCGTTTTCGTGGGCTATTATGTCGTCTGGTCGGTGACCCCGGCCCTGCACACGCCCTTGATGAGCGTGACCAACGCCATCTCCTCGGTGATCATTGTCGGCGCGCTGATCGCAGCGGGCGCCACCGCCATGGACCAGGCCGGACAGTTCTCCAAAGGCGTCGGCGTACTCGCGGTGATCCTCGCCAGCATCAATATCTTCGGCGGCTTCCTGGTCACCCAGCGCATGCTTGCGATGTACAAGAAAAAAGAAAAGCCGGCGGCCAAGCCGAAGGCGGAGGGCTAAGACATGTCAGCCAATCTCGCCGCAATTCTCTACATGGTCTCGGGCATTCTGTTCATCATGGCCCTGCGCGGCCTGTCGAGCCCAGAAACCGCCCGCCAGGGCAATTATCTGGGCATGGCCGGCATGGCGATCGCCATCGGCACCAGCCTGTTCTACGTCCAGCTCGACGGTCTCGGCCTCATTCTGATCCTCGGCGCAGTCGCCATTGGCGGCGGCATCGGCGCGGTCATCGCCCGCCGCATTCCGATGACGGACATGCCCCAGCTGGTCGCGGGCTTTCACTCGCTTGTGGGCCTGTGCGCCGTGCTCGTGGCCGCCGCCGCGCTCTACGAGCCTGAAGCCTTCCACATCGCCACCGCCACCGGAAAGCTCAAGGGCCTGTCGCTGGTGGAGCTGTCGCTGGGCGTCGGCATCGGCGCGATCACGTTTTCAGGCTCGGTCATCGCCTTCATGAAGCTGCAAGGCCTGATGAGCGGCGCGCCCATCGTCTTCAAGGGCCAGCACTGGCTGAACCTGGCGCTAGGCGTCGCCATCGCCGTCTTCATCACCTTCCTGACCGCATCGGGCGGGGACGCCAAGATCGCATTCTGGATCATCACCGTGCTGGCGCTGGTGCTCGGCGTCTTGCTGATCATCCCGATCGGCGGCGCGGACATGCCGGTGGTGGTGTCCATGCTCAACTCCTATTCGGGCTGGGCCGCGGCGGCTCTGGGCTTCACGCTGGAGAACACCGCCCTTCTGATCACCGGCGCGCTGGTGGGCAGCTCGGGCGCGATCCTGTCCTACATCATGTGCAAGGGCATGAACCGCTCATTCATCTCGGTGATCCTGGGCGGGTTCGGCGCCGACACCACGGCCGCCGCTGCGGCGTCGGATGTGGATCGTTCGGTCAAGCAAGGCTCGGCCGATGACGCCGCCTTCATCATGAAGAACGCCGGCAAGGTCATCATCGTGCCCGGTTACGGCATGGCGGTGGCCCAGGCCCAGCATGCGCTGAAAGAAATGGCGGACACCCTCAAGGAAGAGGGCGTGGACGTGTCTTACGCGATCCACCCGGTGGCGGGCCGCATGCCGGGGCATATGAACGTGCTGCTGGCGGAAGCCCAGGTGCCCTATGACGAGGTGTTCGAGCTTGAGGACATCAACTCCGAATTCGCCACCGCCGACGTGGCGTTCGTGATCGGGGCCAATGACGTCACCAACCCCGCCGCCGAGGATGATCCCTCAAGCCCGATCTACGGCATGCCGGTGCTGCAGGTGTGGAAGGCGAAAACCGTCTTCTTCGTCAAACGCTCGCTGGCGTCGGGCTATGCCGGCATCGAGAACCCGCTGTTTTACCGCGACAACACCATGATGCTGCTCGGCGACGCCAAGAAGATGAGCGAAAGCATCGTCAAGGCGCTCGACTAACAGCGATTGC
Source organism: Oceanicaulis alexandrii DSM 11625 (assembly GCF_000420265.1). Lineage (NCBI taxonomy): Bacteria > Pseudomonadati > Pseudomonadota > Alphaproteobacteria > Maricaulales > Maricaulaceae > Oceanicaulis > Oceanicaulis alexandrii. The sequence goes on from NZ_ATUP01000001.1 coordinate 1,127,169, forward strand.
CTGTCACGGCCTGAACGCCCCGCCCGGATCTGTCCGCGGCGGGGCGTTTTGCGTCAGGCGCATGTGAGGCATCTGCGCCGCACGGACCTGATTTCACGACCTCGCCCTGGCTTGAAGCTGGACTCTGAGCGACCGCTCCGCCTTTCTAGGGCAAACGCCAAGGGGGACAGGCGTGACGGGGATGGACGCCGCTATACAGGGGCTGGCCCATGCATGTGGCAGGGCCTGGGAAGTCTGGACGCTTGCGCCGGACTGGCTGCGCTATGGCGCAATCCTTCTGCTTTTTGTCTACGTCCTGTGGCTGGTCTTGTTCTTCACCCAGCGCCGCATCCTCTATTTCACCGACCCGACGCGCATACACCCTTCAGACTGCGGGCTGGAGCGCACACGCGAGGCCGAGCTGGAAACGCCGGACGGCCAGACATTGGTGATCTGGCGCGCCGACGCCGAGCGCGACGCCCTGCCCCACATCCTCTACCTGCATGGCAATCGCCGGGCGCTGTGGCGGCGGGCGCGGTTCTTTCGCCTTTTCATCGCCTCGGGATGGGGGCTGAGCGCGCTGGCCCATCGCGGCTTTAACGGCTCCACGGGCCGCCCCAGCGAGCCTGCGAATGTCGCCGACGCCATCCACGCCTTTGACGCATTGGTGGCCGAGGGAATCCAGCCGAGCCGGATCGTGGTCTATGGCGAGAGCCTGGGATCGGGCACCGCGGTGCAGCTGGCCGCCGCGCGGCCCGTGGGCGGGCTGATCCTTCATGCGCCCTATGACAGCTTTCGCGAATTTGTCCGCTCGCGCACGGCCTGGCTGTTGCCGCGGGCGATCTTTCGCGAACGCTACGACTCCATCCGCCAGATCGGCCGGGTGACCTCGCCCCTGCTTTGGATTCATGGAGATCAGGACCGGGTGATCCCCCAGGGACGCGGGCGACGGCTGTATGACGCCGCCGTATCGACGAAATATGCAGCCCTTGTGAAAGGGGCGAACCATTTCGGCATCTACACCCAGGCCGTCTTCAACCAGCATATCCGCTTCTTCGCTGAAAGCTGCGCCTGTCTGGGCGGTCAGTCTTCCGCCGCACCTGATATGAGCGTCATCGACCCGATCCTTCCGCAGGAAGACGCACGGCCCGAGCTGACGAAAGGCCGCGTTTCCACCGTCCCGAAAGCGCGCTAGCCTTCTTCGCATGTCCTTTTATGAAAACCATATCCTGCCCCATCTGATCGGCTGCGCCTGTGGCGCGCCGCAGATCATGAAACAGCGCTCGCTTCTGGTCCCCAAAGCGGAAGGGCGCGTGTTGGAGGTCGGCTTCGGCGCCGGTCCCAATCTGGAGTTCTATGATCCGGCCAAGGTCAGCCGCGTCTTTGCGCTGGAACCTTCGGAAGGCATGCGCCGCAAGGCCGCCGCGGCGATTGAAGCCTGCCCGGTCGAGGTGGAGCTGATTGACCTGCCGGGTGAAGAAATCCCGCTCGACGATGACAGCGTGGACACCGTGGTGCTCACCTATACCGCCTGCACCATTCCCGATGTGGACGCGGCCCTGGCCCAGATGCGCCGGGTGCTGAAACCGGGCGGACGCCTGCTGTTCTCCGAGCATGGCCTCGCGCCCGATCCCGGCGTGCAGCGCTGGCAAAAGATCATCGAACCGGTATGGAAACCCATTGGCGGCGGGTGCCATCTGACCCGGCGTCCGGACGCCCTGATCGAAGCGGCTGGGTTTTCGATCACGGACATGACGGCGGACTATTTGCCCAAAAGCCCGAAATTCGCCAGCTTCAACTATGCCGGGGCGGCCAGTTTGCGCTAATCGGGCGTGTCCATGCGCCGATGGTGCGTCTTTACAGGGCGATGATCCATCAATAACAAAGTGCTAGGTCAGAGGCCTGAAACCACTCTGGCCCCGAGTGGAGCAGCCTGCTTACACTTAGGCTCCCTGGCCGCATCCTGATGGGCCGTCTGCAGAAGTGACGTCATAGAGCAATGCTGTACAGCCACCCCTCCCGCATGGCCGCTTACAACACCTGGGCGAACGCTCGATTGTATGACGCGGCGACAGCGCTGAACGATTTTGAGCGCAAGCGGGATGTGAAGGCCTATTTCACCAGCCTGCACGGCACGCTCAATCACATGCTGACGGCGGACCGGATCTGGCTCAAGCGCCTCACGGGCGAGGGCGATGCGCCCGCCAAGCTCGACACCGTGCTGTTCGAGCAGTTCTCGGACCTGCGCGAGGCGCGCGAGGCCGAGGACAAGCGGCTGATGGATTACGCCGCGACTGTGAAGCCCGAGCAGCTCGAGGACGTCTTTGAGTACGTCAACACGCGCGGCGAAGAAAAAGCCCTGCCGCTGGGCGTGGTGCTGACCCATGTGTTCAACCACCAGACCCATCATCGCGGACAGGCGACCCACATCCTGCGTCAGCTGGGCGTGGCCGAGCCGCCCTCGCTCGACCTGTTGTACTTCGCCCTGCCGACCGCCTAGGCCGGCGACGCCTGAAGGCTTTCAAGCCAGCCTTTGATGCGCTTGCGGTTCACGCCCATATCAGAATAGCCGATCACGGCGCGCGAATAGATCGCCAGCGCGGCGCCGCCTTGCGCCTCAAAGGCCTGGACCGTGATGTAATCGGGGAAACGAAAGAGTTTCGAGCGTTGCACCAGCTCGATCTGGCCCGCCTCTTCGCGGACCAGAGCGACGCGCGGCGCAGCCAGAGCAACGGCCCTGAAGGCCTCCAGCAGCGCTTCTGGCGTTTGCTCAAAGACCGGGCTGTGCTGATCAGGCGAGGCGTCCGCATCAAATCCCGTCGGCAGCACCAGCCAGCGCCGCGGCCGCGCATCTGGGACCAGAGTCGCAAAATCCAGCGGGAAGGGTCGCTCAGCCATTTTCATGCTCCATCCTGCGCGATTGCATCGTGCGCGATTCACTGGCGCTATTCATAGCTGGATTACCGCTGCGCATCACCCTAAACCTTGAAGAAATGTGTTTCGGGAGCATCCAATCTGATGACTGAATACGCCCTGGAGGTGGACGGCCTGAGCAAGACCTTCGCTGGCAAGCCCGCCGTGCGCAATGTGTCGTTCAAGGCTCGAAAAGGCGATATCACCGGCTTTCTGGGTCCGAACGGAGCCGGCAAGACCACCACGCTGCGCATGTCGCTGGGGGTGATCACCCCTGATCAAGGCAGCGTCACGCTGTTTGGCGGCGCGCCCACCGCCATGAGCATGGACCGGGTCGGCTTTTTGCCTGAAGAGCGCGGCGTCTATCGCAAGATGACCGCCGAAGCCGTGATCGTCTTCTTCGCCCGCCTAAAAGGCCTGTCGGCCGGTGAAGCGCGGCGTCGCGCGCTGGTCTATCTGGAACGCTTCGGCCTCAAGGACGCCGCGACCAAGAAGATCAAGGAACTCTCAAAGGGCATGGCCCAGAAGATCCAGATCATCTCCGCGATCATCCACGAGCCTGACTTCATCATTCTCGACGAACCGTTTTCGGGCCTCGACCCGGTGAACCAGGCCATGCTCGAACAGGTCATCCGCGAGCAGGCTGAAGCAGGCCGCACCGTGCTGTTCTCCACCCATGTGATGGAGCATGCCGAACGTCTGTGCGACCGGATCATCCTGATGGCGCGTGGGCAGAAGGTGTTTGACGGCCGCGTGGACGAAGCCCTCGCCCGTGTGCCGCGTCAGGTGACGCTGGGCGCTGCGGCCGGCTCTGACCTCGCCTCAGTCATCGCCGATATGGGCGAGGTGGAGACGCTGGAGGCCGATCCCGACGGCGCCATCAACCTGCACCTGACGCTCAAGCCCGGCGTGGACGCGCAGGACGTGCTGCGCGCCTGCGTGCAGGCGGGCGTGCCGCTGACCCGGTTCGAGCCCCGTCGCCCCCATCTTCACGACGCCTTCGTCGCCCTTGTGGGCGAGGATGCGGTCGAAACTGTCAGCGAAGAGGCCTGATCATGCGCGCTGCATACCTGATCGCCCGCCGCGAATACCTGTCTTATGTCGCCACCTGGGGCTTCTGGCTGTCACTGCTGGCGGTGCCGATCTTCGCCGCCATTGGCGGGCTGACCCCGGCCCTGATCCAGTCGAGCCAGCCGGTGCGCTATTTCACCGTCATCGACGAGACCGGCCAGGGGCTCGACCGTTTGATCGAGGAGACCCGGTTTGAAGAACGCCGGGAGCGCGTGCGCAGCGCCATCGAGATGATGGCCCGCGGCATGGGCGGCGATGACGCCGCGGCGCGTGCGCTCGCCATCTTTGACGAAGACCCCGACGGCGTCAGCCGGGCCGAGGACGCCTTGCAGGCTGTGGGGCTCTCAGACGCCGCCAGCGCGCTGGACGCCGGCCGCACCAAGGCCGTGCAGGTCGACCCGCCTGCGCAGACTGTCGAAGCCCTGCGCGCCTATCTGGCGGGCGATCAGACCGTGGACACCCCCGAAGGGCCGAAATCGCTGTTCGCGGCGTTTTTCCTTCGCCCGCATCCCGAACAGGGTCTGGAGCTGGTCTATCTGTCCGCCAACCTGACAAACAACGATTTGCGCACCGATGTGCGCAACATCCTGCGCGCCAATATGCGCGAGGACGCGTTGGTCAGCGAAGGGCTCGACCCTGACGAGATCAACACCATTCTCGACATCCGGCCTTTGGTCACCAGCCTCGATGTGAACAGCGATGCCGGCGAAGAGGAAGAAGTGACCTTTGCCGATCGCGCGCCCTTCTTTGTGGCGCTGGGCCTCGCCTTCATCCTGTGGATGGCGGTGTTCTCGGTCGCCAACATGCTGCTCACCTCCATGATCGAGGAGAAGGGCGGCAAGATCATCGAGCTTCTGCTCTCCACCGCCCGGCTCGAAGACATCCTTCTGGGCAAGCTTCTGGGCGTGGCGGGCGTTTCAGTGACCCTCTTCGCCGTCTGGGGCGGGGTGGGCGTCGGTCTGAGCACGCTCGGCGGCTCCGCCCTCGCTTCTATCGACCCTGACCTTCTGGAGCTTCTGACGTCCGTGTTTGATCCGGGCCTGCTGCTCGCGGGTCTGTTCTTCTTCACCTGCGGCTATCTGATGTATGGCGCGATCTTCCTCGCCATGGGCTCGCTATGCGACACCCTGCAGGACGCCCAGACGCTGATGGGGCCTGTGATCTGGATCCTGATGCTGCCCATGCTGATCATCGTGTTCTCGATCAATGCGCTCGATTCCATGGTGATCCAGATCGGCTCCTGGGTGCCGCTGTGGACGCCGTTTGTGATGATGGCGCGTCTGCCCACCGATCCGCCGTTCTGGGAACTCGCGGCCGCGTGCGCGCTGATGGTGGCGACCACTGTCATCGTTCTGTGGGGCGCCGCAGCCGTGTTCCGTCAGGGCGCGCTGGGCCACGCCAATGCGGACTCGGTGCGCAAACTCCTGAAGATGGGCGGCAAGAAAAAAGCCTGAGCGGAAACGCTCAGGCTTCGCCGCTCTCTCAGGCATGCTCAGATACAGCAAAACCCCGTACGCGAGGCGTACGGGGTTTTTCGTGTCTGCTTTGGAGCGGTTAAGCCCGGCGCAGCGTCCTAGCGGCGAGCACCGGCGCCACGCTTGGGCAGCAGGCCCTCACGTTGGGCGCGCTTGCGAGCCAGTTTGCGGGCGCGACGGATCGCTTCCGCTTTTTGGCGCGCTTTTTTCTCAGACGGCTTTTCGTAATGGTTGCGGCGCTTCATCTCGCGGAAAGTACCTTCCCGCTGCATCTTCTTTTTCAACGCTTTGAGCGCTTGCTCAACGTTGTTATCGCGCACGACGATCTGAACGATGGTAGTCTCTCCCTTCGAATAGGTGCTCAAAGCCCGCTCCGGACTTTGAAAGGTATAGCTCACGCGAACACAAAGAGCCGCGTGGCTCCACCGTCCGCGCCGGATCGCTTCCAACAGAGGCGGGCGATATACCGGGTCTGAAAGCCCCTGTCCAGCACAGAGCGCGGCGAAACGCCCCGTGACGACAGGCTTCAAGCGCACTAAATATACCATCATGACCGCAAAAGCACAAAACTCCGCACCCTCTCGCGCCCAGGCCGCACGCGACGCGCTGGTGGACGCCGCCCTGCCCAACGCCGCCTTTGACGGCTGGAGCGAGGCCACTCTCGCCCAGGCCGCCAGGGACGCCGGCCTGAGCGAAGGCGAGGTGCAACTCTATTGTCCGGCAGGGATTCTCGACGTGATCGAGACCTGGACGCGGCGCTGTGACGACGCCGCCCGCGCCGAGATCGAGGCCAATCCCGCCAACCGAATTCGCGACAAGGTCAGCCAGGGCGTGCTCCTGCGTCTGGCGCAATATGACGGTGAGGAAGAGGCCGCCGCCCGCGCCCGCGCCCGCCTGCTATTGCCCGATGGGATTGATCGCGGCGCGCGGCTGATCTGGGCGACTTCGCACATGATCTGGAGCGCCATCGGCGACACCAGCACAGACGGGAATTTCTATTCCAAACGGGCGATTCTCTCAGGCGTTTACGCCTCGACCTTCGCCATCTGGCTGGAAGATGACAGCGAGGACCGCGCCAAAACGGCAGAATTCCTCGGCCGCCGCATCGACAACATCATGCAGTTTGAAAAGGCGAAGGGTCAGGTGCGCAAACTCACCAAGACTTTGCCCGACCTCACCGCGATGATGGGCGATCTGCGCTACGGGATGCGGCGAGCAAAGTAAGCCATCTCTTCTCTTTGCCTGCGAAAGCAGGGAACCAGAGCATGACACGCAGCGCTTTATGGTCGCTGGATCCCGGCTCAAGGCCGGGAAAGAGGTGTTAGAGCTTACCCAGCACGTTCACATGACCCATTTTGCGGCCGGCGCGGGTCTCGCGTTTGCCATAGAGATGCAACACGGCGTTTGGCGTCTTCAGCCAGTGCTTCCAGCCGTCTGCGTCATGACCGATCAGATTGATCATCTGAGCTGAGGAATGCGGCGTCGCATCGCCCAGCGGCCAGCCGGCCACGGCGCGGATATGCTGCTCGAACTGGCAGACCGTGCAGGCGTCCTGGGTCCAGTGTCCGGTATTGTGGACGCGCGGCGCGATCTCGTTGACCAGAAGCGTTCCGTCCTTCAGCGCAAACAGCTCCATCCCCATCACGCCCACATACTCAAGCGCCTTGAGCACGCTGGCGGCCATGGCGAAGGCGCGGCGCGACAGATCCTCGCTGATCTCGGCAGGGGCGAAGCTTTCACGCAGAATGCCGCCGGAATGCCGGTTTTCAGACAAGGGATAGGCGGCGACTTCGCCATCAAGCCCACGGGCGGCGATGATGGACAGCTCCACCGTGAAATCCGCAAAGGCTTCGAGAATCGCGGGCTGACCGTTCATGGCGGCGAACGCGTCTTCCGCGTCCGTCATCTCGCGGATCACGGCCTGGCCCTTGCCGTCATAGCCAAAGCGCCGGGTTTTCAGAATGGCGGGCAGGCCCAGCTGTGAAATCGCCGTGTGCAGCTCCTGAAGGGTGCTCACAGGCCTGAACGCCACGGTCTCCGCCCCATGCTCATTCAGGAAGGTTTTCTCCGTCAGGCGGTCCTGAGCGACGTCCAGCGCCAAAGCGCCCGGACGCAGGGGCGCATGCTCGGCCGCCGCCGCGGCGGTCGCGGCGGGCACATTTTCGAACTCGTAGGTGACGGCGTCGACGCTGGCGGCGAATTTCGCGACTGCGTCCAGATCATCATAGGCGGCGGTGATGGTCTCCACCGCCACCCGGCTCGCCGGGCAATCAGGCTCAGGATCGAAGATCACCACGTCCAGACCCAGCCGCGCCGCAGACAGCGCCAGCATGCGGCCCAGCTGGCCGCCGCCCAGAATGCCGATCCGGGCGCAAGGCGCGAGCGCGTCAGCCATGGATCAGTCCTCGACGCTTTCGTCCACTGACTCCGTCAGCGACGCGCGATAGGCTTTCAGGCGTTCCATCAGGGCGTCATCAGACAGGCCCACAATGGAGGCGGCCATGATGGCGGCGTTCTTGGCGCCCGCCTCGCCAATGGCCAGCGTGCCCACCGGCACGCCGCCGGGCATCTGAACGATCGACAGAAGCGAGTCGAGGCCCGACAGAGCACGCGATTGCACCGGGACGCCCAGCACCGGCAGATGGGTCATCGACGCCACCATGCCCGGCAGGTGCGCCGCGCCGCCCGCGCCGGCGATGATGACTTTCACGCCACGATCCGCTGCAGACTTGGAAAACTCCACCAGCCGGTCCGGCGTGCGATGCGCGGAGACCACTTTGGCCTCATACGCCACGCCCAGCTGATCCAGCAGATCGGCGCCGGCCTTCATGGTCGGCCAGTCCGAACGCGAACCCATGATGATGGAGATGGGAGCGGCCTGTGCGCCGCTCGAATTGCTTTCGCTCATAATAGCCTTGCCTGACAGGCGATTGGAAAGCACGTCAACTTAACTGTGGCGCGCTTTCGGTCAAGCAAAACCCCAGTCTGCACTGTATTCAGCGCGAGGGCTGTTTCACCCGCGCGATCAATTCCTCCGCGGTTTCCTTGCGCTCGGAGTATCGGTCGACCAGATAGTCGGCGTTTTCCCGGGTCATCCAGGTAAACTTCACCAGCTCCTCCATCACGTCAACAATGCGGTCATAAAGCCCTGAGGGCTTCATCCGCCCCGCCGCGTCAAACTCCAGGAACGCCTTGGGGATCGAGGACTGGTTGGGGATGGTGATCATGCGCATCCACCGCCCCAGAACCCGCATCTGGTTGAGCGTGTTGAAGCTTTGCGAGCCGCCAGAGACCTGCATCAAGGCCAGGGTCTTGCCCTGGGTCGGACGCACCGCCCCTAGCGCCAGCGGAATCCAGTCAATCTGGGCCTTCATCACCGCCGTCATCGCGCCATGGCGTTCGGGACTGCACCAGACCATGCCCTCAGACCAGGTCACCTGCTCTCGCAGCTCCGCCACTTTGGGATGATCCGCCTCCGTGTCATCGGGCAACGGCAAGCCATGGGCGTGAAACATCCGGGTCTCGGCGCCCATCAGCTCGAGCAGGAGTCCCGCCTCCTCCACCGCCAGGCGGCTGAAGGAGCGCTCCCGGAGCGAGCCGTACATCAGCAGGATGCGCGGTTTGTGCGTGACACGCCCGCGCGGCGCCAGACTCTCTGTCTGGACCGGCGCAATGCAATCGATCGCCAGATTCGGCAGGGGATCAGTCATGACATCGGACACGCAGGCTCTCCGCTTCAAATCGCCCCGACACTTCAGGAAATTCTGAAATAAATGATCCGGCGCAATACTTCAAGAAGCTCTGAAGTGATTGCCAGCCTGCCGGTCCATCACACTGTATCGCGACGCCGTGCGATGACCTTGGGTTGAGGCGGGCAAAGCCTCATCCCGATCCGGTTGAAACTCTGTCCGCAAAGTCAGGAATGAACGGTTTTTTTACCACACGCGCCGAGGCTTAGGCTGAGAGACCCGTGTGATGGAGCCCGCGACATGCGAATACGATCCGGCGGTCCGCTCGCTGGCGCCGGCCCTGTGGGTCGCCGCGAGGAGACCCGGCGCAGCGAGGCTGCGCCGCGCGGAGCGAGCGCGCCGACCGATAGCGCGTCCATCCTGGGCGTTCCCGAAGCCGAGCTGACGCCCAACGTCCAGCGCGCCCTGTTGTCCTTGATGGGCGAGGTCGACCAGTTGCGCCGCGAGACCGAGGCCCTGCGCGGACGCATGCGCGAGCTGGAAAGTCTGGCGGACCGGGACGCCTTGCTGCCCGTTCTGAATCGCCGCGCCTTTTTGCGGGAAGTGTCAAAGGCCTTGTCGCTGGCGGAGCGGCATAATGCGCCGTCCAGCCTGATCTATCTCGATCTCAACGGCTTCAAGCAGATCAACGACAAGCATGGACACGCCGCCGGCGACGCCGCTCTGGAGCAGATCGCCAATCTGATCACAGATCATGTGCGGGAAACCGACGCCGTCGGCCGTTTGGGCGGGGATGAGTTCGGCATCGTCCTGACCCTGACGCCCGAAAGCGCCGCCAAAGACAAGGCGCGCGATCTCTCAAAAGCGATTTCGGACAGCGCCATCACCCATAATGGACACACGCTGGATCTGGGCGCCGCCTGGGGCGTGCACCCGCTCTCATCGGGCATAGCGGTGGAAGACGCCATGGCTGCTGCGGATGCGGCCATGTACGCGCACAAACAAGCCGCCAAGGATCGCGCCGCCAGCTAGGGCGCGCGCCCGCAGAGCGCTTTAGGCGATGATGTCGGGGTTCAGGATGTCTTCCAGACGATAAATCTCGTCTTTCAGGTAGAGCTTCCGGCGCTTGAGGCGGACCAGTTTGAGCTGATCAGTGACGCCGCATTCCGCCAGAGCCGAGACCTCTTCGTCCAGTGTCCGGTGCTCAAGCTGTAATTCCTCAAGCTGGCGCTTGAGCGCGGTTTCGTCGAACTCGCCATCCATTGTCCAGATCGACCCTTTCAATCAGACACAGGCCGGGCATATCCGGCTGAGTAGATTATCGAAAAGACCTCGGGCGCAAAAAGCGTCTCGCTTGCGCTCACTTCAATTCGAGGAGGCCCATATTACACATTTTTGCTCGTCTCGAAAATGTTTTCCACAAATGCGGTCGCACTGTCGCCCGGAGCGCCGCAGCGGGCGGCGTACTCATGCAGGCGGCGAAGGACCAGGGCGCGCCGGTCGTCCTCGCGATTTTCGGGACAGGCCTGGGCCAAGGACTCAAGACCATGCTGTTCCAGCTTTTCCGCCTCCAGCTCGACCGTCAGAACCTTCTGGCGCAAGGCGGTCGCGGCGTCGGGATCAACGTCTGCGAACGGGTGTTTGAGATGGTCGCGCGCCATGCGCAGCGGCTTGACCACGCGCGCGCTCCACAGCGCGGACAGCTCCACCGCCTGCCCGAGCGCCGGGCCCGGATCACGCCCGTTCATCACCGTCCAGACAATCCACAACCCCACATTCACGTCCATGCCCGCCGCCTGCAGCGCCAGGCAGGCGGGTTTGACCCCGTCCTTGCCATAGAGTTTGACGGAGAAAGTCCAGAACGCGCTCATTCGGACGGCGCCCGCGTCCGCGCTTGCGGGCGGCGCCCCTGCTCCAGATCCTCGCCCCAGCGCTTTGTGCCGTCCCAGTCCAGCCCGAACAGGTCGAGCGCCCGCCCCACCGACTGATTGACGATGTCATCAACGCTTTTGGGATGCGCATAAAATGCGGGCAGCGGCGGCATGATGACCGCGCCCATCTCCGCCAGCTGGGTCATGGTGCGCAGATGGCCCAGATGAAACGGGGTTTCACGCACCATCAGCACCAGAAGGCGGCGCTCCTTGAGCACCACATCCGCCGCGCGGGTCAGCAAAGAGGACGTCACGCCCGTTGCGATCTCGCTCATGGTGCGCACCGAACACGGCGCGATCAGCATGCCGCGGGTCTTGAACGAGCCTGACGCGATCGGCGCGCCCACATCGGCCTGTTTGTAGAGCATGTCGGCGCGCTCACGCAGCACGCTGGGCTTTTCACCCATCTCGTAGGACAGGGTCATCTCGGCCGCCTTGGAGGCCACCACATGACTTTCCACACCTAAGGTTTTCAACGCCTCAAGCGCACGCATGGCGTAAACCACGCCAGACGCGCCGGAAATCCCGACCACAAGCCGATCTGGGGTCATATCCGTCACTGCTGATTAACTCCGATAAAATGTCGCAACCGATTTTGAATTGTCATCTGGCGCTATCAGATGGTTCAATGTGAGTCCTAGAGCAAGGGAGGCATATATGGCCACTGACGCGCGTATTCGTGAACTGGACGCCCGCCACGACAGACTGGATCATCAGATTGTCGAGCAGATGAAAAGTCCCTCCAGCGACACCCTCGCGGTCGCCGCCCTTAAAAAACAAAAGCTTAAACTTAAAGAAGAGATTGAAGCCCTCAGGCGACGACAATAACCAGGTATCCTGCTAGCCTGACCGAAAAGGGCGGACCTCGCGTCCGCCCTTTTCTTTTTTATCCGCTGACAGTCGAGTTCGGTCGTGCTTCATCTCATCCGCCTTCTGACGATTACTGTGATGTTGGGGCTGATCGCCCAACCCGCGCACGCACAGAGCGCGCGCCAGCAACTCTGCCCAGAGGGATATGCCGCGCTCTCCGACAATGAAGCGGAAGCCGCGATCACCGCCTTCCAGGCCTGCCTGGCCGAGAAATTCTATGACTGGCCGCAAGAAGCCGAGCTGCGAACCCGTCTGGGCGCAGCCTATCTGGCCTCCGGGCGCTCTGAAGAGGCACTGATCGCCTATAATCAGATTTTTGCGCTGGTGGAGGCCAATGACGGCGATGTGGACAATCCGCTGATCCGCCGCAATCGCGCCGCCGCCTATCTGCAGCTTGATCGTCCGGAAGACGCCCTGCCTGATCTCGAAATCGCCCTGGCGCGGATCCCTGAAGACGGCTTCACCGCCGTGCTGGCCGGCTCGGCCTATCTCGATCTGGACCGCGCCGCCGAAGCCGTCGCCGCCTTTGACGCCGCCGTGCGGGCTGAACCCGCCTACGCGTCCGCCTGGATCGGGCGCTCCGCTGCTTTCGTCGAGCTGGGCATGAGCACGCTGGCGATCGAGGATGCGCGTGAAGCGGTGAGCCTGCAGCCTGACGATCCGGGCGCGCTGAACGCGCTCTGCTGGGCGCTGGTGCGGGCCGAGCGGGCCGCCGACGGCCTGACGATTTGCCGCGCCGCGTCAGACGCCGCGCCGGAGGAAGGCTCGATCACCCATTCGCTCGCCGCCGCGCTGGAACAAGTAGGCGAGGTTGAAGAAGCGCACGCCCTGTACGCGCGCGCCCATGAGCAGGCCCCTGATGATCCTGAAATCACCCAAGATTATGAGCGCGTCTTCGGCGCCACGCCCTAAGGCCTTCCACACAAAGGCTGACTGAGTTGTTTACAGGGCTCTCGCGCATCTGTTTGATCGCCGCCGACTGATTGAAAATGGAGTTTACCCATGGCGGTCTCTGATCGTGTGGCCATCATCACGGGCGGCGCCAAAGGCATTGGCGCGGCCTGCGCCCGGCGCTTTGTCGAAGAAGGCCTGCGCGTCGTGGTCGCTGACATTGATGACGAGGCCGGGGAAGCCCTGGTTGAAACCCTCAACGCCGGCAAGGAGCGCGCGCTGTTTGTCAGCTGCGACGTATCTGACAAGCTTGCAGTGGCCAACCTGATGGCCGAGACCCGGTCTGCATTCGATCGGGTGGACATTCTGGTCAACAACGCTGCAACCCTCGCCAAGGGCGATGTTATGGATCTGTCGGCGGATGATTTTGACGCCGTGATGAACGTCAATATGCGCGGCGCCTTTCTGGTCGCCAAGGCCGCCTCCAAGCAGATGGTCGAGCAGATCGAGGAAGAGCAAACACGCGCCGAGGATTGTCGCAAGCGCTACGCCATCATCAATATGAGTTCGGTCAACGCCGTGGTCTCCCTGCCTGACCAGCTCGCCTATTCGATGAGCAAGGGCGCGCTCAACCAGATGACCAAATCCATGGCCCTGGCCCTGGCGCCCTGGGGCGTGCGGGTGAACGCCATCGGGCCAGGCTCGATCAATACCGACATTCTCAAGGCCGTGGCCGATGATCGCGAAGCGATGAAGCGCATTCTGTCGCGGACGCCGCTCAACCGTCTGGGCGATCCCGACGAGATCGCCGGCGTCGCCTGGTTCCTCGCCAGCAAGGACGCCAGCTATGTCACCGGCGAATGCATCTACGCCGACGGCGGTCGACTGGCGCTCAACTACACCATGCGGCCTGAAGATTACGAAGACTGAGCACGCGCCAATCGCACAGCAAAAAGCCCGGCTCTCAGAGCCGGGCTTTTTTCATGCACAAGCTGTTGAAGGCTTAATCGCTATCGCCCTTGGGCTTGCCGAACAACTCATCCAGCGTGGTCGGCGAGTTGGAGGATTCGCCGTCCTGATCGTCAGCCGGCTTGAGGGTGTCTTCCTCGATGATCACCTGACCATCTTCTTCCATCTGCTTGCGACGGGCGGATGCCTTGGAGACCTGCGCATCCAGATCGATCTGGGTGCACAGCCCCAGCGTCACCGGGTCGGTCGGCTTGATGTTCGGCGAATTCCAGTGCGTGCGCTCACGCACCGCCTCGATCGTGGTCTTGGTGGTGCCGACCAGCTTGGAGATCTGCGGATCCGTGAGTTCAGGGTGATTGCGAACCAGCCAGGCGATGGCGTCCGGACGATTCTGGCGCCGCGACAACGGCGTGTAGCGCGGGCCTTTCTTGCGTTCCTGGAACTCGGCGTATTTCGGCTTGGAGGCGCTCATGCGGTAGGAGGGGTCGCCTTCCGCCTTGGTCAGCTCTTCACGGTCCAGCTGGCCGGAGGCGACCGGGTCTGCCCCACGCACGCCAGCAGCCACGTCGCCATCTGCGATGCCCTTGATCTCCAGATGGTGCAGGCCGGTGAAGTCAGCGATCTGTTCAAAGCTCAGCGCGGTGTTGTCCACCAGCCAAACCGCCGTCGCCTTTGGCATGAGAATCTCGGCCATGTCAGTCCTCGTACACGAAACAAAAGAAAACCCGGCGCGGACCGCCGGGTTGTCGCCGTCGACCGCCCCTCATCACGCCAGTCACGATTGAAGAGGGAAAGTGTGTCCCTCCTTATAGCGCGCTTGTGGCGCGCTGGAAACACCCCTGACACGCCGCCGTCAGGCGCTAGGGAACAAGCAGGATCTTGCCGGCGTGACCGCCTGCATCCATGCGCGCATGAGCTTTGGAGACCTCATCAAGCGCAAATGTGGAATCCACCCGTGGGCGCACCTTCCCCGCCTCGACCCAAGGCCAGACATGGGTCTGAACCGCCTGGGCGATTGCAGCTTTCTCCGCATCCGGTCGCGCGCGCAGGGTCGAGCCGGTCAGGGTCTGGCGTTTCAGCATCAGGCCCATCAGGTCCACCTCGACCCGGCTGCCCTTGAGGAAGGCGATCATCACGATGCGCCCCAGACGGTTCAGGCAGTTGAGATTCTTCTGCACATAATCGCCGCCGACCATGTCCAGGATCACGTCCGCGCTGATCGCCGCGGACCAGTCCTCGGCGTGGTAATCAAAGGC
The DNA here is from genome assembly GCF_000420265.1 of Oceanicaulis alexandrii DSM 11625. Taxonomy (NCBI): domain Bacteria; kingdom Pseudomonadati; phylum Pseudomonadota; class Alphaproteobacteria; order Maricaulales; family Maricaulaceae; genus Oceanicaulis; species Oceanicaulis alexandrii. The sequence goes on from NZ_ATUP01000001.1 coordinate 1,142,213, forward strand.
GCGATCTGCGCCCAGATCCCGGCAAAGCTGCGCCCGGTCGGGGCCGCCCGCCGTCGCGATGACATATGCGCCATGCGCTTTGGCCATCTGGATGGCCGTCGTGCCGATACCGCTGGCGCCGCCATGCACCAGAAACCGCTCACCGGGTTTCAGCGCCCCGGCGTCAAACACATTGGTCCAGACAGTGAAAACGGTTTCGGGCAGGCCGGCCGCGTCCACAAGCGACACGCCGTCCGGCGCAGGTAGAACGCTGCCAGCCTTGGCGCGCGCCACATCCGCATAACCGCCGCCGGACACCAGCGCCACGACCGGGTCGCCGATCGCGAACTCCGTCACGCCCTCGCCCAACGCCCGCACTGTGCCGGACACTTCAAGTCCCAACCCCTCAGGCGCGCCCTCAGGCGCAGGATAAAAGCCCATCCGCTCAAACACGTCCGGCCGGTTCACCCCGGCGGCGGCCACGTCGATCAGCACCTCGCCCGGCGCCGGCGGCGCCAGCTGGACGGTTTTCACAACCAGCTTTTCAGGTCCGCCAGGTTCGGGAGCGACGACGATGCGCGATGAAATCTCAACCATGAACGGGACTCCGATGGGTTAATGCACTAGTATCTGTCGCCTTGTTCCTTGAGAGGAGAGCGATGCAGATGTTTCAAGATGAACCGCTGACCTCCGGCGCCGAGGCGATCACTCCGGGCGAAGACCTGAGCGAGCTGGGGGTCGAACAACTGACGGACAGGCTTGAGGCCTTACGCCAAGAAATGGCCCGGACTGAAACGGCGATCAAGGACAAGAAGGCCGGGTTGTCGGCTGCAGAAGCCTTTTTCACCACGCCTGGCTCCCAGTAACGGGCGCTTGGCCTCAGCCTTGCTTAAGAGTTCCTATACAATCTTGAACTGATGCGTAACGAGACAGCACGGATATCCACATGACCCCGGTCACGCCTCACATCGCCAGCACCGCCGCCCGAGTTTCCGATTTCGCGGAGTCTGAAATGTTCCGCCGCCTGTTTCGCGACGGCATGGATCTGGTTGAGGAAACCGCCAGCTATCTGGACGGGCCGGGCCGCGATGACGCCAAGCGTCTGGGCCGGTCGGGCGCGCTCGCCTACGCCTCGGAATCCATGGGCCTGACCACGCAACTGATGCAATGCGCTTCCTGGCTGTTGACCCAGCGCGCCGTGGCGGAAGGCGACATGCACGCCGATGAAGCCGCTGAAGAGCGGTATCGCCTGTCGCCGAACAAGTTCAGCCCGCCGAGCTGGCCGGCCGGGGATGACCCCTGCCCGCCGCGTCTGGGCGATCTGGCCCTGCGCGCGCGCGAGCTGCACGAACGCCTGATGCGGCTTGACGATTCCCTGTTTGAAGCCGAAGTGAAGCCGGCGGACAATCCGGTCGCGAGCCAGCTGTCGCAACTGAGCGCCGCGTTCTCGGAAGCCTGAGCCCCAAACAGTTTCCAGACAGAAAAACGGCCGCTCCGAGGAGCGGCCGTTTTCTTGTTCAACACACCCCCAAAGGCGTATCGAGCAGGCGAGAAAAACGCCCGCAGCCGAGGGGAGACTGCGGGCGTTCCTCGAAAGACTTCAACGGAGCCAAGCTCTGCCCGATCGAGGGGGGATAGGGCCTTAGACGCCGAAGCCTTTGAACTTGTCTTTGAACTTGGACACGCGACCCGCACGGTCCAGCAGGGTCTGGTTGCCACCAGTCCAGGCCGGGTGCGTGGACGGATCAATGTCCAGTTGCAGCACTGCGCCTTCTTTACCATAGGTAGAACGAGTCTTAAAGCGCGATCCGTTCGGCAGCACCACTTCGATGAAGTGATAGTCGGGGTGAGTGTCCTGTTTCATCGTGCCGCTCCGGCCCTCTTTACGCTTGAAGGCGGCCGTTAGAGCCGCCCACAAGTGGAAATCTGCATGAATTGAGGCGCGGTGTATACACCCCGAAATCGACTGTTTCAAGCGCCCTGAGTCAGATAGCGCAAATACAAGGACTTACCGAAAACTTAATCGCCGCTCAGCTGCATTTATGGTTCACAAACCCCTAACGCGAGGTCAGCTTCAGCTCGATGCGGCGGTTGCGGGCATAGGCCTCCTGGGTGCGGCCTTCCGCAATGGGGTAATGCTGCCCGAAACCGGCGGCCAGCAGACGGCGGGGCGGCACGCCCCGGCTCTCAAAATAGGAAATCACCGACAGAGAGCGCGCCGTGGACAGCTCCCAGTTGGACTCGAACGGCGCATTAGGACCGAGCGGCACTCGGTCGGTATGCCCGTCCACACGCAGCACCCAATCAAGGTCATCGGGGATTTCATCCGTCAGCTGGATGATCGCATCCGCGATCGGCGCAAGCGAGCTGCGCCCCTCTTCGCTCAACTCGGCCGAGCCGGAGGCGAACAGAACATCGGTCTCGAACACGAACCGGTCGCCCACCACGCGAACGCCGGACCGGTCGCCCAACACCTCGATCAACCGACCGAAGAATTCCGAGCGATAGCGCGCCAGCCGCGCCACTTCGCTGGCGAGCGCCGCATTGAGACGTCGTCCCAGATTGACCACTTCGGCTTCCAGCTCCGCCTCACGCGCCTCAGAGGCGTTCAGGGTCTCGTTGAGCCGGGCCAGCTCTTCGCGCAGCGCCGCCATCTGATTGTTCAAGAGCGCGACTGTCGCCTGCGCCTCCTCATTGAGAGCTTCTTCTTCCGCCAGGCTCGCGCGCGCCGCTGCGAGACCGTCCTGCAAGCCCGCAATTTGAGAGCTGAGGCCGGCATTGGTTTCCTGCAAGGCGCCGTTTTCCTGATTGAGGACGCTGACGCGCAGGCTCAATTGCTCGTTCTCGCTCTGCGCGAGGTTGAGCTCTTCGGCGAGCGTGGCGAGACGACTGTTGAGATCGGCCAGCTGCTCATCGCGGCCGGTCAGCGCCTGGGACAGGGCGAACTGCCCGGCGGTGAACACCGCCAGCAGAAAGACGATGACCAGCAGCAAGGTCGCGAGCGCATCGACGAATCCCGGCCAGTAATCGCCGGAATCGCTCTGGCTGGACTGAAGGTGCCGAGGCAGGGACATGGTTTACTCGTTCCGGTCCTGGCCGCGTTCCCGGTTCAGGCGCGCCTGCGCCTCCAGCGCCCGCACCAGAACCTTGATCTCATCGCGCAGAAGACGCGCGCTCTCGCGCTGGCTTTCCGCCGCATCGTCGGCAAAGCGGGTCATGATGGTTTCAAGCTGACGGGTATGGCGCTCCAGCGTGTGGGTCAGCCGGTCCAGCGCATCCGCGCTCTGCTCCAGCAAGGCCCCCACATACGCGCCGGAACCGCCCGCCTCGTCCGCGCTGGCGCCCTGCGGGCCGGCGTTCGACAGGCGCGAGATCGTGGAGAGCCATTCCTCGACCTCGTTATAAAACCGGTTCTGCGCCCGGCTCGCCTGCAATTCGAGAAAGCCGATGATCAGCGAGCCCGCCAGACCGAACAGCGAGGACGCGAAGGCCGTCCCCATGCCGGCTATGGGCTCTTCAATGGCGCTCATCAGCGCCATGGCGTCGGTTTCCCCGGCGCCGGAGGAGGTCGCAGAGACGGCGCGCACCGCGTCGCCCACATCCGACACCACCAGAAGCAGGCCGTAGAAGGTGCCCAGCAGGCCCAGAAAGATCAGAAGGCGGCCGAAATAGCGCGTGAAGGCACCGCTTTCCGCCATCCGCGCCGCAACGGAATCCAGCACCACGCGCGCTGACGCCGCCGACAGGCGCGACCGGCCGTCCGCCGCATCGGTGATCAGCGCCGCCATGGGCGCGATCAGGGCGGGCGGGCTGGGCAGTTGATCAGGGTGGTCGGCTTCGTTCAGGCGCACCAGCCAGCGCGCGCTCGGCCCAATCGCCAGCGCTTGCTGGAAGGTATAAAGAATGCCAATGAACAGAACGCCCAGGATCAGGCCGTTGATGGCCGGATTGGCCTCGAACGCCAGGATCAGAGGTTGGTGCAGCGCGGCCGCCAGCGCCAGCACTATAGCGAGAAACACCACCATCCAGAGAATGTAGTTTCCCGGTCCGGTGAAACGGGCCTTGCGGCGCGGTTCTTTCGGATCAGCCATGCGATGCGGCTCCCTCATCTGACGCGTCAGCTTCCCTGCAGGCTTGGCCTACGCCGCTATCAAACGCAAGGGTCTTGGCGGGAATGAGGCAGGGATGGGGCCGGGTGAAGACCCGCGGCGCCCTCGCTTGCAAAACGCGCACTCGCCAGTTTCAACTTGCCGCAACCCTTAACCGGGATTAACCATAGCAGCGCAGATGTTGCAGCGCAGCACCGGATCCGCCATGTCGCTCAGACTGAAACGCTGGACTTACCGGATCAACCGGCACGACATCGTGCTGGAGTGCGGCTATACGCTGTGGGGATGGGCGCAGGCGCGCCTGTCCGTAGACGGCGACAGGCTGGTCCAGACCTCCGGCTGCCGCTTCTGGCCGCTGACGCTGGATTCTCAGATAAAAGCCGCTCAACCGCCCATGCCGCTGAAAGCCATTGTCACGCCGGGCTTTCTAAGCGTGCATTCCGAGCTTTGGGCCTATGGCGTTCCGGCGTCTGCGCCGGTCCGGGCCGTGAGAGGCCGGCTGGACGCGCCGCGCGGCGCCTGGCCGGAAAGCCGTCGCGCCGCGCAGAGCGTTCAAAAACCGCAGAGCTAGCTGGCGACCTTTGCGAGCATTTCGCGCAATTCCTTGATCACCATCTCGTTGCCGGCCGCGATATGGCCGGTTTCGAGCACGTCCGTGCCGGGGTCGATCGCGCCGGCATAGCCGCCCGCTTCACGCACCAGCACGAGACCTGCAGCGATGTCCCAGGATTTCAGATTGCGTTCCCAGAAACCGTCAAACCGGCCCGCCGCCGTCCAGGCGAGGTCGAGCGACGCGGCGCCATAACGGCGCACGCCCGCGGTCATCGGCATGATCTGGTGCAATTCCTTCAGGAACTGGGCATGCCCCTTCTTGCCGAAGAACGGCATGCCGGTGGCGATCACGCAATCATGCAGATCACGGCGTTCGGCCACCCGCAGGCGACGGTCGTTCATGAACGCGCCCCGGCCCTTCTCGGCGTGAAACAGCTCATCGGTCGCGGGGTTATAGACAACGCCCGCCATCAGCTCGCCTTCCCGCTCCAACGCCACGGAAATAGCGAAATGGGGCTGGGCGTGCATGAAGTTCAGCGTGCCGTCCAGCGGATCAATGATCCAGCGGTGGGATTTGTCGGTGCCTTCGACAACGCCGCGCTCTTCCATGACGAAGCCATAGCCGGGCCGCGCCTTGGACAGGATGTCAAAGAGGATCTCTTCAGATTTCATGTCGGCCTGGGTGACGAAATCCGCCGGGCCTTTCTTGGACACCTGAAGGTGTTCGACTTCGCCAAAGTCACGCGCCAGACGGCGGCCCGCCTTGCGGACCGCGTCGGTCATGACTTGCATCAATGCAGAAATTTGAGCCAAGACTTACTCCGCCCGACGGACATAGGAGCCGTCTTCCGTGGCCACGACAATACGCTCGCCCACACCCACGAAAGGCGGCACGGCGGTGCGGACATTCCCGGTGAGAATGGCGGGCTTGAACGAGTTCGCCGCCGTCTGGCCCTTGACCACCGGCTCGGTCTCGATCACCTCGAGCTCCACATGCTTGGGCAGCTCGATGCCGATGGGCTTCTCTTCGTAGATTTCCAGAACGACCATCATGCCGTCGGTCAGATACGCCGCGCGATCTTCGCCGACAAAATCGATGGGCAGGCTGGTCTGCTCGTAGTTTTCAGTGTCCATGAACACCAGCATTTCACCCTCAGGGTAGAGGAACTGGTGGTCCTTTTGCTCAAGGCGCACCTTCTCAACCTTGTCCGCAGAGCGGAAGCGTTCATTGAGCTTGCGACCGTCGAGCAGGTTTTTCAGTTCGACCTGGGCGAACGCGCCGCCCTTGCCCGGTTTCACGTGATCCGCTTTCACCGCCACCCACAGGGTGTCCTGGTGCTTGATCACGTTGCCAGGCTTGATTTCATTGCCGTTGATTTTCATCGGAAGGTCCGTTTCTGGAACAGGCGCGCCGCACAAACCTTCAGCGCCGCCCATGAATTCAGCCGCGCTCGTTTAACAGGGCCGCCCTGTACGGGCAAGCTGCACGTCTGACGCGAGACCCGCAGGAGCGGGCGTGACGCAGTTAAAACGGGCTTGATTGCACCGCCGCCTCGACCCGAACACGCTCCTGAACGGGTTCTGGCAAGGCGTTTTCCAGAGACGCCTCCAGCCGGTCGCGGTCAAAGTCTTCCGGCGTGCGACCGCCCCGCGGCGCGGCGGCGCGCAGCACCCAGTAATAGGCGCGTTCGAGATTTTGCGGCGCGCCATTGCCGCTCGCCAGCGCATAGGCGAGCAGGAACTGGCTGTCGGGATCATTGGCGTCCGCGCCCTGGCGCGCCCAATCCACGGCGCCCGAGGGATTAGGCGGCTGATCCGCCACGCCCTGAAACAGTAAAAGCGCGTGCTGGCCCATGGCGGCGGGCAGGCCGTATTCGGCCGCCATGCGGATCATCCGCGCGCCGCCCGCCTCATCACTCTCGCCGCCCTCGCCCTGCATCATCATCAGGCCCGCAATCAGCGCCGCACTGGGATCGCCCGCCTCGCCCGCGCGCTCGTACCAGGTGCGCGCCGAGCTCAGATCATGCGGGCCGTGATCCCAGTCCGCCAGCGCATAGGCGTAATCACCATACGCTTCGGCCCGTCCGCTCTGGGCGGCCAGCTGCAACCAGTTCAACGCCTCTTCGGCCGCGCCGGGATCACCGCGCTCCATCAGATACAGGCCGTATTCATGGGCCCCCCGCGCATCACCGGCTTCCGCAGCCTGAGCGAGGTATTCACGCGCTTCCCAGACTTGAAGCCCGCCGCGTTCTTCTTCCGCCAGTCGCGACAGGATGATCAGCGCATCCGGCTCGCCCAGATCCGCCGCCCGGCGGAACCAGCGCACCGCGTCTTCATCGCTCGCCTCAGCGGACAGGCCATGCAGCAGGATATGCCCCGCCAGGGTCGCGCCGCGCGCTTCACCGCCCGCCGCCGCCCGCTGGGCGTGGATCAAGGCGCCTTGATAATCGCCGACCAGATAGGCCGCAGACGCGCTCGCCATGGCGGAATTGGTCAGCGACCGGCCTTCCACCGCATCACCGCTGGCGTCGCGCGAGAAGTCTTCCGCGAGCCCTTCAGGCAAAGGCGGCAAGGCCGTTTCCGCCGCTGGCGCCCCCTGCACATCATCAGCAGTCGGCACGGTCGGCGCGTCCTGAAAAGCCCAGGCGGAGCCGCCCAGGCACAGGATCAATCCAAGAGTTGAGACAAGCCCGCGCATGCGGCCTCCGGTCCATCGGGATGCGACCAGACCCCGCCGCATACTGCTATATAATCAGCCCCGGCGGCGATCAGTTCGGAGGCGTTCTCCGCGGTTATTCCCCCGATCGCAACGCAGGGCAGTTCGAACAACTCGGTCCACCAGACCAGTATGTCCAGATCAGCGCGCGTCTTGGGCGATTTCGTGGCGGTGTCGAAAAAAGCGCCAAAAGCGACGTAATCGGCGCCCTGCTCACCCGCCGTCATCGCCAGATGGCGGCTGTCATGGCAGGTGACGCCCACAATGGCTTTGGGTCCCATAACGGCGCGGGCGTCACGGATCGAACCGTCCTCCTGGCCGATATGCACGCCGTCGCAGCCCAGCTTCGCCGCCAGCGCCGCATCATCGTTCAGGATCACGGACACCCCGCGCTGATGCGCGATCTCGATCAGTTTCGGCGCCAGCGCCTCGATCTCCGCGTCCGAATGCTCTTTGAGGCGCAGCTGCAAGGCGGAGACGCGTCCGGCGTCCAGCGTGCGCGCCAGCACGTCTGCAAAGTCATCGTCGATTTTGGGCGGGGTCAGAAGGTAAAGCTCGGCCATGCCCTTCTCCTAACCCGGCGCAGGCTGAAAAGGAACAATCTGTATCCGTCGCGCTCAGGGCGGCTCCTGATACGCAACGCCCGCAATCGTGCAACCCAGATCCCAGACCCGCCCCCGCCCCTTGGCCCGCACCACGCCATAGCGCTCGCCGCGCGCCTCGATCGTGCCGCCCGCCCCGTCGCTGATCGCCACATGGCCCGCGCCGTAATGATGGGGGCGACGCACCAGCACGGCGCCCGGCGTCTCAAACGCCGCTTCGACACTCAGAGCGTGGGCGGGGTTTTCGGCATGGACGATCCAGGCGCCCGAATACGGATGCCCGGCTGGTGTGAGCCCCGCTTTGATCCCATAGGCCTGATACACGCACCAGCTGACAAAGTCGGCGCAATCCCACGGCCCGGCATAGTCGGGATCTTCAAGCGCCACCACAGCGCCCAAGCGATAGGCTTCGCCAATATGTGCGCTGGCGATATGGACAAGATCGTCTCCGGTCATCTGACACCCCTTTGATAAAACGGGTCTCAGTATCGCGGCGCCGCGACAGGGGGCGGATTAGCGTTTTGGCGGCGTGTGGACGAAACCGGCGCGCACTGTAATTGGCCAGCGCACCCGGATCTCGCCCTCGCCCCAGGCATCACGCGCCTGATCGAGATAACCGTCCACCAAAGCATCCTCGCCCGCAGCCCGCGCGCCGCGCAGCGCCGACCAGCTTTCGAGATAGGCCGCCATCTCATCAAACGTCCAGTCATGAACGATGGCGCCGCCCTTCACGGCGATCTCGTCAAAGGGGAAGTCAAACCGTGCATAAGCGGTTTCGACATCTTCGCGCTCGGGCCGCCACCACGGATCAAGCGCATGATAAAGCTGGCCTATGGGCTTCATGGCGGGCGTATCCGCCTCGGCGTTGTTATAGGTGATCAGCGCCAGCACCGCGCCCGGCGCCGCGATCCGGCGCACCTCGGCGTAAAACCGCGGCCGGTCAAACCAGTGCGCCGCCTGCGCCGCCGTGATCAGATTGGCGCTGCCGCTCGCGACCGGCAGGGCTTCGGCAGGGGATTTGGCGTAGCTGACCTTGGGATGGGCGCGCGCATGGGCGAGCTGGCTGTCGCTGGGATCAAAGGCCCGCACCTCATCAAAATACTCCGCCAGCAGCACGGATAACTGTCCCGTCCCGCAGCCCACATCCACCGCAAGCTTGTGCTTGCTCACAAGACCTTCCAGCGTGAAAGCGAGCTTGGGCGGATAGATCGGGCGGCCTTGGGCGTAGCGCTCGCCGCCCTGTTCAAACGGGTTTGCTGTCATGGGGCGAGCGTGAAACGAAAACGCCCCGGCCGCAAGGACCGGGGCGCAAGACATCACGTCTGGCGAAGCGCTTAGCCTTCGCTTTCCAGACCTTCATTCCATTCGCCCAGCGCGGCGAGGCCGTTCATGCGGGCGCGGTGGTTGAAGGCTTTCTGACCGGCGTCCACATCAGAGCCGTTCCACGCTTTCAGCGGGGCGGCCTGCAGCGCGCGACCATAGGAGAAGGTCAGCGGCCAGGGCATGTCGAAGCCTTCATTGAGCAGGTTGAGGTGCGCGGTGGCGTCCAGATCGGACTGACCGCCCGACAGGAAGGCGATGCCCGGAACCGCCGCCGGAACCGTATTCAACAGGCATTGGGCCGTCATCTCGGCCACTTCCTCGCGGCTGGCCTGATCCGCGCACTTCTTGCCGGCGATGACCATGTTGGGTTTCAGGATCGTCCCTTCCAGGATCACGCCCTGATCAAACAGCTCGGCGTAGAGGCGCTTGAGCGTGAACTCGGTCACCTCATAACAGCGCTCGATGGAATGATCGCCATCCATCAGAACCTCAGGCTCGACGATGGGGACAATATTGGCTTCCTGGCACAGGGCGGCGTAGCGGGCCAGCGCGTGCACGTTCACATCCACGGCGTATTGAGAAGGGATGTCCTCGCCATTGATGTCGATGACAGCGCGCCATTTGGCGAAGCGCGCGCCCAGATCATGATACTCGGCCAGACGCTCGCGCAGACCATCAAGGCCTTCGGTGATGGTCTCGCCTTCGGCGCCGGCCAGCGCCTTGGCCCCGGCGTCGACCTTGATGCCCGGAATCGCGCCCGCATCTTCGATCAGCTTCACCAGCGGCGTGCCGTCGGCGGCTTTCTGGCGCAGGGTTTCGTCAAACAGGATGACGCCCGAGACATGGTCGGTCATGGCGGGGGTCGTGCGGAACAGCATCTCGCGCCAGTCACGGCGATTGTCTTCAGTGTTTTCAAGACCGATGCCGTCAAAGCGCTTGCCGATGGTGCGCGTGGATTCGTCGGCGGCCAGAAGGCCCTTGCCCGGCGCTGTCATGCGGATCGCGATTTCGTTGAGCTGATCGATGTCCATGACCGTCGTCCCCCTTAGAAGAAAGTGTGGCGAAGCTCGCCGGATTGAGTGTGTTTCGCCCCGAGCGAGCGAAGGGTCAAGCCTTAGTCCCGAAGCGCTTCCACGCCCGGCAGAGCCTTGCCCTCAAGCCATTCCAGAAACGCTCCCCCTGCCGTCGAGACAAAGGTGAAGTCATCTGAGACTCCCGCCTGGTTGAGCGCGGCGACCGTATCGCCTCCGCCCGCCACGGCCGTCAGCCCATGATCCTTGCAGCGCGAGGCGGCGTAGCGGGCCGCTTCCACGGTGGCGGTGTCGAAGGGCGGCGTTTCAAACGCGCCCAGCGGCCCGTTCCACACCAGAGTGCGCGAAGCGGCGATGGCGTCAGCGAGCTGATCGACCGTTTCAGGTCCGCAATCGAGGATCATCTCGGTCGCGGCTACATCCTCCACCGAAGCCACACGGCGGTCGGCATGGGGTTTGAACTCCTTGGCCACCACCACGTCGGTGGGCAGCAGCAAGGCGCACTGCGCCTGGCCGGCGGCTTCGTCGATGGCCTTGGCGGTGTCGATCAGATCGACCTCATACAGGCTTGCGCCCACATCATGACCGCGCGCGGCCAGGAAGGTGTTCGCCATGGCGCCGCCCACAAACAGGCGGTCCACCTTTTTGACGAGGTTTTTGAGAAGCGCGATCTTGGTTGAGACCTTGGCCCCGCCCACCACCGCAAGCACCGGGCGGTTGGGATTGTCGAGCGCCGCGGTCACATGATCGATTTCACGCTGAAGCGCCAGACCGGCATAGGCCGGCAACAGCCGGGCCACGCCTTCGGTGGACGCATGCGCCCTGTGCGCGGCGGAGAAGGCGTCGTTCACATACACGTCCGCCAGTTCCGCCAGCTGGGCGGAGAATTCCGGGTCGTTGCTCTCTTCGCCCTCATGAAAGCGCGTGTTCTCCAGCAAGAGCACGTCGCCCGCCTTCATGAAGGAGATCGCGCCTTTCGGATCTTCGCCCACACAATCAGAGACGAACTTCACCGGATGGCCGATCAGATCGGACAGCGGCGTGGCCACGGGCGCCAGGCTCATCTGAGGGTCGCGCTTTCCCTTGGGGCGGCCGAAATGCGCCATCAGGATCACTTTCGCGCCCGCCTCGCGCAGGAAGGCGATGGTCGGCAGCGCCGCGCGCAGGCGGGTGTCGTCGCTGACGCTCCCGCCTTGCATGGGCACGTTGAAGTCCACACGGACCAGAACACGTTTACCGGCGATGTCGGCGTCTTCGATGCGGCGGATCATTGGAGCGTCCCTTCAGGGTCCGTCAGCTTAGAGAAAGCGGCCCATGGCCTTGGCGGTGTCGAGCATACGGCACGCAAAGCCCCACTCATTGTCATACCAGGTCATGACGCGGACCAGGCGTTCGTCGATCACATTGATCTTGTCGAGCGCCACCACCGACGAGCGGCTGTCATGGTTATAGTCGATGGAGACGAGCGGCGCCGTGTCATAGCCCAGAACGCCCTTCATCGGACCGTCCGCCGCCGCCTTGATCGCCGTCGACAGCTCTTCGACCGAGGTCGGCTTGCCCGGCGTGAACACCAGGTCGATCAGCGACACGTTCGGGGTCGGCACGCGGACAGCCGAGCCGTCGAGCTTGCCCGCCAGCTCGGGAAGCACCAGGCCGACCGCCTTGGCGGCGCCGGTGGAGGTGGGGATCATGGACATCGCCGCGGCGCGCGCACGGTGCAGATCCTTGTGGTTCCGGTCGAGCGTCGGCTGGTCGCCGGTATAGGCGTGGATGGTGGTCATATGGCCGCGCTCGATGCCGACAGCGTCATTAAGCACCTTGGCCACCGGCGCCAGGCCGTTGGTGGTGCACGAGGCGTTGGAGACCACGATGTCGTCAGCCGTCAGCTGATCATGGTTCACGCCATAAACAATCGTCTTGTCGGCGTTCTTGGCCGGAGCCGAGCACAGAACGCGTTTGGCGCCCGCCTCGATATGAGCCATCGCCTTGGCCTTGTCATTGAAGGCGCCGGTGCATTCCAGCACGAGATCAATGCCCATCTCGGCCCAGGGAAGCTTGGACGGATCACGCTCATTGACCTTGGTGATCTTGCCGAAGCCCAGATCCATCCAGTCTTCGCCGGTGGTCAGATCGCCGCGATAGCGGCCATGCACGCTGTCAAACGCGAACAGATGGGCGATGGCTTCAGCGGTGCCGGAATTATTGATCGCCACAACCTCGAACTCGTCCGTCCGCTCGTGCTCCATGAGGGCACGCAGAGCCAGACGGCCGATCCGGCCAAACCCGTTGATCGCCACACGCAGCGCCATGATCCGCTCCTTTAACCAGTTTGAGCCGCGCGCAGCCAAGCGCTTGCGGCCTTGAGACATATCGCGCGCGGTTTAGACGGTTCCCGACTGTCCGTCCATACGCGAGGCGCCGGGACCGCGTCCCGCCCTTGCATCCGAGCCCATGAACTGCAAGAAACCTCGTCAAAATTCTGACAGGGTCAGGACAGTCTTTTTTTGGGGATTGAGATGAAAGTACTCGTGCTCGGCGGTGATGGTTTCTGCGGCTGGCCGTCTGCGCTGCATCTGTCTGCGCGTGGCCATGACGTTGTAATCGTGGACAATCTGTCTCGCCGGAAGATCGATATCGAGCTGGAAGTCGACTCTCTGACGCCGATCCGCCCCATGGGCGAACGTCTGGCGGCCTGGAAGGACGTGTCCGGCAAGGAGATTCGCTTCAAGGATCTCACCATCGGCAAGGACTATCAGGAACTGGTCGACCTGATCCTTGAAGAAAAACCTGACAGCATCATTCACTTCGCCGAACAGCGCGCTGCGCCGTATTCGATGAAGTCCGCGCGCCACAAGCGCTACACCGTCGACAACAACCTGAACGCCACCAATGACGTGCTGGCCGCAATCGTGGACACCGGGCTGGACATCCACCTTGTTCACCTGGGCACCATGGGCGTTTACGGCTACGGCACGGCGGGCATGAAAATCCCCGAAGGCTATCTGAAGGTCAAAGTGGAGACCCGCGAAGGCCTGAAGGATCAGGAGATCCTGTATCCGGCCAATCCGGGCTCGATCTACCACATGACCAAGACCCAGGATCAGCTGTTCTTCCACTTCTATAACAAGAACGACAAGGTGAAGATCACCGACCTTCACCAGGGCATTGTCTGGGGCACCCAGACTGAAGAAACCAAAAAAGACGAGCGCCTGATCAACCGTTTCGATTATGACGGCGATTACGGCACCGTTCTGAACCGCTTCCTGATGCAGGCCGCCATCGATTTCCCGATGACCGTGCACGGCACTGGCGGTCAGACCCGCGCCTTCATCCACATTCAGGACACGGTGCGCTGCATCCAGCTGGCGGTCGAGAACCCGCCCGAACATGGCGAGCGCACGCGCATCATGAACCAGATGACCGAGACCCACCGGGTTCGCGAACTGGCGGAAATGATCGCCAACATGACGAAGACCGAGGTCGCCTATCTGCCTAATCCGCGCAATGAAGCTGACGAGAACGAGCTTCACGTGGAGAACGACACCTTCCTGTCCATGGGTTTGAAGCCGATCACCCTGGCCGAAGGCCTGATGGAGGAAGTCACCGAGATCGCGAAGAAATATTCCGATCGCTGTGACCGTTCCAAAGTCAAATCCGTCTCTTACTGGAACAAGGATCGTGAAGCCGCCCAGTCTGAGAAAGGCTGAGCGCTCTGATCCGAGCCAGACGACCCAAGGCCGGAGCATTGTCTCCGGCCTTTTTTCTCCCCTTCGCGCACCCCGCCCCTTGAAGCGGACGCTCTGACCGCTCACCCTGCCAAGGGCGATCACAGGTGGCCCATGTCGGCGTTGAAATCAGAATACAGGCTGGCGCTGGAAGCTGGCGCACAGGCGCTCGACGCGGCGCTGGACGGGCTCGACGCCGCGGGCGCGGTGCGCCGGGTGCTGGCCGGCATTTATCCCGGCGAATCCTGTGTGGTGTCGTCTTTCGGGGCGGAAAGCGCGGTGATCCTGCACCTGGTCGCCCAGGCCAAACCCGATACGCCGGTTCTGTTCATGGATACCGGCCAGCTGTTTGACGAGACGCTCGCCTATCGCAACGCTCTCTCAGAGCGGCTAGGCCTGAGCGATGTTCGGACCCTGTCGCCCAACCAGGACCACCTCAAGGCCGATGATCCCGACGGCACGCTGCACAAGACCAATCCTGATCTGTGCTGTCATATCCGCAAGACCTTGCCGCTGATCAGCGCGCTGCGGCCCTATAAAGTCTGGATTTCAGGGCGCAAACGCCATCATGGCGGAGACCGCGCCGCCCTGCCGCGGGTCGAGATTCAGGACGGCAAGCTCAAGCTCAACCCGCTCTTTGACTGGTCACGCGATCAGATCAACGCGTATTTCGAAGCCCATGACCTGCCGCCTCACCCCATGGTGGCGGACGGCTATCCCTCAATCGGCTGCCTGCCCTGCACCACGCAAGTCTCAGACCCTGCGGAAGATCCACGCGCAGGACGCTGGGCGGGTCAGGACAAGACCGAATGCGGCATCCATATCAGCGAAGACGGTGTGATCACCCGCACCGGCGGCTAGGCGCGTCTAAGCGGAGAGGCGCTGTTCGAGCTTTCTCAGGAAGGCCATGCAGGCCTCAAGTTCGCTGATCGCGACGAATTCATCGGCCTGGTGGGCCTGCTCGATCGAGCCTGGCCCGCAAATCACGGTGGAGAAACCCGCTTCCTGAAACTGGCCGCCTTCAGTGCCGTAGGCGACGACACGCGGGCTGTTATCGCCTGTCAGGGCGCGAGCGAGGGTTTCCGCCTCTCCCATCTCTTCCGGCCGCAGAGGCGGCACGTCGGAGAGAATCTCGATGGTGATCTTCGCGTCCGGCGCGGTCTTGCGCATCTCCGCTTCCAGCGCGCGCGCCCGTTCCGCCAGACGCCGGCCCAGCCCCGGCCCGTCATCCCAGGGCGCCGGGCGCATCAGGGATTCAAACCAGGCGTGACGCGCCAGAATATTGATCGCCGTGCCGCCGCCCATCTGACCGATGGTCATCGTGCCATAGGGCGGGTTGAACGGGCTGTCCGCCGGGGCCTTGGCCTTGAGGGCATCGGCTTCCTCGACGATCCAGTTCATCAGGCGCACGGCGTTGGTCGCGGCGCAGGCGCCATCCTCCACAAGACTGGAATGCGCCTCCTTGCCGAATACCTCGACCCGCACCGAGAACAGGCCCTTATGGCCCGTCACCACCGCCATCTCGGTGGGCTCGCCCACGATCACGCAAGACGGTCGGGGCGTATGGCCCGCCATCTGGGCGATCATGTCCGGCGCCCCCAGGCATCCGACTTCTTCGTCATAGGAAAACGCGAAATGCACGGGCCGCTTGAGACCGGCCTTGGCGAAGCTCGGCGCCTGAGCCAGAGCGCAGGCGATAAACCCCTTCATGTCGCACGATCCGCGCGCATAGAGCTTGCCGTCGCGTTCGGTCAGCGTGAACGGATCAGAACTCCAGTCCTGACCATCCACCGGCACCACATCGGTATGGCCGGACAGCACGACGCCGCCATCCACATCCGGCCCCAGGACCGCATGCAGATTGGCTTTCTTGCCGTCCGGACTGGCGATGCGATGGCACACCGCGCCCAGACCGGCCAGATACGCTTCCACCCGGTCAATCAGAGCCAGGTTGGAATTGCGAGACGTGGTGTCAAAGGACACCAGCTCGGCCAGCCAGTCGGTCGCGGTGCGCATCGGCTTTACTGCTCGTCGATCGGACGGTTGGGCAGGCTGATCAGCTCCATGCGGAAGATCAGCGTGGCGTTCGGGCCGATCGGACCGCCAGGCGTGCCGGTGGGACCATAGGCGAGATTTGAAGGAATGAAGAGGGTCCACTCCTCGCCCACATGCATCAGCGGCAGCGCTTCCACCCAGCCTGCGATCAGACGGTTGGAGGGGAAGGTGGCGGACTGGCCGCGTGCATAGGAGCTGTCAAACACCGTGCCGTCGATCAGCGTGCCTTCGTAATCGACTTCCACCATTTCGCCGCGCGGATCGGGCGAAACGCCGTCCCGGGCGCGATTGATGCGGAACTGCAAGCCCGACGGCAGGGTGAACACGCACGGATTGACGGCGTTCTGCTCCAGGAAGGCGGCGCCCACCTCAGCATTGTAATCAGCCAGCGCCTGATCCTCGCCCTGTTCGGGCACGTTGAATTCAGGATCGTCACCTTCGACGCGGCACTGACGCGCTTCGGCGACGATGGTCTCTTCTTCAGACATCGCGGCCGAGCCAGCCATGGCTTCAAGGATGTCGTTGACCTGGGCTTCGCTCTCGCTCAGCGCCTCTTCACCACCCGCATCAGCGGCGGGTTCTTCGGCGGACGGCGCGCCACAGGCGGCGAGGCCCAGGCTGACAAGCGCAGCGGTGGTCAAAAGCGCAATACGGTTCATGGTGAACTCCCCTAAGTCCTCACGCGCCGACGGGCGCGGAGTGTCAGGCCTGAGCCTGAACGCGAAACGGCGCGAGCTTATCAGGCCCGCGCCGCGCGTCGAGTGGGTGTGTGAAGCGCTCAGTTGAGCTCTAGCACATCGGTGAAGGCCTGAAGCGAGCCATCCGTTTACTCGCCGGCATCTCCAGACATCGCTTGGGGCAGAATCGTGACCCGGTAGGCCTCTGAGGGCTTGAGCGAGTCCGCCGCCAGCGCCGCCAGCTCATCCACCGTCACGGCGCGATAATCGTCTTGCACCGAGCGGATATGGTCGAGCGTCTCGGGACGGCTCTGGGAGCGCGCCAGAGCGTTCACCCAGAACGGATTGCGTTCGAGATTCTCTTCCAGGCTTTCCAGGATCGGCTGTCGCGCGCGCTGCAGCTCATCCTCGGTGATGTCGCCCGCCGCCATGGCCAGCGAAATCTCGTCGGCGATGTCGTACATGCGATCAATCTCGGACACGTTCACGTCCAGCCCGACCCAGAAGAAGCCATAGCCTTCAGAGACCCGCGATTGCTGGCTGGAAACAATGGCGGAATAGGTCGCGCCTTCCTGCTCCCGGAACCGGTCGATCGCCTTGAGATTATAGACGGCGCGCAGCAGGTCATAGGCCCGACGCTGGCGCGGATCGATGCCGTCCGTGGTCGGGTAATACACATTCGCCATGCCCTGATAGTCCTGACCGTTGAAGGTCACGATTTCAGGATCCTGCGTCGCTTCAGGGAAGCGGATCTGCGCATTCTCCTCATACTCCGGCCAGCTGGCGTCACGCTCATCCAGGGCGCCGAAGGTCGTCGCCACCACCTCAATGGCGCGTTCGGTGGTCACGTCGCCGGTGATGGTGATCTCGATCGGCGCGCTGTTCAGCGCCGGCTCCAGCATGGTGCGGGCATGCTCCATGGTGAAAGCGCTGACTTCCTCTGCGGTCGGGAAGCCCCAGCGCGGATCGCCGCTGCGCAGCATGCGGCCGACCCGGTTCACCGCCACCTGAACCGCTTGCGCGTTCTGGCCGCGGCGGATCTCCTCGGCGATGGCGCGGAACTGGTTGAGCCCGTCCTCACGCCAGCCCGGCGCCGTCATGAACGCCGCCAGGACCTGCATCTGAAGCTCAAAATCGGTCGGTGTCGTGGCGTTGCTGAACGAGAAGGTGTCAGTCCCCACATTCAGGCCATAACCCACGGAACGCCCGGCCAGAAGCCGTTGCAGCTCGTCACGGTCATGGGCTTCCAGCCCCCCGCCGCCAAACACGGCGCCCAGAATGGTGCCTGCCGCCGGACTGGGTTGCGGGGTCAGATCGCCCGCGCCGAAATCCACACGCACGCGGATGACATTGTCTTCAAAATCAGTGGTTTTGACATTCAGGCGCACGCCATTGTCAAAGACGATCTGGTCGACGCCCAGATCCTCGACCCGCTCCGTGCTGACCACCTCGCCGGCAGGGCCGAACTCGGTATAGGCGAACTCGGCCGAGCCCGCGTCTTCCACCGGCTCCACAGGTTCAGCGGACGAGGCGAGCCAGGCTTCGCGCACGGCCGCTTCGCCGTCGGCCAGATCCTGGTTGACGGCGACCATCACCATGGGCGGCGAGGCGTCCCAGACCGCTCGCACGGCATCTTCAACCGCTTCAACCGTGATGCGGTCTTCCTGCGCTTCGAAACGCGCCAGCGCGTCCTGGGGCGACGAGAACACCTGTCCTTCAATCCAGCTCGACCACAGGCCATCGGCCAGATCGCCGCTTTCGCGCGTATCGGCCTGATCGACAGCGTTCCGCAGGCTGGTGCGTACATTGGCCAGCTGTTCGTCGAGCTCGGCCTGGGTGAAGCCGTGCTCCTGAGCGCGACGCAGCTCCTGTTCCAGAACCGCCACGCCTTCGCGCCAGCGCGCCGGGCTGGAGACGGCGAACAGGCCCGCCTTGTTCACAAGACCAAACTCATTGCCATAAGACAGGCTGGCCTGAACCAGAGGCGAAGCGCCGCGATTGATCTCGCGTTGCAGGCGGCGTTGCACGATGGCGCCGCCCAGACGACGCAACAAATCCTCAAACCGCTCGGCCTTGGTGTCGTAAGCAGCCGGGCCGGGCTCGACCACATCCACCGTGATCAGGGTGAACACGTCCGGATCATAGAAAAAGCCGAAGGCGGGCTCTTGCGGGTCTTCGACCGTGCCGATGTCGGGATCGGGCGCCGCCGGTTGCGGTTGCTCCCAGGCGGCGAAACTTTCAACAGAGTCCACGTCCAGCCCGTCCAGGCTGATGGCGAAACCGTTGCGGATTTTCTCTTCCACCAGGTCCGCGTCCACATCGCCGACCACGACCAGCATGCCGCGCTCAGGCGTGTAATAATCACGATAATACGCTTCCAGCCGTTCCGCCGGCGCGGTCTCGATCACCTCCACCGTGCCGATGGCGTCACGCTCGGTGATGATCGTGTCGGGATACAGGAAGGTGTAATACGCGTTGAAGAAGCGCCGGATCGGCGTGTTGCGGAAGCGCTCCTCGCCCAGGATAACGCCGCGTTCGCGATCAATCGCCTCGCTGTCGAAGACCATTTCCGAAGCGGTTTCACGCAACAGGAACAGACCCACATTCAACATGTCTTCGGAATTGCTGGGCAGATCCAGCTGATAGCCCACCACTTCACGGCCCGTGAAGGCGTTGGTGTCCGGACCGAACGCCAGCCCGTAACGCTCCAGAAGCGGGACCATCTCGCCTTCAGGCACGTGAGTGGTGCCGTTGAACGCCATGTGCTCAATGAAGTGCGCCAGACCGCGCTGATCATCCTCTTCAGCCAGCGACCCCACATCAAACACCATGCGCAGGGCCGCCGTGCCGGTCGGGGTGTCGTTTTCCAGGATCGCGTAGCGAAGCCCGTTCTCCAGCACGCCATAGCGCACATCAGACTGGGCCGCGATGTCGCTGGCTTCATGCGGAAAGCTCGCCGCTTCAAAAGCGGCGGCGAGCTTCGCCTGGTCTTCCCCGCCCTCGAGCGCTCCGCGATCAGAGCAAGCCCACAACACCGCAGCAGCGATTGGGATCAGACACCAGGCGAGACCGCGTGGGTGGAGCTTAACCATGATCAGGAACCTCAGTTTCGGGCATGTGCCAATTAGGGCGAAAATAAGGACAGCGCGATCACAGGCAAATGAATTCCCGTTAAAAGCTGGGATTTATCCCTTGCTGCGCCTTATTTGATCGGATCGTGCTCGGCGACCCAATGACCGGGCGCCACTTCGATCAGCTGCGGGCGGTATTGCTCAGCATCCGGATCATCAATCAGCTTGGACTTCATGAAGCGCAGCTGGGCGCGGCTGTCGAGCGGGCTGGGAAGGTCGCCGGTCAACTCCAGACGTTCGCGATTTTTCTCGATCTCGGGATCCGGGATCGGCACCGCGCTGATCAGGGCCTGGGTGTAGGGATGGCGGGCGTCGGTATAGATCGCCTCGCGATCCGCCAGCTCCACAATGCGGCCCAGATACAGCACCATGACCCGGTGAGACACCTCGCGCACGACCGACAGGTCGTGGGAGATGAACAGCATGGACAGGCCGAAATCCTTCTGAAGTCCGATCAGCAGCTCGATGATCTGCGCCTGGATGGACACGTCGAGCGCGGACACAGCCTCGTCGCAAATCACCAGCTTGGGCTTCAGGATCATCGCGCGGGCGATTCCCACGCGCTGGTTCTGGCCGCCGGACAATTCGTGCGGATAGCGGTTGATCATGTTCGGATCGAGGCCGACCCGCTCCATCATCGACTTGACCTCGACCTCGCGCTCCTTGGACGACATGCCCTTGCGGAAGGTCAGCATGGGTTCGGCGATAGAGGCGCCGATGCTCATGCGCGGGTTCAGGGAGGCCAGCGGATCCTGGAAGACGATCTGCAGATCCTCACGCGCATCGCGCATGTCTTTGGGCTTGAGCGAGAGCAGATCCTTGCCGATCCAGCTCACCGAGCCGGCGCTGGCGGGCACCAGACGCAGAACCGCGCGCGCCAGGGTGGACTTGCCGCAGCCGGACTCGCCCACAATGCCGAGCGTCTCGCCCTCTTTGAGTTCGAAACTGACCCCGTCCACAGCCTTCAGGGGCTTGGTCTTGGGGAACAGTCCGCCGCCGACCACGACCGGGAAATGCACCTTGACGTCATCGGCCACGAGCAGCGCCTTGTCCTCGCCGATGGCTTCATGCGGCGGCAGGGCTTCATGGCCGGGCTTGTCGGGCTGGTCGATGCGCGGCATGGCGTCCAGCAGCATCTGGGTATAGGCGTGCGAGGGGGCGTTGAAGATGTCATAGACATCGCCGCCTTCCACATACTCGCCATGCTTCATGACCTGCACCCGGTCGGCCATGCGCGCGACCACGCCCATATCGTGGGTGATCAGCGCAATCGCCGCGCCGGTTTCCGCCTTGAGCTCGTCCATGATGTCCAGAACCTGGGCCTGAACGGTCACGTCAAGCGCAGTCGTGGGCTCGTCCGCGATCAGCAGATCAGGTTCACACAGCATCGCCATGGCGATCATCACGCGCTGGCGCATGCCGCCTGACAGCTCGTGCGGATACTGCTTGAGACGGCGCGCGGCCTCGGGAATACGAACCCGCTCCAGCCAGTCCAGGCAGCGCTTGGTGGCGGCGTCGCCCCGCAGGTCGGTATGGATCTTCAGAACTTCCTCAAGCTGGGAGCCCACTTTCATGTGCGGGGTCAGCGAGGTCAGCGGGTCCTGGAAAATCATCGTCATGGACTTGCCGCGCACCGCATTGAGCTTGGAGGGCGGCAGGTTCAGGATTTCCTGACCGGCGTATTTGATCGAGCCTTCCGCTTTGCCGTTGGAGGCGAGAAGCCCCATGGCCGCCAGGAAGGTCTGGCTCTTGCCGGATCCGGACTCTCCCACCACGGCGAGGCATTCGCCCGGCGAGATTTCCAGATTGACCCCGCGGACGGCGTGGACTTCACCATCAGGCGTGTCAAAACGCACATTGAGGTCGGATACCTGAAAGATCGGCGCAGCTTTGGCAGTCAAAACGGTGGCTCCAGAGGCAGAGACTTCTATGGAAAGTCCTGCACAATAGCTGTTGCGCGCCTCAACGCCAGCGCTCTCGGCGCCGCAGGACCAGCGGCGCCGCGAGCGGCAAGACGCAGGGTCAGCCCTCCGCCTTCTTCTCCTCGATGATCAGATCCATGGACACGGTGAAACGCTCGTCTGGCGAGGGGACCGAGGCGACGCCAGCCGGCGCGGTTTCAGCCCGGACGATCTCGCCCGCGCTCGTCACAGCCTTGAGGTCTTCGGCCGTCTCGCCGATCAGCGCAGCGACCGAGCCAGCGCCCTGCCCTGAAATGGTCAGCGTGTTCGCCGCGGTCTTCATGGAGACCTGCGCTTCAGACTTCACCTTCCGCGCGGCGGCCAGGATCTGGACGAAGGCCTCGCCTTCCGCGGCGAAAACCCCCGTCGGCGCTTGCGCGTCCGCTTTCGGCCACATGCCGCGCGCATGAACCGTTGAAGGCGCGCCCTCGCGGTCCCCGATCATGACCTCGTACAACGCGTCGGTCACATAGGGAATGAACGGCGCGAACAGGCGGATCAGGGCGTCGGTCGCATGCCACAGCGTATGCACCGCCGAGATCTCATCGGCATTGGGCTGGCCTTCAAACCGGGTGCGACGTTTGACGATTTCCAGATAGTTGTCGCAATAGGTGCGCCAGAAGAAATCCTCGATATCACGCTGCGCCGCGGCGTACTCGTAGTTCTCGAACGCCTTGGTCGCCTTGGCGATGGTCTGGGACAATTCGCCCAACAGCCATTGATCCAGCGGATGGCTGATCAGCCCGCTCTCGATATCGGCTTTCGGCGTCGTCGGCTTCAGCGCGCCCGCGGCGTCGGCGGCTTCCAGGCTCATCGCGGCGAGCTTTGAGGCGTTCCACAGCTTGGTGACCAGACGCTTGCCCTGTTTAAGGGTGTTGGGCGACATCGCCGTGTCCTGGCCGAGGCGCGAGGTGCCGGTCCAGTAGCGCACCGGATCGGAGCCATATTCGTCGAGCAGTTTGATCGGATCGATCACATTGCCCTTGGATTTTGACATTTTCGAGCCGTCGCTCGCCAGGCACCAGCCCGAAATGGCGATGTTGGACCAGGGAGCCTTGTTCTCGTGATGCAGCGCCTTGACGATGGTGTAGAACGCCCAGGTGCGGATGATCTCGTGCGCCTGCGGACGCAGCGCCATCGGGAACTGACGACGGTGCGCCTCGATATCCAGCGCATAGTCTTCATTGATCGAGCGCGTGTTGAGCTGGGGGCTGACAGATGACGTCGCCCAGGTGTCCATCACATCGCGCTCACCCTCGACCTCATGGGCCGCATAGCCTTCCGGAAGGTCGGTGGTCGGGTCGACCGGCAGCTGGTCCTTGGACGGAACAAGGATCTTGCCTTCCTCGCCGGGACGCTTGGAATACCAGACCGGCAGCGGCACGCCGAAATGGCGCTGGCGCGAGATCGACCAATCCCATTTCAGTCCGTCCACCCAGGACTCAAAGCGTTGGCGCATGTATTCGGGACGCCAGGTGATCTCGCGGCCCTTCTCAAGGATCTGCTCCTTGAAATCGAGGGTGCGGATGAACCATTGCGGAGTGACGATGATCTCAAGCGGCGCGCCGGAGCGTTCCGCGATCGGGATCACCTGATGGGTGGCTTCCTGCTTGATCACCAGATCTTTTTCGATCAGCAGCTCAAGGATCGCCTCCTTGGCTTTCGCCGCCTTCAGGCCCGCCAGCGCCGCCATGGTCGCTTTCGCGCTCTCAAGGTCCTGACACGGCCAGTCGTCCGTCCCCAGCGGCAGCGTGTCGATCATCTTGCCGGCCTGATCGATGACGAGGCGCAGGGGCAGCTTGTGGGTGCGGTACCACTGGATGTCTGTGACATCGCCAAACGTACAGCACATCACGATGCCGGTGCCCTTTTCAGGGTCCACCGTGTCCTCGGCGTAAATCTCGACCGGCACGTTATAGAGCGGGCTGATGGCGCGCTTGCCGATCAGCTCCGCCGCACGCGGATGATCAGGGTGGATCATCAGGCCGCCGCACGCGCCGATCAGTTCGGGGCGCGTGGTGGCGATGATCGCAGGCTCCAGCCCGCCGCCCTCAATCTCGAACGGGATATAGTTGAGCTTGCCTTCGCGCTCGGTCTCCTCGACCTCGGCCTGGGCGATGGCGGTGCGGTCAGCCGGATCCCACAGGGTCGGCTCAAGGCGGCGCTCCAGCAGGCCCTTGTGGAACAGGTCCAGGAAAGACATCTGGCTGACGGTCCGGCTCTCGTCGGAAATGGTCTGGTATTCGCGGCTCCAGTCCACAGACAAAGCCAGACGCGAGAACAGATCGCGGAATTGCTGCTCGTAAGGCGGGATCACCTCTTTGCACAGCGCCACGAAGTCTTCGCGCGACATGGTCCCGCCGCGCACTTTCTTGACCTTCTCCACCAGGCGCTCGGTCGGCAGACCATTGTCGTCCCAGCCGATGGGATAAAGCACGTTTCGGCCGCTCATCCGCATATAGCGCGCCATGATGTCGGTCTGGGTGTAGGAATAGACATGGCCCACATGCAGCGCCCCCGACACAGTCGGCGGCGGCGTGTCGATCACATAATCAGAGTCCGCCGGCGCGCTCGGATCCCAGACGAAGGCGTCGTCCTCGGCCCAGCGGGCGCGCAGGGCGGCTTCAGAGGCTTTGGCGTCGTACTTGTTGGGAAACGGTTTCATGTGGCGGACCGATATGTCTGATGAGAAAGCGGAAGGGAGGCTGGTCTTAGACGATTTTTTGCTGACGCAAAAGACGAGCACAGCTAGCGTGGCGCCAGAACCGATCAGGCTTGACGTGACCGCCTGTCGAATGCGCGGTCGACGCAAAGAGGCGCAGATGACTTACGACCATATTCAGACCTATCGCGACGACGCCGTGCTGACCATCCGCATGCACCGGCCTGACGCGATGAATGCGCTGATCCCGCCCATGCTTGAAGAACTGATCGACGCCTTTCACCGCGCCGAAAGCGCCAATGGCCCGTCGGTGATCATCGTCGAGGGCGCAGGCCGGGCCTTCAGCGCCGGTGTGGATCTGAAAGTGCTGTCGGGCGCCCAGCCGAAAGCGGGCCGGGTCGGGTCAGTGTTTGACGAACCCGCCAGCCGGGTCATGCAGGCGGTGCGCGCCAGCTCCAAACCCGTCATCGCCAAAGTGCACGGCGCCTGCTTCACCGGCGCGCTGGAGTTCGCCCTGCATTGCGACTTCATCCACACCACCGACGACACCAAGTTCGGCGACACTCACGCCAAATTCGCCATTCGCCCCACTTGGGGGATGAGCCAGACCCTGGTGGATGCGGTGGGGCTGCGCCGCGCCAAGGAGATTTCCTACTCTGCGCGCACCTTCAGCGGAAAAGACGCCGCCGCCTGGGGTTTGGCGAACGCCAGTCATGACAGCAAGGACGCGCTGGACGACGCCGTCGCCTCACTGGCCAGGGACATTGCGGCCAACGATCCCGCGACCGTCGCCGCCTACAAGACGCTGCACGCCATCGCCGAGACCCATGACGTGCCCGCCGGAATCGCGGCGGAAGGCGCCAAGGACTTCCCCGAGATCACCGATACGCTCAATCGTATCGGCGGGTTCCTGCGGGTCGTGAAGTAGAGAACATCTGAATTCCCGGACGCGCAGCGATCCGGGACCTCCCTCCGCGAAAAGCGCCTCATCCTGATGGAGGCCCCGGCTCTGCGCTGCGCTTGGCCGGGGTTTCAAAACTCCTAAGCCATCAGCGCCTGTTCGAGATCGGCGAGGATGTCGTCTGCATCCTCCAACCCCACCGACAGGCGCACCAGCCCGTCTGAGATGCCGTGCAGCGCGCGCTCTTCCGGGCTGTAGGCGGAATGGGTCATGGAGGCCGGGTGCTGGATCAGGGTTTCCGCATCCCCAAGGCTCACGGCGCGCAGCGCCAGCTTCATGGCGTTCATCATCGTCACGCCCGCCTCATAGCCGCCCTCAAGCTCGAACGCGATCATGCCGCCGAAATGGCGCATCTGGGCCTTGGCGAGCGCGTATTGAGGCCCGTCTTCAAGGCCCGGATATGCCACCGTGCGCACCTGGGGATGGGCGTGAAGCCAACGCGCAACGGCCAGTCCGGTCTGGCTGTGGCGCTCCATCCGCAGGGACAGGGTTTTAAGCCCGCGCAGGATCAGCATGGCGTTGAACGGCGACAGCGCCGCGCCCGTCATGTCTTTCAGGCCATAAAGCCGCACCCGCTCCATCACCTCGGCCGAACCGACCGCGATCCCGGCCACCAGATCGCCATGACCGCCGAGATATTTGGTGGCCGAATGCACCACCACATCCGCGCCCAGTTCAATCGGCCGGGTGATCAGCGGCGTGGCGTAAGTGTTATCGACCACCGTCAGCACGTCATGGGCGCGCGCGACCGCTGACACGGCGGCGATGTCCACCAAGGTCATGGTGGGATTGGCGGGGGTTTCAAAATAGACCACGCGGGTCTTGTCGCTGAACGCTGCGATCACCGCGTCGATATCGCTCATGTCCACATGGCGCACCTTGATCCCGAACCGGGCGAGCCCGTGATTCAGGAACGAAAAGGTGCAGCCATAGAGCGCCTTGTCGGCGAGGATTTCATCACCCGGCTCCAGAAGGCTCCATAGGACGGACGTGATCGCGCCCATGCCGGAGCCAAAGCTGACACCCGCCGCCGCACCTTCGAGATCGGCGATCCGCCGCTCCAGAAGATCCAGCGTGGGGTTGGAGATGCGGGTATAGAAATGGGCGGGCCGCTCGCCGGAAAACGCGGCGCCCGCATCTTCGACCGTTTCAAAAGCGAAGGTGGATGACAGATGCAGCGGAGGGACCAGCGCACCACCTTCTTGGGCCGGCTCATACCCCGCGTGAATGGCGCGGGTGGAAAAACCGGGTTGGCGGGTGATTGGTGCTGATCCGTCCACGACGTCGTCCTCCCTGACTGACACGCGGAAGACTACAGGGGACGGACGAGCAGAGGCTTGCCATTTCAGCCCCGAACTGTGTTCAATTTGGCAGATTCTGCTAATATGTGCCCATGGACAGCACAGATCGACGCCTTCTCACCGCGCTCCAGCAAGATGGACGCATCAGCAACCAGGCCCTGGCCGACCAGATCGGCCTGTCGCCCTCACCCTGCCTGAGACGCGTGAGGGCTCTGGAAGAGCGGGGGCTGATCACCGGATATGCCGCCCTTCTTGACCGCACAAAGGCGGGCCTGCCCATCACCGCCTTCCTGCGCATCAAGCTGGCGAACCACGCCCCCGCCACGGTCAGCGGATTTGAAAAGGCGATTTTACGGCTCGATGAAGTGCTCGAATGCCACCTCACCTCCGGGGCTGAGGATTATCTGCTGCAGGTCGTGGTCGACAGCCAGGCTGGGTATGAGCGCTTCATGCGCGAGCGGTTGCATCCGGTACCGGGCATCGCCGCCGTAGAAACGAGCTTCGCCTTCGGCACGGTCAAACGCACGACAGCCCTGCCGCTGGACTGAGCCCTCAGACGGGCTCCAGCACCACCAGCCGGCATTTGTGGACATGATAGTCCGCTTCATCCGCCTCGCGGATCCTGGCCTTGCCGGACGCTTCAAGCGCCTTGAGGTGGGCGGGGTATTTGTCTTCGTCCCAGACATCCTCATGCACCGTCGCGACAATGCTGCCGCCGGGACGCGTAATGCGCACCAGCTCGTCAAAGCCTTGCGGCCCCACATGGGCGTGGGTGAATGCGCCGACGCAGATGATCGCGTCATAGGCGTTGTCGGAATAATCGAGCTTTTCGGTCATATCCGCTTCGCGCAGGTCCTCATAGACCTCCTTGCGGCGCGCCAGAGTGAGCATGTCGGGGGACAGGTCCATGCCGTCCACATGGGCGTAGCCGCGCTTGCTCAGCTCAAGACCGGCGAGCCCCGTGCCGCAACCGGCATCCAGGATGCGGATGGCGGTGTCGGGATGGAGCGCGCGGAGTTTGTCGCTGGCGACGGCCGGCGCCACATAGCCCATGCCCTCCACGGTATCGGTGTCATAGTTCTCCGCCCAATCCTTATAAGCATCTCGACACTCTTCAGGATCGCCACTCAAGTTGTAAATCCGGTCAAGAATCTCATTCTCAGATTTCACGGTTCTTTTCTCCACAAGCTAGCAATCTGATTACTTATAAACGAAATCAGAGACGGAATCCATTTCATGGACTTACTCGTTATTTTCAAATCGATTTTCAATTATCCAGTATTTTTATATGAATTTTTCTTTTCCGGTTGCACATCTGCCTCAAAACAACTTGACGGAGTTGCGCCTCAACCCCCTCGCATCCTGATCTGGGAGGGTGACAGCGCTGCGCCCCTCCGCTAACGGCTAAGTCATGTCCGCACCGCTACTGACCCTCACCGACACCCGCCTCACCTTTGGGGCGACGCCCCTGCTCACCGGCGCCGACCTGATCGTGCGCGAGAATGAGCGTATCGGCCTTGTGGGACGGAACGGATCGGGCAAATCCTCCTTCCTGAAAATCGCGGCGGGCATCATCGAGGCCGATAGCGGCGAGCGCTTCGTGCACCCCGGCTCCACCTTGCGCTACCTTCCGCAAGAGCCTGACCTGACAGGTTATGACAGCGTCATCGCCTATATCCGCGACGGTCTGGCGCCCGGGGACGACGCCTATCGCGCCGACTATCTGGCCGAACATCTGGGGCTTGATCCCGAGGCCGACCCCGCCACCCTGTCGGGCGGCGAGGCGCGCCGGGCGGCGTTGGCGCGCACGCTTGCGCCCCAGCCCGACATCCTGCTCCTGGACGAGCCCACCAACCACCTCGACCTGCCCGCCATCGAATGGCTGGAGAGCGAGCTGAACGCCCATCGCGGCGCGCTGGTTCTGATCAGTCACGACCGGCGCTTTCTGGAAAACCTGACCCGGCAGACGATCTGGATCGACCGCGGGACGACCCGGCGGCTCGATCGCGGCTTTGCGCATTTTGAGAGCTGGCGCGACGAGGTGTTTGAGGCCGAAGAGCTTGAGCGTCACAAGCTGGAACGCCAGATCGCGCGCGAAGAAGACTGGATGCGCTATGGCGTGACCGCCCGCCGCAAGCGCAATGTGCGCCGCGTGGGCGAGCTGCAGTCCATGAAGTCGGACCTGAAGAACTGGCGCGGCCCACAAGGCGCCGCCAGCCTGTCGGTCAGCGAAGCGGACCGGTCGGGCAAGCTGGTGATCGAGGCCGAACATATCAGCAAGGCCTATGACGGACGCCCGATCTTCACCGATCTGTCCATCAAGATCGCCCGCGGCGACCGGATCGCCCTTGTGGGGCCCAATGGCGCGGGCAAGACCACGCTGATCAAGGTGCTGACCGGTCAGATCGAACCGGATTCCGGCACAGTGAAGCTCGGGACCAATCTCGAGATCGCCAGCCTGGACCAGCGCCGCGCGGCGCTGAAGCCGGAGTGGACGGTCACTGAAGCCATCGCGCCGGGCGGCGGCGAGCGCATCGAGGTGGCAGGCAAGACCAAGCACGTTCAGGCCTATATGAAAGATTTCCTGTTCAGCCCCGAACAGGCCCGCACGCCCGTGCACGCTCTGTCCGGCGGCGAACGCGCCCGCCTGATGCTGGCGCGCGCCCTGGCCTTGCCCTCGAACCTTCTGGTGCTGGACGAACCGACCAACGACCTTGATCTGGAAACGCTGGATCTTCTGGAAGAACTGATCGGCGACTATAACGGCACCGCGCTTCTGGTCAGTCACGACCGCGATTTCATCGACCGCACCGCGACAATGACCATCGCCTGGGAATCAGATGGCGTCTGGCAGGTCTATGCCGGCGGCTATTCGGACATGATCGACCAGCGCGGCGAAGGCGTGAAAGCGCGCAAGGCCGAAGAGAAAGTCGCCAAAGCCGGCAAGGCGAAAGTCGACAAGCCCAAAACCAAGTCCAGCGGAAAGCTGAGTTTTAAGGACAAGCACGCCCTTGAGACCCTGCCCGGCGAGATCGAAAAAATCGAAGCGAGTCTCGCTCAGCTCGAAACCGAGCTGGCGGACGCCAATCTGTTCATGAAGAACCCTGATCGCTTCAACGCCGCCACGAAAGAGCACGCCAGGCTCACTGAAGACAAAGCCGCCAAGGAAGAACGCTGGCTGGAGCTTGAAATGCTGCGCGAAGAGATTGAAGGCGGGTGAGCGCAGAAAACAACACGACGCTTGTGAGCGTCCCTCTCCCCCTTGTTCAAGGGGGAGAGGGGAAAGCCAGACCCTACCCCAGCTTGATCGTCATGGCGGCGGCGGCGTCGAACTGGCCACCGATCAGCGCGTCATAAGCCTTGAGCGCACCCTCGCCGCCCTCCAGCTCCTGCTCTTCAAACAGTTTCTGACCCGCCTCGGCGAAGCTCATCCAGGCCGCGCCATAGCGGCGGCCGAATTCCTCGCTGCCCCAGGCTTTCATGCGGTCGCGCACATGGTCGGGCGCAAAGAAGAACACCGGTTTCGGCCCCGGCATGGCGCCGGGCGGGGCGGAGTTTTCCCAATGGGCGCCGCCAACCCGGATATTGCCCACAAGACTGTCCGCCAGCGTCTCATGGATCGCCATGTTCACTTTGGAATCTCCAGCGAAATCCACCACCAGACGGCGCGGTTCAGACTTGAAGTCTTTGATCTCGTCATAGGTGCTGACCACGTCGTAATAGCCGGCGCCCTCGACAAAACCCTTATTCCGCGCCGAGGTCAGCGCCTCGATTTTCACGCCCTCAGGATGATCAGCGTGCAGCAGATGCGCCAGAGCCAGCGCCGTCTTGGACGACGCGCTGGTCAGGGTGATCTGCCCGGCGCCCAGAAAATCATGGTCGCGCAAATGCAGGTCAATCAGGAAGGAGGTGATGAACAGCGGCTGCAGCACCATCTGCGCGGCTTCACGCTCGGGCGCATACCCCGGATCACCCGCGCAGCGCACATAGCGGTTATAGGCGCCCGGCAGGTCTGCGCGATGGGGCGAGACATCCTGAAACGAGCCGGGTTTCACCGCATCCACGGTCAGGACCACTTCGTCCGCCGCCGGCCAATAGCCATAGACCCGCTCGCCGACCTCAAGACCGGACGCTTTGCTTTCCGCCACATCGGCGAAGCCCCAGACCGGCAGGCGGCCTGAACCGTCCTCAGCGGGGAAAAAGTCCCAATAGCGCATGGGCGCGCCAAACGCGGCGTAGGTGATGTTGTTGGCGGTCAGCGCAAAGCGTTTGATCGCAAGCCGCGCCTGCCCGTCGCTCAACGGCTGCGGCTGGGTGTCCACCAGCTTGGCGTCGGAAATATCGGCTTTGTTGATGGCCAGGGCCCAACCCATGGCGTCCTCCCCAAATTGCGCGGGCGGTGATCCGCCTCATCGAATGTTAGTTAAGCACTAATGTTCCAGAAAGTCTGTCGGTCTGTCACCCTTTGACCAGATCCGCAGCACATCCAGGTCCGCCGGACCGAGCGGATAGGGATACTCAATGCCGGGGACCGCAGAGAGAAGATCCCGAATCACCGCCAAGCGTGTCGCTCGCTTGTCATCCGCCTTCACCACCCGCCAGGGGGCGGCGTCGCCGGTTGCGGCCAGCATGGCGTTGCGCGCCTCGGAATAGGCGTCAAACTTCTCCATCGCCACGGCGTCGATGGGCGAGATCTTCCAGGTTTTCAGCGGATCGCTCTTGCGCGCTTCCAGCCGGTCCGCCTGCTCGTCGCGGGACAGGTCGAGATAGTATTTGAGCACGATCAGCTCATCATCCACCAGCAAGGTTTCAAACGGGTCCACATCACGCAGAAAGCGCACATATTCCTGCTCGGAGCAGAATCCCATCACCCGCTCGACCCCGGCGCGATTATACCAGGAGCGGTTGAACAAAACCATTTCACCCTGTGACGGCAAATGATTGACCCAGCGCTGGAAATACCAGCTCGCCCGGTCCCGGTCAGACGGCTTTCCCAGCGCGACCACGCGCGTTTCGCGCGGCGACTGATGCTGCACGATGCGCTTGATGACGCCGTCCTTGCCGGCGGCGTCTCGCCCCTCGAAGATCACCAGAAGCTTGCGGTCATCCGCGATCAGATGACGCTGAAGCGCCACCAGATTGACCTGAAGCGGGTAGAGCTCGGCTTTATACAAATCCTTGTCCATGGCTTCAGCCTTGCGCGTGTCGGATAAGCGCGCAAGGCTGATCCGCTCCGGGCAGAGGGCGAGACATGCGACAGATCATCGTGTTGGCGGGACTGGTGATCGTGATGGGGCTCATCACGATCGGCGCATGGCCCGCCTTGACCAGAAACCCCGAAGGGCTGGGCATGCGCGCGCTCGGCGAGCGGTCCGGCCACGCCTATATCTATGGCTACCCCTTGGTGCTCAGCGATGTCACCCGTCAGGCCTTTCTGGCGCGTGCCGAGACCCCAGCCCTGAACACGCTCTATCACCGGCGCACGCGGCCGACCCATGAAGACCGCACCGTCGTCCGCCCCAATCTCGATACGCTGTACACGCTGGCCTTTCTCGACCTGTCTGAAGGCCCCCTCCTGCTGAGCACGCCGGACTTTGATGACCGCGACTGGATGTTTCAGGTGCTGGACGCCTGGACCGACGTCGCAGGCGCGCCCAGCCGACGGCTGAACGGTCCAGGCCCGCAGGACGTCCTGATCCTCGGCCCGGACCAGCCCCGTCCGGATGACACGAGCATGGCGGTGATGACCGTTCCCACTCACACCGCCTGGCTGATCGGTCGCATCGCCATTGCGCCCGGCGAAGACCTCGCCCCGATCCATGCGCTTCAAGACGCTGTGCGCCTGACCGGCGAAGCTCCCATAGCGCGGCCCGCGCCCATCGACAGCTTGCCGCCGGAGTATGTGAACGCCCTGAGCGCTGACGCGTTTTTCACCCGCATGGCGGAGGTGATGTCCGCCTCTGACCCTGATCCAGACGCCCTCAATGCGCTCACACCGCTGGGCTATGGACCGCAGTCGGAAGACACTCCTGGAAAGCTGGGGCCGCTGGCGCGTTGGGCGGTGAATCGCGGCGTTTCCGTCGCGCGGCAGCGTCTTGAGGAGGGATTGCGCGACCGCCCTTATGGCCCCACACACTGGCGCACCTTGCGAGAGGGCGTCGGCGAGTATGGTGAGGATTATGCGCTGCGCGCGGGCGTCGCCCTGATCGGCCTTGGGGCGAACCGCGCCGAGGACGCGATTTATCCCAATACGGACATCGACAGCGAAGGCGCGCCGTTAACGGGCGATCATGCCTACCAGATTCACTTTGGAGCGGATCAATTGCCGCCCGTGAACGCCTTCTGGTCCGTCACGGTCTATGACGCGCAAGGCTATCTGATGGACACGCCTTCCGACCGGTATGCGATCCATAGCCAGTCAGGTCTTGTGCGTGATGCTGACGGCGGATTGACCCTGACGTTCAGCGCCGAGCCCCCGCCCACAAGACTCAGCAACTGGCTGCCCGTCCGTGCAGGCGAGCCCTTTGCGATCACGGCGCGGCTCTACGCACCCCAGGCGGACGCTCTGAGCGGCGCGTGGGAGATGCCGCCGGTGATACGGACGCCCGAATAGACTACTCCGCCGCCTCGCTGAACGGCTCCTTGGCGTCAAACACCTGATCGCCGGCGGTGCCGAACCGGACATGACCGTCCGCCAGCTTGCCAAAGCGGATCGCCAGCATGTCCTGGATATAATTCTGATAGGTCCGCCACGGCGTCGTCGCCCCCTGTCGCGGCAGGGTCGGCAAGGCGCGCTGGACATAGCCGGACGAGAAATCGAGCAGCGGCAGGGTCTCAAGATCTGCGGGCGGGACCGGCACCACATAGTCGAGATTGCGCGCCTTCATATGATTGATCAGCCGGCACACCCGCTCCGCCGTCAGGTCCACTTTCAGCGTCCAGGAGGCGTTGGTGTAGCCAAAGGCCAAAGCCGCATTGGGCACGCCTGACAACATCATGCCGCGATAGGTGACGTGTTCAGGCGCCACAAAAGGCTCGCCATCCACGCTGATGTCGATGCCGCCGCCCACCAGCATATCAAGACCCGTGGCGGGAATGATCAAATCCGCCTCCAGCGTCTCGCCGGATTTGAGCGCGATTCCTGTTTCGGTGAAACGCTCGATCTGATCGGTCACGATATCGGCGTCGCCCGACTTCAGCACCTCAAAGAAATCGCCTTCCGGCGCCAGGCAGAAGCGTTGATCCCACGGGCGATAGCTGGGCGAGAAATGCTTCTCGACATCAAAGTCTTCGCCCAGCTCGTCCTGAATGGCCTTGAGCACGCCCTTCTTCACCCAGTCCGGCCAGCGCCGTGACAACTGGAAGACCAGGATCGCCTGCAGCACATTCTTGATCCGCGTCAGCGAGTAGGCGGCCTTGGACGGCAGAATCTTGCGCAGGAAATCTGCGGTCTTGTCCACGGAAGGCCGCGCCGCGACATAGCTCGGCGATCGCTGCAGCATGGTCACATGGGCCGCCTTCTCCGCCATGGAGGGCACCAGCGTGATCGCCGTCGCGCCCGACCCGATCACCACCACGCGCTTGCCGGTGTAGTCATAGTCTTCAGGCCAGAGCTGGGGATGGATGATATCGCCCTTGAAATCCGCCATGCCCGGAAACTCCGGCATGTAGCCATGCTCGTACCGGTAATAGCCCGAGCACAGCACCATGAATTTCGAGCGAAAACGCTTGATCTCGTTTGAGCCGTCGACGGCGACTTCCAGCGTCCAGCGGGCGTCCTCGGTGCTCCAGTGCGCGCCGATCACCTTGTGGCCATACCGGATATGCTCGGAAATGCCCGCCTCTTCCGCCGTATCATTGACATACTTGCGGATGGAGGGGCCATCGGCGAACACCTTGCCGTCCGTCCAGGGACGGAAGGCGTAGCCGAAGGTGTACATGTCGCTGTCAGAGCGAATGCCCGGATAGCGGAACAGATCCCAGGTGCCGCCCAGGGCCTCACGCGATTCCAGGATCAGATAGGATTGATCCGGACAGCGATGCTGCAAATGCCAAGCGGTGCCGACGCCGGACAGACCCGCCCCGACAATGAGAACATCAAGCTCCGCCTCATAGGGCGTGGCGAGTGTGGACGACATGAGTTCCTCCCTGGCGGATCAAGCCGCTCGTTTTCTGACAAGAGTGAACACTGTTCACTTCAATGTCGCAAGAGGGGATCGTCCTCAGGCCGCGCAATCGGTCTGCGTCAGGATCTGATCCTCCAGTTCGTCACGCCAGTTGCCCAGCGCCCGCGCCGCACGACAGATCTGCGCCGGATTGAGCGCGGGGTCGCTGCTGAGATCGGAGAGCAATGCAGACAGACTGTCCGATCCTGCGATCAGTTCAGAGGACGGCGCATCAAACCGCATCAGCGTCGCTTCAGAGGACCAGCGGGGCCAGTCCGGGCCGCCCGCCGCGCCGGGATCGCCATCTCGCGCAAAACTCGCCCAGTACGCGCCCATGCTGGCCGCCAGCGCGTCCCTCCGGTCTGCGTTTCTGCGATTGAATAGCGCCCGATCCAACTGCCCGAAAAAGTCAAAATGGTTGAACACAAATGGGATTTCCATCGCATGCGCCGCGCCGAAAATTTCCGACAGATCCATGGTCAGAAGGCGCCCGCCCTCATCCCAGTCAAACCGGTAGGCCCAGACTTCATCATGGCCTGCCGCCCGCATCCGCTCGGCAGCCCGGTCCACAGCCAGAATACGCCAGAGCCGCGATTGGTAATGGCTCAACCGGTCATAATACGCTCGGTCCCGGATGGAGATGAACAGACCCAGCCGACGGCGCGTCAGATCGTCATTGAGCGCATTGAACAGCTTCATTTCATCGCGGTTCGTGCCGGTGATGACCGGCACCGCATTAAAGGTGTCCGGACTGTCGAATGCGCTCGCCAGACCAGCGCTTGGCAAGCTCACCCCGTCGGCGATGACGCGGGGCAGTTCGGCGCGCGGATCGCCCAGATTATACGCGTCAAAAACGGTCTGCAGCGAAAGCGCGCGCAAATCCGCGTTTCCTTGCGCCTGCACCATGCGGTTTGCGGCGGGGATGGCGCTGTTGACGTCACCGTTGCGCGCCTCGTCCAGCGGAACACTGTCAAAGAAGCCCGATTGCACGATCGCGCGATGAAACAATCCCGACGCCAGCGGCGAAGCCAGCAAAGCGGCCACGTTCTGGCCGCCCGCGCTTTCACCGAAGATCGTGACATTGTCCGGATCGCCGCCAAACTGCGCGATTTCAGCCCGGATCCAGTTCAGGGCCGCCACCTGGTCCAGCAGCGCGAAATTGGCGCCCTGTCCCTCGTCAATGTCGGGATGGGCGAAAAAGCCGAGCGGTCCCAGACGGTACTGGACCACCACCACGACCACGCCTTGTTCCTGAGCCAGTTTCGAGCCGTCATACTGGCTGGCGTAGCCCCAGGTGTTCGAGCCGCCATGAATCCACATCATGACAGGCAGGCCGTCCGCGTCCGCCCCGGCGGGCGCGTAGACATCAAGCTTCAGGCAATCTTCCGCGCCATAGAGCGCGCCCACCGGCAAGCCGGTGGTTTCCGTGCTCAGCCGATTGACGATCTGGGGACAGGGCTCGGGATGCTGCAACGCTTCAAACAGCTCTGTACGGGACGGCGTCGGCGCGGGCGCGCGCCAGCGGTTGTCCCCGGCTGTCGATTGCGCATACGGCAGGCCCAGCCAGGTCGGAGCGCCATTTTCACTGAAGAACCCGACCACGGGACCGGAAGACAGGAGTCTTTGCGTGTCGGGATGCGGCTCGGGCGTCGGCTCGACGCTTGTACACGCAGACACCGCAAACAGGGCGGACATGATCGCCGCCAACTTCAGACCCAAACGCATGAACAGCCTCCCCGATACGCTTTTCCCGGACTGTGTCCCGGCGACGGGCAAGCGGCAAGCGATGAATGAAAAAAGGGCGCGCCCGCGTCCGGACGCGCCCTTCATGGGACAGGCGTCAGGCCCTCTCTACCAAGCGCCCGTCCAGGTCAGGTCAATGCGCACGCTGCGGCCCGCTTCGGAGACCCCTGCAAACACGCGCTCATAGTCTTCGTCAAAGACGTTATCGACGCCCAGATTGATGCGAAGCGGCTGATCCGCCAGCGGCGTCCAGCCGGCGTGCAGATCGAGAACCGCATAGCCGTCACGCTCTTGCGCGACGCTGTCGGCCTTGTCGAAATCCGCCGCAAAAGCCACGCGTCCCCCCAGGGTGAGACGCTGGGCTTCAAACGTGTAGCGCGCGTTCACAAAGCCCATCACCGGCTGCAGCGCGCCCAGCGGCTCGCCCGTGGCCTTGTTCTCGCCATCCACTTCAAAGAGTGAGCCGGACAGCTCGAACGCGCCAACCGAATAGGCCGCCGCGATCTCGAAGCCTTCCAGTTCCGCTTCCGCCAGATTTTCCGAATACGTCGTCCCCGCCGAGCACGGCAGGAAGGGCGGCGCGAAACAGGTGGGGTTGAAGGCGAAGTCCACATTGAGATTGATCAGGTCTTCGGCGTCCGTCTGGAACCAGGCGCCCTTGATCTCGAACCGGTCATCGCCCGTGAACAGGCCCTGATGGCTGAAGGCGGCGCCGATCTCTAGGGTTTCGGTGTGCTCGGGCTTCAGATCGGGGTTGGCGATGAAGCTGTTGGTGATGAAGACCGGCGCGCCCAGGATCGGGTGCGGCAGGGAGAAGTGGGTGTCGCTGAGATAGAGCTCGTTCAGCGACGGCGCCCGGAACGCCTCGGCCCAGCTGCCAAACACGCGCACGCTGTCATTGGGCGCCCAGGTCGCGGCGAGGCGCGGGGAGATCGCATCGTCATCATTGCTGTCGGCCTGGTCTGACTCGCTCTCAAACTGGTCAAACCGCACGCCGGGCAGCACGATCAACTCGCCCGCCGCGCCCAGATCAAGCGTGCTCTCAAGCTGCGCCCAGACGCCGGTGAAACGGGTCGACCCGCTGGGCACGCCGCCGCGCACGCCGGTCGGGGTGGCGGAGTCAAAGCCCTTTTGCTCGTCCTCATACCATTCCACTCCGGTGACGAGCGCCAAGTCGAGACCGCCCAGAGCGAACTCGGCGCGGTTTTCAGCCCGGATGCCGGTCGTCGTGAGATCCCGCTCGACGAGGCGGTTGATGCTCTCGTCGGTTTCATCCACAGCGCCAATATTGTGATAGAGCGTCGTCTCAAGATTGATCAGCGGATTGGACGGAGCAAAGCGCAGCGTTGCGCGCAGGCTGTCAGAGGAGACATCCTTGTTCATCAGCGGGTTCAGGCTGTCCACGCCTGCCGCGCCCTGCCCGTTATTGGGCTCGACGCTGTCATTGCGGAAGCTCAGCCAACCCAGCTCCAGCTCAAGGGCGTCGCTGATATCCCACTCGCCGCCCAGAAGACCGGACACGATATCGTCTTCAACCGTCAAGGCGTCGCCTGAGCCCAGCTCGATATCGCCGGACTGGCGCACGCTGAGCGCGGCCACGCCCTCAAAGTTTCCAGCATCGCCGACCAGGGCCACCGATCCACGGCTTTCTTCATTGACCGAGCGATACCCCGCCGAAGCGCGCACGCCAAAGCTTTGGCCGTCGTCCAGAAGATCGTCAGCTTCCAGCGTCTCAAAAGCGATCACGCCGCCTGCCGCGCCCGACCCGTACAAGGAGGAGGCGGATCCGCGAACGCTCTCCACCCGCCCCAGCAAGGCCGGGTCCAGAAACAAGACTCCGTCATGGGCGCTGTTGAAATTCTGCCGGGCGCCGTCAATCAGCAAGGTGACGTTTTCGCGCCCCAGCCCGCGAAGGCTCAGGGTCTGCCCGGTCCGGCGCGGCCCGCCCGAAACCTGCAGCGCCGGAATATCTTCCAGCAGTTCAATCAGGTCGGTCGGTCGGTTCTCATCCAGCGTCTGCAGCGAGATGGCGCTGGTCAGGCCCGGATAGTCAAAATTGGTCAACTGGGTGCGCGTGGCGGTGACCACGATCACATCACTGGCTTCTGCGCCTTGCCCGGCGTCAGCCTTGGCCAGCGCCGGCGCTGTCAGCGCCAGAAGCGAGACGCTGGCCGCCAACCAGCCGCGCCCGTCGAATTTGGAAATCATTGGTCTCATGTCTCGCCCCTGATTGCGAACCGTTCTCATTACGAGACTGAATGGCGCAGGTCATTTGCGATTGCAAGTAAGAATCTTTCGCATTATGCAGATCGCAGACTGGCGATAAACGCCTGACCACGATCCGATCGCCGTTCTGCAGCGGCGACCCAGACAGGGGGACACAGATGACCAAACTTCATTTCATGACGCTCGCCACCGCCAGCCTGGCCGCATTGTCGCTCAGCGCCTGCGCCAGCACCGGCGCCCAACCCAACGCGTCATTCGCTGATGCGCCGTACACGCACAGTCCTCTACAGGCGGACCTGGAAGCGGACCGTCAGGCGATCCTGGCCATGGCGGGCGAGTACGAAGTGACGTTTGATTTCACCGAATTCCTGCCGATCTCGGCCGGGTATGAGCTGGCCGACCCCAAGGTCACCCCCGCGCGTGAAGTGGTCTATGTGATCGCCGATGACGGCGACTTCATCTCGCTGCAGCATTTGTTGCTGGTCGGCGATCTGGAAGACCCGTTCGTGGTCAAGCACTGGCGTCAGGACTGGGCGTACGAGCCTTCGCGCCTGATGGCCTATCAAGGCTTCGGCGAATGGACGATGGACGTTCTGAGCCCGGACCAGTCGCGCGGCGCCTGGTCTCAAACCGTCTACCAGGTCGATGACAGCCCGCGCTATGCCGGGATCGCCCGCTGGGAGCATGCAGAGGAAGCCTCCACCTGGGAGCCGGCGCGCAGCTGGCGCCCGCTGCCTCGCCGCGACGCGACCACGCGTGATGATTACGACGTCATCGACGCAGTGAACCGGCACACGATCCTGAGCTGGGGCTGGACCCACGAGCAGGACAATTCAAAAGTCGTGCTGCGCGACGGGCAGACACGCGAGCTGGTGCGCGAGCACGGCATCAACACCTATCGCCGTTATGACCTTGAAGGCGATCACGCCGCCCAGGCCTATTGGGACGGCACTGAAGACTACTGGGCGGATGTGCGTGCGGTCTGGGACGAGATTCTGGAAACCGCAGATCGCTTCACCGCCGCAGACGATGCGGAAGGCTCCATGCTCTACATGCCGGTCCTGAACGAAGGACAGGCCCTGCTTGATGGCGAACAGGACGCGGACACCGCTTTCAGCCATGCTGCAGAGGTGATGGAAGCGCAGATCACGGTAGACGGCGCTCCACTGAACGTGGAGTAGGGGCCTGAACGCTGAATTCCCGGGCGAGCGAGAGCGAGACCCGGGGGTTCAGTTTCTCCCACCCTCTTCCCCGGCGCAGGCCGGGGCCCAGAGCCGGAAACGCAGCGCTTCATGGTCTCTGGATCCCGGACCAAGTCCGGGAAAGAGGGGACTAGATACAAAAAAGCCCCGGCGGTGACGCCGGGGCTTTCTTCATTCATGCGCTGGGGATTAGCCCAGCTTGGGCACGTTCACGAGCTTCACGCGGCCCGATTTCTTGTCGCGCACCACGATGACGCGGTTCATGTCGACTCCGTCGATCGGTTTGCCCATCTCGGCGAGACGCGCCAGCGACGCGTCGCGCACGGTCTGGTCATCTGCATCCGGAGCAAGGGTGATCGTGGCGCGGCGCTTGCCGCCTTCCTGGATCACCACTTCGATCTCTTCGATCGCGGCGTCCAGATCGGCTTCGTTCGCAGTCGGCCATTGGGCGTCGAAGACAGACGGATTGTGACCGGCCTTCTCCCACAGCTCTTCCGCCATGAAGGGCGCAAACGGCGCGAGCACGGTGATGAACTGATCCAGCACGGCTTTTGAGACCGGCTGACCTTCCACCGCGTTGAGGAATTTCATCAGCTCGGCGATGCCGGTGTTCAGGCGCAGATTATCGAGGTCTTCGGTGACCGCGAGCACCAGCTTGGTCAGCGCCAGACTGACAGGCTTGCTCTCCTCAGAAGACGGATTGGCGAGGCCTTCGGTCGCAAACCGCCAGACACGGCGCAGGAATTTCAATGCGCTCGAGACCTTCTCGGTCTCCCATTCGCGCATCGCCTCCACCGGCCCCATGAACATCATGTGCACGCGGAAGGCGTCCGCCCCGAAGCGTTCCACCACGTCATCTGGCGTGACGACGTTGTGCAGCGATTTGGACATTTTCGCGCCCACGCGTTCGACCACATCGCCGGACGGCTCATGGACGAACGTCCCATCCGGACGCTCGACCACTTCGTCGACCGGCAGGATGATGCCGCGGGCGTTCTTGAAGGCGTGGCTGGTCAGAAGACCCTGGTTCACCAGCTTCTGGAACGGCTCCTTGGTGGAGACCAGACCCAGATCAAACAGCACTTTGTGCCAGAAGCGGGCATAGAGCAGGTGCAGCGTCGCATGCTCCGCGCCACCCACATACAGATCGACCATGCCCCAGGCCTTTTCGAGCGCGGGGTCGACCATGGCCGTGTCGTTCCTGGGATCCTTGAAGCGCAGATAATACCAGCAAGAGCCCGCCCATTGCGGCATGGTGTTGGTGTCGCGGCGCCCCTTCATCCCGGTTTCGGGATCGGTGACCTCGACCCAGTCCTCGGCGCGCGCCACAGGAGACTCGGCGTGCCCGGTCGGCTTGTAATTGTCGATATGCGGCAAGGTCAGCGGCAGCTGGTCTTCAGGCACGGTGGTGCGGGTGCCGTCCTCCCAGTGAATGATCGGAATCGGCTCGCCCCAATAGCGCTGACGGGCGAAAATCCAGTCGCGCAGATTATAGCTGATCACCCGCTGGCCGACGCCTTGCGCTTCAAGATGATCGGCCACCGCCTCGCGCGCCTCGCGCCAGCGCACGCCGGCCTGATACAGCCCGCTCTCATCGGGCGCCGCCAACATGACGCCGTCCTCGGTCCAGCACTTCTGGCCCGCCAACACAGCCGCGCGCTCAGGCGCATCGGCGCCGGGGTCGATCACCGGGACGATGTCGAGACCATAGGTGTTGGCGAAGGCGAAATCGCGTTCGTCATGGGCCGGCACGCCCATCACCGCGCCGGTGCCGTAATCAGGCAGAACATAATCGGCGACGAAGATCGGCACGGCGCGTCCCGTCACCGGGTTGATCGCATAACTGCCCGTGGGCGCGCCGGTTTTCTCGGCGTCCTTGGTGCGATCCAGATCAGATTTGCGCGCAGCCTCGTCGCGATAGGCGTCGACTGCCGCCTTCTGCTCAGCCGCCGTCAACTGATCGAGCAGTTCATGCTCGGGCGCGACGGCCAGGAAGGTCACGCCGCCCAGCGTATCCACGCGGGTGGTGAAGGTCTCAACGTCCAGATCCGAGCCCTGCACCTTGAAGCGCAATTGCACGCCTTCAGAACGGCCAATCCAGTTGCGTTGGGAATCCTTGATGCCTTCAGGCCAGTCGAGCGCGTCCAGATCAGCGATCAGGCGCTCGGCATAGGCGGTGATGCGCATCTTCACCTGTTTGAGCGGAACGCGGATCACCTCATAGCCCTGCTCGGACTTGCCGTCAAAGACCTCTTCATTGGCGAGGATCGTGCCCAGCTCCGCGCACCAGTTCACCGGCGCGGTCTCGTAATATACAAGCCGACGCGCGTCCTGATACTCCTGAACCGCCAGCTTGCCCTGAGCTTCAACGTCCGCGGGGATCGGCAACTCGCTGATCGGGCGCGCGGCATCGGCCTCCGCATCATAGAAGGCGTTATAGAGCCGGGTGAAGATGAACTGGGTCCAGTGATAATAGTCCGGACTCGAGGTCTGGATCTCGCGATCCCAGTCATAGCCCAGACCCAGAAGGTCCATCTGGCGCTTGTAGTTGGCGATGTTGGCCTGGGTGGAGACTTCCGGATGCACGCCCGTCTTCATGGCGTAGCGTTCGGCCGGCAGGCCGAAGCTGTCCCAGCCCATCGGGTGCAGCACCTTGTAACCGGCCATACGCTTATAGCGGGCGACAATGTCCGTAGACAGATAACCAACCGGGTGACCCACATGCAGACCCGCCCCGGACGGGTAAGGAAACATGTCGAGCACGTAAAACGTCTTGTCGCCCGGCTTGGGGTCCGGCGTTGCGTTCGTCTTCGCCTGGGTCCAGTACGCGCGCCACTTCTTCTCAAGGGCGTTGAACTCGTATGCGGTCTGTTCGGTCATCGACTATCGTCCCGGACGGCTTACGCCGCCGCTTTCTCTACACTGATGCGCACCGCATCGCCCTGAATATCGGTCTCGCTGACAAAGCCTGCGCCCGCCTCGGTCGACAGGCTGACAGCGAGGGTCTCATCGCGAATGAAGTCGCCATGCGCCGCAATCGCCGCCGCCACGGCGTCGCCGCCGGAAATGCCCAGCGCGATCCGGTCCGACACGTCGAGCCCCGCATCCTTGCGCGCGGTCTGGATGGCGCGGATGAGATCGCGCGCCAGGCCTTCACGCGCCTGATCTTCATCCACAGACGTGTCGAGCACGATGGCGCCGGTCCCTGCGAACGGCTCGGCGTCCGAGCCTTCATCGGTGACGACGCGCATGGTGAACTCTTCCGCGGCCAGCGTCTGGCCCGCCACGCTTGCGGTGCCGTCATCATTGAGGGTGAAATCGCCAGACCGCGAGGCCGCCATCACGTCTTTCATGGCCTTGCCCAGACGCTTGCCGATGCGCGGATCGGGTTTCAGCTCCACACGGCCATAGGCGTCGAGATCTGTGGAGGTCGCCACGGCGCGCACATTCACCTCATCCCGGATCAGATCCGAAAACGGCTCCAGCGCTGCACTGTCGGCATGCACGATGGT
This sequence comes from Oceanicaulis alexandrii DSM 11625, assembly GCF_000420265.1. NCBI lineage: Bacteria > Pseudomonadati > Pseudomonadota > Alphaproteobacteria > Maricaulales > Maricaulaceae > Oceanicaulis > Oceanicaulis alexandrii. The sequence goes on from NZ_ATUP01000001.1 coordinate 1,185,846, forward strand.
GAGGGTCTTGAGCGGCAGGCGCACCCGCAAGCGCGAGCGCTCGCGCACGGCCAAAGCCGCCGAACAGGCGTCACGCACCAGATCCATCGACCGCACCAGCGCGTGGTCAGACGGGAACTCGTCCGCCTTGGGCCATAGCGTCAGATGCACGGAGCGGTCGCCCGTCAGCGCCTTGTAGACTTTCTCGGACACGATCGGCAGCAGCGGCGCGAGGACGCGGCAGACCTTCACCAGCACCGTATAGAGCGTGTCAAAGGCGGCGTTCTTGGCGGCCTCGTCTTCAGAACCCCAGAACCGCGCGCGCGAGCGGCGGATATACCAATTGGTCAGGGCGTCGAAAAAGGCCGTCGCTTCCTTGCAGGCGCGCGGCACGTCATAGCCGTCAAGCGCCGCCTCGACCGCGCTCGCCAGCTCACCGGTCTTGGTCAGGATATAACGGTCCAGCGGATCGTCCGCCGAGGTGATGATCTGCGGCTGGCGGTCTTCCAGATTGGCGTAAAGCGAGAAGAAGGAATACGCGTTCAGAAGCGGCGCAATCGCTTCGCGCTGCACACTGGCGATCTCGCGGCCTTCTTTCGGCACCAACAGGTCACCGCCGGTGAGCACCGGCGAGGAGATCAGGAACCAGCGCATCACGTCCGAACCGTACTGGTCAAAGAATTCCATCGGGTCGGGGTAATTGCGCAGGCGCTTGGAGAGCTTCTGGCGGTTCTCGTCGAGCACCACGCCGTGACAGATCGCGTTCTTGAACGGCGGCCGGTCAAACAGCATCGTCGACAGCACCATCAGCGTATAGAACCAGCCACGCGTCTGGGCGACATATTCAACGATGAAGTCTGCCGGGAAGTTCGCCTCAAACCATTCCTTGTTTTCAAAGGGATAATGGACCTGGGCGTAAGGCATGGAACCGGAATCAAACCAGACGTCGAAGACATCCTCAACGCGGCGCATGGTGGACTTGCCGGTGGGGTCATCCGGGTTCGGACGGGTCAGCTCGTCAATGTAAGGGCGGTGCAGATCGGTGACCTTGACGCCGAACTCCGCCTCCAGCTCCTCGATGGAGCCGTAGACGTCAACGCGCGGATAGTTGGGATCATCCGACACCCAGACCGGGATCGGCGTGCCCCAGAAGCGCGAGCGGGAGATGTTCCAGTCCTGCGCGCCGGCCAGCCAGTTGCCGAAAATGCCGTCCTTGACGTGTCCCGGCGACCAGTTGATCTCCTGATTGAGCTCGACCATCCGCTCGCGGAAGTCGGACACTTTCAGATACCAGCTATCCACCGCCTTGTAGATCAGCGGCTCGTCGGTGCGCCAGCAATGGGGATAGTTGTGATCATAGGTGTCATGGCGGAAGAGTTTGCCCTCTTCCTTCATGCGCTGGATGATCGGCTTGTTGGCGTCAAACACCAACAGGCCTTCATAATCAGGAATTTCGCTCGTGTAGCGGCCCGCCTGATCAACCGGCACGACCACGCCGATGCCCGCCTTGCGGCAGGCGTTGAGGTCATCCTCGCCAAAGCCCGGCGCCATGTGAACGATGCCGGTGCCGTCCTCATCGACGACGAAGTCTTCCAGAAGGATCTGGTGCGCGTTTTCGCGGCCGACGAAATAGTCAAACGGCGGGTGATATGTCAGGCCCGCAAGCTCTGAACCCTTCACCGTTCCAATTTGTTCAGCGCCGTCGAGCTGCTTCTTGTATTTCTCCAGTCCGTTCACGGACAGAATGAAGCGCTCCTCGCCCTTTTGCATAATGGCGTAGGTGATGTCCGCGCCCGCCGCGCAGGCGAGGTTGGAGGGCAGGGTCCAGGGCGTGGTGGTCCAGATCAGGATTTTTGCGCCTGACAACTCGCCCTGACCGGCTTTCAGCTCAAAGCCGACGGTGACGGCCGGATCGGTACGGTTGCGATACGAATTGTCGAGACGGGTCTCGAAATTCGACAGCGGGGATTCCACGGCCCAGGAATACGGCACGACCCGATAGTCCTTATAGACCAGGCCCTTGTCCCAGAGCTGTTTGAACGCCCACAGCGCGCTTTCCATGAAGCTGGTGTCGAGCGTCTTGTAATCGTTCTCGAAATCAACCCAGCGCGCCGAACGCGTGACATAGTCTTCCCACTCGCCGGCATATTTCATCACGCCCGCGCGCGCGGCGGCGTTGAACTTGTCGATGCCCATTTCCAGCACGGCCTTGCGCCCGGAAATGCCCAGATCCTTCTCCGCGGACAGCTCCGCAGGCAGGCCATGGGTGTCCCAACCAAAACGGCGTTCGACGCGCTTGCCCTTCATGGTCTGAAAGCGCGGGATGACGTCCTTGGCGAAGCCGGTCAGCAAATGCCCGTAGTGCGGCAAGCCATTGGCGAAGGGCGGGCCGTCATAGAACACGAACTGGTCGTCTTCGGGGCGCTCATCAATCGAGGCCTGGAAGGTGCCGTCCTGTTTCCAGAAGGCGAGAATGTCTGAATCGATCTTGGGCAGCTCCGACGGTCCGGGAACCGTAGGAAAACGGCGCTCGGATGCGCCTTCAGCCGTATTGGCGTCGCTCTTGGTCGCGTCGGCCATATCAATCCTCGTCTCACATGTTTCTGACGGCTTCCCCACGCCTTTAACTGGCGCGTCACATGACAATGCCATTCACGGAGGAAAGCCTGCACCAGATAAGTACAGTCAACATGCGGCGGTACCCCCTGTATGCTCAGGGGTCAAGACGCAGGGGCGCTAAAGCGCGCTGAGCGCCTGTTCCAGATCCGCCCAGAGATCGTCCGGCGCTTCGAGACCGACCGACAAACGCACCAGACCGTCCGTCACGCCCGCCTCTTGCCGCGCGTCTGGCGTCATGGCGGCATGGGTCATAGTTGCGGGGATGGCGCACAGGCTTTCCACCCCGCCCAGCGACTGGGCCAGGATGAACAGCTCAAGCGATTGAACGAACTGGCGCGCCGCCGCTTCACCGCCTGTCAGCTCCAGGCTCATCAGCGGGCCGAACCCGTCTTGCTGGGATTTGGCGATGGCGTGACCGGGATGATCCTCAAGGCCGGGATAGTCCACCCGCACCACCTTTGGGCTGACCTTGAGGCGCCGGGCGATCTCAAGCGCGGAGTCTGACTGGGCTTTCGCCCGCACCGGCAGGGTGCGCAGCCCACGCATGGCGAGGAAGGCGTCAAACGCCCCGCCCACGGCGCCCGCCGCGTTCGCCCACCAGCTGAGACGCTCCACATGGTCAGGATCCCGGGCGCAAACCACGCCGCCCACCATGTCGGAATGCCCGTTGATCATCTTGGTGAGCGAGCTGACCACCAGATCCGCGCCCAGCGCGATCGGGCGCTGGAGGGCGGGCGACAGCACGGTGTTGTCCACCACCGCCAGCGCCCCCGCCGCCTTCGCCCGCACGCAAGCCGTCTGAAGATCGGTCAGACGCAGGCGCGGATTGGAGGGAGTCTCGAAAAAGACCAGATCCGCCCCGTCCCACAACGCCTCTTCCAGCGCGGCGTCATCCGTGCAGTCCACATAGACGAGGTCAAAGCCGCGCTGCTGGCTGCGCGCATCCATCAGGCGCCGCGTGCCGCCATAGCAATCATGGGCGCAGACGATGCGCGCGCCGTTGGGCAGCAGATTGAGCACCAGATCAATCGCCGCCATTCCCGAACTGGCCACCACCGCGCCGGAGGCCCCTTCCAGCGCTGCAAGGGCGGCGGCCAGTTCCGCCCGACCGGGTTGGCCAGTACGGGCATAGTCAAACGCGCCAGGCTGGGCCGGATCGGCCCGCCGATAGGCGCTCGAAACCTGAATGGGCGCGACAACCGCGCCATGACCGGGATCGCAATTGATCCCGGCGCGAACCGCGCGCGTGCGAAACTCAGTCATCTCGCCCCTCCAGAAACGCGTTCACCAACGCTGTCTCCTTGAGAAATCCGTCATGCCCGTAAAGGCTGTCGCGGACGACCAGCCGCGCCTCACATCCGGTCAGGGCGTCGCGCGTGGCCTGAATTTGAGCCAGCGGCGTCAGCGTGTCAGAGGCGAAGGCCAGAAGGCGCACCGGACAGCGGATTTTCGACAGGTCCGGGGCGGCGGCCTCCATCGACGCCAAGCGTGACAGGAAACGCTCGGGCGTGACGGCGCCCGCATACTCTGCCCCACGCGCCGCCAGATAGGCTTCAATCCCGCCCGGCTCGCCGTCCGGACCGAAGCGTTCAGCAAATTCGTCAGCGGTGCGATACGTGGTCATAGCCAGGCGGCGGGCGAGATCGACCCCGCGCGCGCCCTGACCCGCGTCAATCGCCAGTTTCAGGATTTCGCGCTGGATCGACCGCAACCCTTGAGTCATCGGATGCACGCCCGCACTCGCGCACAAAAGATCGAGCCGTGTGACCCGATCCGGCGCCAGGGTCGCCAGCGTCAGCCCCACAGTGCCGCCATAACTGGCGCCCACCAATGTGAAACGCTCAATTCCAGCCGCATCCGCCAGCATCAACACCGCCGCCGCCTGGTCCTCGACGGTCGGAAACGGTTCTGCGGCGTCGTCCAGAAAATCCATCGACACCAGGCGGCGACGGCTCGGGTCAAGCGCGCCGTCCGCACCGGCGACTCCCGGCCACCAGCCCGGCCCGTCTTCATCCGCGACCAGTCTGCGATCCGCCGAAATGCCGCCCAGCACCAGGGTCGCGGCGCCGTCGTCAGGTCCGACGACGCGGCCGCGCACATCTGACCAGCCGCCGCCATTCGGGCGTTCAAAGCCGCAGCTATACTCCTGCACACGCCAATGAGAGGGGCGACATCGGCCAGTGTCTGACGCCAGCGCCGTCATGAGCGTTGAGCTTTCACAAGACGGTTGAGATCGCCGATCAGGCTGCCCGCCGTCGGCAAGCGTCCCGCGCCTTTGCCCGCCACGATCACTTCTGCGCCACGCTCAGGCAGCAGCACGACCACATTGCCTTCCGCCCGCGCCCGCGACAGCGGATCATTGAGCGGCAGAGCCTCCAGGCGCACCTGTGCGCTCACGCCTGACACCGTGCGCGACAGACACCCGATCTGGCGGATGCGACGGCCATCCAGACGCGCCGCCTCCAGCACATGGGCGGGCAGGTCCCGGATCGAGGCTGTGGGGATGGCGGCGGGATCAAGAACGACGCCCCAGGCCTCTCGTGCGATCAAGGCGAGCTTGTTCGCCGCATCCAGACCATCGAGGTCTGCGCTGGGGTCCGCCTCGGCGAAGCCGGCGTCTTGCGCCTCTTGGACCGACGCCGAGAGACTGCGGCCTGAAGCCAGACGGTCGAGGACGAAATTGGAGGTGCCGTTCAGCACGCCCCTCACCCGTCCCACCTTGACGCCGCTATCACGCAAACGCGCCACGGTTTCCAGAACCGGCGCGCCGCCTCCGACGGCCGACGAACAGGCAAAGGTGCGCCGCGCCGCATAAGTTCTGGCGACCAGATCAGGACGGCGGGCGGCCACATCCTTGTTGGCGGTCACCACATGGCAGCCTTCACGCACCGCGCGCTCGACCAGGGCTTCAGCCTCAGCCCCGCCGGGCAGCGCTTCAATCACCAGCTCCGGCTTGAGCGCAAAAACAGCGTCCGCATCTGTGAAGACAGGAAAGCCCGAAACGCCTTCAGGGCGCGGCGTACGAGTGAGAATGCCCAGGAGCTCAATGCCGTCCGGCAGGCGCTCGATCACGCCGCCGCCCACAACGCCGCAGCCCAGCATGATCGCGCGCATGCGGCGAACCGGCGGATGGGACGGTGAGGACTGTGCGGGGTGATCCAGCAAGGCCGGATAGGTCATGATGCTCTCCTTGGTTTTCACACGCGCCGGTCTGGGCAACCGGGCGGAACAAGAGAGCGGTGCGTCGAGTGCGTCCGAAACGGACTGAGGGAGGTCAGGACCAGACAAACTCGACGCTTCGCTTTAGCCGCACTTATTCCGCGCCCGCAAGCTGAAGCTCAAATCGGCGCAAATATGGATATAAGGATATGTTTATATCTTGTCTAGCGCTTTCTCACATGCCGTGATCAAGCACCGTCCACACCGCGAGCGCGATCAGGGCGCCGCCGGCCAGAAGCCGCAGCCAGAGCTGGCGCGCCAGAGCCTGCAAGGCGCCCACGCCCAGCCCCACCGCCATCAGGGCGGGCAGCGTCCCGAGACCGAACCCGGCCATCACCAACCCGCCCTGCACAGGTGATCCGGTCAGCCCGGCGTAGAACGTCATCAGATAAATCAGCGCACAGGGCATCAGCCCCCAGACAAGACCCAGACCGACCGGACCGAAACGGTGCAAGTGATGCAAGCGCTTGGTGATCGGCGCCGACAGACGCGCCCCCAACCGTCCAGCCTGTCCGCCGAAAATCGGGATCTCCATGATCGAGAACCCGGCCGCCATCAGCACGAGTGCGGAAAGATAGCGCGCAACGTCATGAAACGCGGCGGGCGGACGTTGGTCCTGTAACCCCCACCCGATAAAGCCTGCGATCACGCCCAGCCCCACATAGAGCGCGATCCGCGCCAGCTGAGCCTGAAACAAACGCGAGGCGCGCCGCATCGGCGACCCGTCGGCCCCGCCCAGCGCCAGCATTGCGGCGATGCCGCCGCACATGGCCAGGCAATGGGCGCTGGTGGACAGGCCGGCGATCAATCCGGCGAGAAAATCGATCTCCACGCGGCCGCCCAGAAGCGGCCCCACATCCATTCCGGGGTGTGTCAACGTGTCGCCTCCTTCAGGCCTTGTCTCTCAATGCGCCGCAAAACCCTTGAAATTCTGTGGGAACACAGGTGATCTCGGCGCATCGGACTGTATGGCCGCCCGTATGGAAAGGGTGCTGAGGCATATTGCCATAGTTTCATCTTGCTCCTTTCCCAGCCAAGACAGTCACGGACATTGCCTTCATCAGGGAGGGGCGAAATGACCGCGCACGCGGACCGACCCAAAACCGGCTTAGACGCCAACGCTATGATAATCGGCGGCATACTGCTGCTTGGCGCCCTTTGGTCGCTGTTTGCAGCAGCCAATGGCGCAGACGCCAATATGAGACTTCACGCCTGGGTGATCGGGGCCGGCTTCGTGCTGGGCCTGTTCGGCATGGTGGGCGTGTACTCAAACGGCGGGGTCGAGCGCGACCCCACCCAGTACAACGAAAACATCGTCAAATACGGCGTCATCGCCTCCATGTTCTGGGCGATTGCGGGCCTTCTGGTCGGCGTCATCATCGCCTCGCAACTGGCCTGGCCCGCTTTCCTCTCCTGGGATGCGCTTCCTCAGCTGAATTTCGGGCGTCTGCGTCCGGTCCACACCAGCGCGGTGATCTTCGCCTTTGGGGGCAATGTGCTGATCGCCACGAGCTTTTATGTGGTCCAGCGCACCACGCGCGCCCGCCTCGCTGGCGGCGTGTGGCCCTGGTTCGTGTTCTGGGGCTATCAGCTGTTCATCGTGGTCGCGGCCACGGGCTATCTGCTGGGCATCACCCAGTCGAAAGAATACGCCGAGCCTGAATGGTACGCCGATATCTGGCTGACCCTGGTCTGGGTCGTCTACCTGCTGGTGTTCCTGGGCACGCTGGCCAAGCGCAAAGAGCCCCACATCTATGTGGCGAACTGGTTCTATCTCGCCTTCATCGTCACCGTGGCGATGCTGCACGTGGTCAACAATCTGGCCATGCCGGCGTCTTTGCTGGGCTCGCGCTCCTATTCCGCCTTCTCGGGCGTTCAGGACGCGCTGACCCAGTGGTGGTACGGCCACAACGCCGTGGGCTTCTTCCTGACCGCCGGCTTCCTGGGGATCATGTACTATTTCATCCCCAAGCGGGCTGAGCGACCGGTCTATTCCTACCGCCTGTCGATCATCCACTTCTGGTCCCTGATCTTCATCTATATCTGGGCGGGCCCGCACCACTTGCACTATACGGCTCTGCCGGAATGGGCGCAGACGCTGGGCATGACCTTCTCGATCATGTTGTGGATGCCGTCCTGGGGCGGGATGATCAACGGCCTGATGACCCTGTCAGGGGCGTGGGACAAGCTGCGCACCGACCCGGTGATCCGCATGCTGGTGGTCTCGGTCGCCTTCTACGGCATGTCGACCTTTGAAGGCCCGGTCATGTCGGTGCGCGCCGTGAACTCGCTGTCGCACTATACCGACTGGACAATCGGCCACGTGCATTCCGGCGCTCTGGGCTGGGTGGGCTTCATCTCCTTCGGCGCGATCTACTGCCTGGTTCCCTGGCTGTGGAAGCGCAAGGGCATGTTCTCGCGCGCCCTCATTGAGTGGCACTTCTGGATCGCGACCCTGGGCATCCTTCTGTACATCACCTCGATGTGGGTGTCGGGCATCATGCAAGGCCTGATGTGGCGCTCTTATGACTCGCTGGGCTTCCTGGAATACTCGTTCGTCGAGACCGTTGAAGCCATGCATCCGTCCTACATCATTCGCGCCGTGGGCGGGCTGATGTACCTGGCGGGCGCTCTGTTGATGGTGTGGAACGTCTACAAGACCATCAAGGGCGACGTCGAAGATACCGAGGACGCGGTGAACCCGCAGTCCGCCGCTATCCAACCGGCCGAATAGGGAGGCGGATATGGCGAAAAAAGAAAATCCGATCTGGGGCTGGCACAAGAAGGTTCTCGAGCAGAACTCGCTGGTGCTGACCGTGGGCGTGCTGGCTGTCGTCTCCATTGGCGGCCTCGTGGAGATCGCTCCGCTCTTCTATCTTGATGAGACCATCGAGGAAGTGGAAGGCGTGCGTCCCCATTCACCGCTGGCGCTGATGGGCCGTGACATCTACATCCGGGAGGGCTGTTACAACTGCCACTCCCAGATGGTCCGCCCGCTGCGTGACGAGGTGGAGCGCTACGGCCATTACTCGCTGGCGGCCGAGAGCATGTACGACCACCCCTTCCAATGGGGCTCCAAACGCACCGGGCCGGACCTGGCCCGGCTGGGGAACAAGTATTCTGATGAATGGCACCGCGACCATATGCGCGATCCGCGTTCGGTGGTGCCTGAATCCATCATGCCGCCCTATGCGTTCCTGGAGACCACCGAGCTGGAAACCGAAGTGGTGGAAGGTCGTTTGCGGGCGCTGCGCCGGCTGGGCGTGCCTTACACCGACGAGATGATCGAAAATGCTGAGTCTGATCTGGAGGCCCAGCTCGATCCCTATTCGGCCAGTTATGACGCCTTCGTGGCCCGGTATCCGGGCGCGCCGATCCGCGATTTCGACGGCAATCCGGAGATGATCTCCGAGCTGGACGCCCTGATCGCGTATCTGCAGGTGCTCGGCACGATGGTGGACTTCTCCACCTATCAGGCCGACGCTGACGAGAACCTGAGGTAGGTCGTCATGTACGAAACGCTGTCAAGCTTCGCACAGACTTGGGGGCTGATCGGGTTCGTGGTGATTTTCGCCACGGTCCTGGTCTACGCCCTCTGGCCGAAAAACCAGGATAAATTTGACGACGCCGCGCGCGTGCCGCTGGAAGACGATGATCATCCGGACGCCGCCTCGGACACGGAGGACACTCATGTCTGACGAGCACAAGAAAGACGTCGACGCCTATAGCGGCGTGGACACGACGGGCCATGAATGGGATGGCATCAAGGAGCTCAACAACCCGCTGCCGCGTTGGTGGGTGTGGGTGTTTTACGCCTCCATCGTCTGGTCAGTGATCTATTGGGTCTTCATGCCGTCCTGGCCAGCTCTGCCCGGCATGGACGGCCATCTGCGCGGCGTGCGCGATCACTCCGAACGCGCCAATGTGGCCGTCGCGATCGCCGAGCTTGAAGAAAGCCGGGCCCCCATGTTCACCCGCCTCACCGAGGCGGCGGACACGGGCGGCATCAGCGCCATTGAAGCGGATCCGGACCTGTTGAACTTTGCGCTGGCCGCGGGTTCGTCCGCATTCGGCGACAACTGCGCCACCTGTCACGGCGCGGGCGGTCAGGGCTTTATCGGCTATCCCAACCTCAATGACGATGTGTGGCTGTGGGGCGGCTCGTTTGACGATATCCGTCACACCCTGCATGTGGGCATTCGCTGGGAGAACAATCCCGACACCCGTTTCTCGCAAATGCCGGCCTATGGCCGCGATGAGCTTCTCAGCCGCGAGGAAATCTCGGCGGTCACCGATTACGTCATGACCCTGTCTGACATGATCGAACCCACCGAGGCGGGCCAGACCACAGGCGCTGAAATCTACGAATTCCAGTGCTCGGCCTGTCACGGCCCGAACGGCATGGGCGACCGCATGCAGGGTGCGCCCAACCTGACCGACCAGGAGTGGCTTTATGGCGGGACGCGTGAGCAGATCTCCAACACGATCTGGCGCGGTCCCTATGGCATGATGCCGGCCTGGGAAGGGCGTCTGGATGAAGAAGTGATCACGGCGCTGGCCGCCTATGTCTATCTTCTGGGCGGTGGTGAAAGCGATGGGGCTTACACCGAGGCCAGTGCGGCCGACGCCATGGGTACGCTGGACGCGGCGGGCCGCTAGGACGGTCCAACGCGCCATAAGTCTGACGATATTGCGCCATCTGGCTACACTGGGGCGAGCCAGGTGGCGCAATAGTCCGAACAACGGCTGAAAGCCGGAAAAGGCTATGAATCTAATTAAAAACCGTCCCGCAGACCGGGAACAGGCCGCAGAAGGGGTGGAAACCCATGATGCGGTCGCGGTCAACGCCGCCCATTCGCGCGAGCTCTACAAGAAACGCGAGCCCATCCACCCCAAGCTGGTGCACGGCAAGTTCCGCTTCAGCAAATGGGTCTTCATGGCCCTGGCGCTGGCTGTGTACTACATCACGCCCTTCCTGCGCTGGGACCGCGGCCCGGACGCCCCCGATCAGGCCGTTCTGGTGGATTTCGCCAACGCCCGCTTCTACTTCTTCTTCATCGAGATCTGGCCCCAGGAAGTCTATTACATCACGGGTTTGCTGATCCTGTCGGCGCTGGCCCTGTTCCTGGTGACCGCGCTGTTTGGACGGGTCTGGTGCGGCTATGCCTGCCCGCAGACCGTCTGGACCGATCTGTTCATCGCCGTCGAGCGCCTGTTTGAAGGCGACCGCAACAAACGCATCATGCTCAACCGCGCCGACTGGAGCCTGAACAAGGCCTGGCGCAAGATCGGCAAGCACGCGGTGTGGATCCTGATCGCAGCGGCCACCGGCGGCGCGTGGATCCTGTATTTCCACGACGCCTTTGCGGTCGTGAACAATTTCGTCACCGGCCAGGCGGCTCTGACGAGCTATATCTTCTTCGCGGTGCTGACCTTCACCACCTATATCCTCGCCGGCTCCATGCGCGAGCAGGTCTGCACCTATATGTGCCCCTGGCCGCGCATTCAGGGCGCCCTGATCGACAAGGAAGCGCTGAGCGTGACCTATCGGGTGGATCGCGGCGAGCCGCGCGGCCGTCACAAGAAAGGCGAGAGCTGGGAAGGCCGCGGCGATTGCATCGACTGCAAGGCCTGCGTCGCCGCCTGCCCCATGGGCATCGACATTCGCGACGGCGACCAGCTGGAATGCATCAATTGCGCGCTGTGCATCGACGCCTGCGACGACATCATGGGCAAGATCGGACGCCCGAAAGGCCTGATCTCCTATGACAGCCAGGACAATGTGGACCGTCGCGCGCGGGAGGAGAAGCCGCGCTATCGCTTCATCCGTCCCCGCACCGTGCTGTACGCTGTTCTGCTGGCGGCGGTGAGCGGCATCATGCTGTTCGGCCTGATGAACCGCTCGGTTCTGGAGCTGAACGCCTCGCGCGATCGCAACCCCAATTATGTGCGTCTGTCTGACGGATCGGTGCGCAACGGCTATACGCTGACGGTTCTGAACAAGTCGAGCCAGCCGCGCGTTTACGAGCTGACCATAGAAGGCGATCCCGCCATGAGCGTGCGGGTGCTGGGCGCGGATGAGACATCGCGTCAGCTTGAAGTCGGCGCGGACCAGACGCAGGATTTCAGGCTCTATGTGACCTTGCCGCGCGACGCGGTGGATGCGCCGTCTGAAGCATTGACCTTTATCGTCACAGATAACGAGACCGGCGAGCAGGCGCAGACCCGCTCCGCCTTCCAGACCGGAGAAACCCGATGACCGACCTTTCCGCGACCGACGCCGCTCCGGGTTTCCGCATCAAGGGCTGGCACGTGCTGGCGGGGATGATCATGTTCTTCTCCGTCATCATCGCCGTGAACACGGTGTTCATCACCCTCGCCATGCGCTCCTTCCCCGGAGAAGACCAGCGCCGCTCCTATGTGCAAGGCTTGGAATACAACGACATCATCGCCCAGCGCCGCGCCCAGGCGGAGCTCGGCTGGACGGCGGCGGTCAATCTGGCCGAGGACCGGGTGCTGGTCCGTGTGACCGACGCTGAGGACGCGCCCGTCATGGGGCTGACGCTGGACGGTGTTCTGCGCCATCCCGCCAGCACTGATCTCGATCATGTTTTGGTGTTCACCGAAGCCCGGCCGGGCGTGTATTCCGCGCCGGTCGAGGATTTGCCGCTGGGAAGCTGGACGCTGCACGCCGAAGCCGTCGATGCGGACGCCCCGTTCGTGCTGGAGCGCGAGCTGTGGCGTCGCTAGAGCCGGCTATCAACGCCCCAAGTCCGCCGTTCGGCGACGCGTCTTCCGCATCAGGCGACGAGATCACCGCCTTCGTGCGCCAGACCGAGGACAGCAAAGCCATCGACCTCGCCGTCGAGGGCGCCCATTGCGCGGCCTGCATCGTCAAGATCGAGGACGGGCTGCAAAAGATGGACGGCGTCAAGCGCGCCCGGCTGAACCTCTCGACCGGACGATTGGCGGTGAGTTTCACAGGCCCGGACAGCACAGCCGAGGAGATCGTCCACCGGCTCGAATATCTCGGCTATGGCGCCAAGCCCTATCAGCCTGAAACGGCGGACGACCCCAGATCAGACGAGGAAAAGCGCCTGCTGCGCGCTTTGGGCGTGGCGGGCTTCGCCTCCGCCAATGTGATGCTGCTGTCGATCTCGGTCTGGGCGGGCGAAGGCGAGATGAGCCTTCCCACCATCACCCTGATGCACTGGATCTCAGGCCTGATCGCCCTGCCCGCCGTCGCCTATGCAGGCTGGCCGTTCTTCAAGAACGCCCTCACAGGACTGCGCGCCCGCAGCGTGAACATGGATCTGCCGATCTCGCTGGCGGTGCTGCTGGCCTGCGGATTATCCATCTACGAGACGGCGCTTGGGCATGGCGCCGCGTATTTCGACGCCGCGGTCATGCTGCTGTTCTTCCTTCTGATCGGCCGGTTTCTGGATGTGCGCCTGCGCGCTCGCGCCGGACAGGCTGCGCGCGATCTGGCGGCGCTGCAGGCCCGCATCGCGCACCGGATCGAGCCGGGCGGCGCCATCAAGGCCATTCCCGCCCGCGACGTGCGTCCCGGCGATCTGCTGCGCATTGCGCCCGGCGACCGCCTGCCGGTGGATGGCGAAGTGATTGAAGGCCGCGGCGATGTGGACGCGGCCCTCGTCACCGGAGAGACCCAGCCTCAGATGCTGGAGCCTGGCGCGCTGGTCTATTCAGGCATGATCAATCTCAACGCGCCGCTGACAGTGAAGGCCCGCGCCGCACGCGACGATTCCCTGCTGGCGGAAATCTCACGCCTGGTCGAAGCGGGCGAACAGGGTCGCTCGCGCTATGTGCGCTATGCCGACAAGGCCGCCCGCGCCTATGTGCCGGGCGTGTTCGCCATGGCGCTGATCACGCTGGTCGGCTGGCTGGCGATCACCGGTGATGTCCATGACGCGGTGATGAATTCCATCGCGGTGCTGATCATCACCTGCCCGTGCGCGCTGGCGCTGGTGACCCCGGCGGTGCAGGTGGTGGCGTCAGGCCGTCTTTATGGCGAAGGCGTCCTGCTCAAATCCGGCGATGCGCTGGAACGGCTGGCCGAAGCGAAATCGGTGGTCTTTGACAAGACCGGCACGCTGACGCTGGGTCGCCCCGCCTTGATCAATTCAGAGGATATTTCGCCTCGCGCGCTCACTCTCGCCGCCCGTCTGGCGCGCGGCTCGCGCCATCCGATCTCGCGCGCGCTGGCGGACGCCGCCGGGCCCGGACCGCTGGCGGATGACCTTCAGGAAATCGCGGGCGGCGGACTGACGGGCACGGCCGATGGCGCGGTGATCCAGTTTGGCTCCGCCGCCTGGCTTGGCCTTGAACAACAGGGCCAGGACTCAGATCCGTCCGTTCTGGAAGCTTGGCTTCTTGTGGAGGGCGAAGCGCCGGTTCGCTTTGTCTTTTCTGACAGCTTGCGCGCGGATGCCCCCGAAGCAGTTGAGGGTCTGAAAGCGCAGGGTCTGCCGATCGAGCTGTTGTCCGGCGACCGCGACGCGCCCGTGGCCGCCGCCGCCAGGGCGCTGGGCCTTGACCGGTATCAGGCGGGGCTGAAACCCCAGGGCAAGATCGACCGGATCAACGCGCTGAAGGAGGCGGGCGAAAACCCGATCATGGTGGGTGACGGCATCAATGACGCCCCCGCGCTCGCTGCGGCGCATGTGTCGGTCTCCATGGGTTCGGCGGCGGATATCTCCCGCTCGGCGGCGGATCTGGTCATCCAGGGCGACCGCCTGGCGGCGCTGCCGCGCGCCATCGACATCGCCAAATCAGCGCGGGCGCGGATGATGGAAAACTTCGCCCTCGCCAACATCTACAACGTCATCGCCGTGCCGCTGGCGGTCTTTGGTCTGGTCACGCCGCTTGTGGCCGCCATCGCCATGTCCGCCAGCTCGCTCGTGGTGATGGCCAACGCATTGAGGCTCTGGCGCGCATGACCGCTTTACTCTGGCTGATCCCCGCCGCCCTGGTGCTCGGCGCCATGGGCCTGCTTGGCTTCTTCTGGGCGATGAAGTCGGGTCAGTACGATGACCTCGACGGCGCCGCCGAACGCATCCTCATTGATGATGACGGCCCCATCGTGGATGACGACGACGAGCGTTAGGCGCCCATACAGCGCACAAAAAAGCCCCGGCGAGTGAACCGGGGCTTCTGTATCAGCGTTACCCGTGTGCGGTCAGGCGTTATTCTTCTCCGCCAGTCGCGCTTCCACTTCCTTGGCGCTTGGCGAGGGTCGCGGATTGAAGTCCTTGTAGGCGCGCCAGCTGGCGTGGGCGATCAGCGGGAAGGTGATGGCGATGCCGATGCCGAACAGGGCGAGCCCCGCCCCGGTCGCAAAGGCGATGAGCCACGCCCAGACCAGCATCACGTCAGGCTGGTCCTTCACCGCCTTGATCGAGGCGACGACCGCGGTCACAGCGTCCACATCCTGATCCACCATCATGGGGAAGGAGAGCGCGGAGACCATGAACGCCACCAGCGCCAGAGCGGCGCCGACCAGGGTTCCGATCACCATCAGCATCACGCCCTGCACATCGGTGAACAGGAAGGGCAGGAAGCTGTCGAGGCGGAAATCGGCCTCATGAGTGAACAGCGCGAACATCATCTGCGCCAGCCGCGCCCAGGTCAGGAAGAAGACCAGCATCAGAACGCTGAGCAGAGCGAGTTGGGTGAAGCGCCCCTTGGGGATCGACCAGAAATCCCACAGCCCCGGCGTCTTGCCCTGATCGCGCATCTGGCTGATCCGGTAAATGCCAATGGCCGAGGCGGGCGCCACCAGCGCAAAACCGCCCATCATCACCGGGACGACCGCGCCCTGACCCAAGGACCAGAGCCCGACCGTGATGGCGAGGCCGATCA
Source organism: Oceanicaulis alexandrii DSM 11625 (assembly GCF_000420265.1). Taxonomy (NCBI): domain Bacteria; kingdom Pseudomonadati; phylum Pseudomonadota; class Alphaproteobacteria; order Maricaulales; family Maricaulaceae; genus Oceanicaulis; species Oceanicaulis alexandrii. The sequence continues at coordinate 1,201,545 of NZ_ATUP01000001.1, forward strand.
CAGTGAACACGACGCCATAACCAATGGACAGGAAGGGGGCGGCGGCCATGTCGTCGATCGCGCCCTTGATCCAGGCCCAGGGCGCATCACGACGCACTTTTTCCAGCGTAACCATGCGAACTCCTCCCTATAATTATTGTGTGTATTGCAACTGTGATCGCATTTGATTTCGGTGACAAGTCAGACTCAGCGCCGCACCCCGCGCCGACGCAATGGACAGAAGCGAGAAACTCTGAAACTCTGCGGCAAACTCCGGAGTGAACAGCGTTCACATCTCATCCGGCAAGAAAATCCAGAGGGGAGCGCATGACCCAACAGCTCGATTTCAAAGGCCGCACGGCGGTCATCACCGGCGCCGGCAGCGGCATTGGCGCGGCCCTCGCCGCAGCTCTGGCCGCACGCGGCGCCAATCTGGCGCTGGCCGATATTCAGGAGGATCGCCTTGCTGAGGTGGCGGACGCCCTGAAAAGCAATGAGATCAAGGTGACCACCCATAAGGTGGATGTGGCCGACAAGGACCAGATTGGCGCCTTCGCCAAAACCGTCGAGGCCGAGCATGGCGCGGTGCACGCCCTGTTCAACAATGCCGGCGTGGCGCTGGGCGGGACGTTCGACCGGGTCACCGACGATGATTTTGAATGGCTGATCGACATCAATTTCTATGGCGTGGTGCGCATGACCCGCGCCTTCCTGCCCCTGATGCAGCAGGCGGACACCGCCCAGCTGGTCAATGTCTCGTCGATTTTCGGCATTGTCGCGCCCGCGGGTCAGACCGCCTATTCCTCGGCCAAGTTCGCCGTGCGCGGATTTTCAAACGCCTTGATGCACGAGCTTGAAGGCACCTCCATCGGGGTGACGACCATCCATCCTGGCGGGGTGAACACCCGCATCGCCGAGGATGCGAAAAAGCCCGCCGACATGACCGAGGCCGAACTCAAAGCGGTGAAGAAGATGGCCAAGGAGGGCCTGGTCATGCCGCCGCCTGAAGCCGCCGAGATCATCCTGCGCGGCGTCGAGCGCCGCCGCCCGCGCGTGCTGGTGGGCCGCGACGCGCACACGCTCGCGATCATGGAACGGGTCTTCCCGATCAAGTATTGGGACTTCATCAAGAAAAAGGTCGCACGCCGCGAGGCGGACTAGAGCCGGCTTATTGCGCCGGCTCCATCACCTGTTCCTTCTGGATATGAGCGAGGACGGAGTGCGCAAAGGCTGAGCCTTTGGCCGTCCCGCCCAGATCCGCCGTGCGCTCCTCGTGCAGCAAGGCCGCTTCCAGCGCCGCCTCCAGACGGTCGGCGGCTTTGGGCTGATTCAGGCCATAACGAAGGAGCATCGCCGCGCTGGCGATGGCGCCGGACGGGTTCGCCTTGTCCTGCCCGGCGATGTCCGGTGCGCTGCCATGGATGGGTTCAAACAGGCCCGGCCCCGAGGCGCCCAGAGACGCTGACCCCAGAAGCCCGATCGAGCCCGCCACCACAGCGGCTTCATCAGACAGAATATCGCCAAACAGGTTTTCGGTGACGATGACGTCAAAGCGTGCGGGATGGGTCACCAGCGCCATGGCGGCGGCGTCCACATACAGATGGTCGACCGTCACATCAGGGTACTGACTGGAAAGATCATTCACCGTCTTGCGCCACAGCCGCGACGTGGCGAGCACATTGGCCTTGTCCACGCTGGTGAGCTTGCCTTTGCGGCCTTGCGCGGCCTTGAAACCGATCTCGGCGATGCGGCTGACTTCCGCGCGCGAATAAGTGCAGCCGTCAAAGGCTTCGTCCTCGCCCTCGCGCTTCTCACCAAAATACAGCCCGCCCGTCAGCTCGCGCACGATCAGCACGTCCGCGCCCGCAACCCGGTCCTCCTTCAGGGGCGAGAGATGCTCCAGCCCCTTGAAGACCTTGACCGGACGCAGATTGGCGAACAGGCCCAGCGCCTTGCGCAAACCTAGAAGGCCCTGCTCAGGCCGTTTCGGCGCGTGGTCCCATTGCGGTCCGCCCACGGCGCCCAGGAAGATCGCATCCGCCGCCTCAGCCGCTTTCAGCGTGTCTTCGGGCAAGGGCTCGCCGCTGGCATCGATCCCCGCCCCGCCAAACGCGGCTTCGGAGAAGGTGAATTCCAGCCCTTCCAGCTGGGCGACCGCCTGAAGACACGCCTTCGCCGCGCGCGCGACCTCAGGCCCGATGCCGTCGCCAGGCAGGATCAGGATGGACTGGCTCATGCCGCGGTCTCGCTCTCAAACCGGGTGATGGCGTCAGACTGGTTGAGGATGAAGCCCAAGGGATCCACGCCCTCGATCAGACAGGTGCGCGCGAACGGATCAAGCTTGAAGCTGGCGGTGATATTGCCCGCCGTCACGGTCTGGTTGACCACGTCGACGGTCACTTCAAGGTCCTCGCGGTCGAGCAAAGCGGCATGGGCCGCCTCGTCGATCTCGCACACCACAAGGCCGTTCTTGAGCGCATTGGACTTGAAGATGTCCGCCGCGCGCGAGGTGATGACGGCTTCGACGCCAAAATCCCTGAGCGCCCAGGGCGCGTGTTCGCGCGACGAGCCGCAGCCGAAATTATCGCCCGCGATCAGGATGCGCTGCTCATAGCGGTTCACCTGATTGAGCGGATGCGCGGTCGGGGCGCCGTCGGGGGTGAAGCGCCAGTCATGAAAACACGCCTCGCCCAGCGCGCCGCGCTCGGTGGTGGTCAGGAACCGCGCCGGAATGATCTGGTCGGTGTCGATATTGGCGTCCTTGATCACGAAACTGCGGGAGGTGACCTTTGTGATGGGTTCATTGAGCATGAGACGCCTCCAGAATACGGCGCGGATCAGCGATGGCGCCGGCGATGGCGGACGCCGCCGCCGTGGCCGGGCTCGCCAGAACGGTGCGCACGCCGCGGCCCTGACGGCCGGCGAAATTGCGATTGGAGGTGGAGACGATGCGCTCGCCCGCGAGCCCGCTATCGCCATTCATGGCGATGCACATCGAGCAGCCCGGCTCGCGCCATTCCGCGCCTGCGGTGCGGAAGATGGCGTCGAGCCCTTCCGCTTCCGCCTGGCGTTTCACGGCTTCGGACCCCGGCACGACCAGCATGCGCACGCCCGGTTTCACATGACGACCAGCGATCACCGCCGCCGCCTCGCGCAGATCTGACAAACGCGCATTCGTGCACGAGCCAATAAAGACCGCGTCGATGGTCTCGCCCATCAGCGCTTCGCCCGCCTTGAACCCCATATAGGCGAGCGCTTCGGCGGCGGGGCCTTCAGGCGCGCGGGGTACGGACGCGTCGATGGGCGCGGCCATGTCCGGGCTGTCGCCCCAGGTCACCATGGGCGCCAGTTTCGATCCGTCCAGATGCACTTCGGCGTCAAAGCGTGCGTCCGGATCAGATTTCAGCCGCGCCCAGCGCTGCTTCGCCGCCTCCCAGGCTGCGCCCTTGGGCGCGTATTTCCGGCCTTCCAGCCAGGCGAATGTGGTGGCGTCCGGCGCGATCATGCCTGCGCGGGCGCCCGCCTCGATGGACATGTTGCAGACTGTCATCCGCTCTTCCATCGACAGCGCTTCAATCGCTTCGCCGGCATATTCGATCACATGACCGGACGCGCCGCCGGCGCCCAGCTCGGCGATGATGGCGAGGATCAGATCCTTGCCGCCCACCCCATGGGGCAAGCGTCCATCCACGGTGACGCGCATGGTCTTGGGCTTGGACTGCAACAGCGCCTGCGTCGCCAGCACATGGCCCACTTCCGTGGTGCCGATGCCGAAGGCCAAAGCGCCGAACGCGCCATGGGTGGAGGTGTGGCTGTCGCCGCAGACAATGGTCATGCCCGGCTGGGTCAGACCCAGCTCAGGGCCGATCACATGCACGATGCCGCGATCGGGGCTGTCCCACCCCGCCAGGCGAATGCCATGGCGGCGGCAGTTATCCTCGAGCGTCTCCACCTGCTTTTTCGCCGCCGCATTGATATAGATCGGCTTGGAGCCGGGCGTGCGCGGCGTTGTGGGCGTGGAATGATCCAGCGTGCCGAACACCCGGTCCGGTCGGCGGACTTTCAGCCCGCGCTGTTCGAGCGCGGTGAAGGCCTGCGGGCTTGTCACTTCATGGATGAGGTGCAGGTCGATATACACCAGCGCGGGCGCCGCATCGGTCTCAGCCTGGATCTGGTGGGTCTCCCAGACCTTCTCGAACAGGGTTTTGGGGGAAGCGTCAGACGGCGACGGCGTTTTCATGACCAGTCTCCTCAACGTGAGCGTGTACAGGCTCCAGCCAGCCCCAGTCATCCTGGGTGCGGCCTTCAAACAATCCGAAAAAGCGATCCATGATCAGGCGCGTGATCGGCCCGGCGCCGGCGGCGCGGGTGGTCTTGTCATCGATCGAGCGGATCGGGGTGACTTCAGCGGCGGTGCCGGTGAAAAACGCCTCGTCGCACAGATAGAGCATCTCGCGCGGCAGCGCCTGCTCGACCACTTCGAGCCCTTCGCGTTTCGCCAGCCGGATGACGCTGTCGCGGGTGATGCCTTGCAGGATCGAGGAGCTGGCGGGCGGCGTCATCAACTTGCCGTCCTTGACCAGGAACAGGTTCTCGCCCGCGCCTTCCGACAGGCGACCGTCCACATCGAGCCCGATGCCTTCGGCGTAACCGCGCGATTTGGCTTCGCGGCTGATCAGATAGCTCGACAGATAATTGCCGCCGGCCTTGGCCGCCGTCGGCGCGGTGTTCGGCGCCATGCGGTTCCAGCTCGACACGCACACGTCCACGCCCTTGGTGCGGGCCTCTTCACCCAGATACGCGCCCCAGGGGAAGGCCGCGATATAGGTGTCGATCGGCGTATCCGCAGCTGGCACGACGCCGATTGAGCCATAGCCGATAAAGCTGACCGGCCGCAGATAGGCCGAGCCCAGCTTGTTGGCGCGCAGCACCTCTTTGCAGGCGTCGGCCAACTCGGCGGGGCTGTAGGGCAGATCAACGGAATAGATCCGGGCGGAATCCACCAGGCGTTTCACATGATCGGTCAGGCGAAACACCACAGGGCCGGACGGCGTATCATAGCTGCGGATGCCTTCGAAAAACGAGGTGCCGTAATGCAGGGCGTGCGACAGAACATGAACCTGCGCGTCCGCCCACGGAATAAGCGCGCCATTGCGCCAGATATGATCAACTTGTTGGATCGACATGGTATTTAAGTCCTTCAGGCAGCATGAGCTTTGGCGTTGCGTCGGCGACGCACGGCGCAGGCGTTGTTGAGCGCGTCGATATAGGCGGAGACGCAGGCGGGAATGATGTCGCGGGCGCGGGCGCGGCCTGAAAACACCTCGCCCTCCACATTGGCCTTGAGATCAACCAGCACATCGGCGCCCTGCCCGTCTTCGCCAGCGTCATGGGCGTCGGCGGCCACGTACTGCATCTCGATGTCCTCGACCCGCGCCGGGATTTCCATGATCTGGCTGACGGCGCGATAGGCCGCGTCCAGAGCGCCAGGCGCGCTGGCGATGTCGGTCACCTGACCGCGGCGGCCATGGTCCATTTCAATGCGGGCGACCGGATGATCCTTCGGCGACAGGGGCGAGCGGATATCGATCCGTTTCAAAGTCCACAATTCAGCATCTCCTTGCGTCCCGCTCTCCAGCCGCTCCAGCAGCGCAGACAGCTGGCCGGAATCCACCAGCCCAATCTCGTCCGCCAGCGCCTTGAAGGCGTCGAACGCAGCTTGCAGATGGTCACCCTCCAGGCTCCAGCCGAGCTCTTTCGCCCGGGCGGCCAGAGCGTGTTTGCCAGAGTGCTTTCCGAGCACGATCTGGTTGGAGCTGAGCCCCACATCTTCAGGTTTCATGATCTCGTAGGTTTCACGGTTTTTCAGAACGCCATGCTGATGAATGCCGGATTCATGGGCGAAGGCGTTCGCGCCGACGATGGCCTTGTTTCGCGGCGGATGGGTGTTGGTGGCTTTGCTCAGCGCGCGGCTTGCGGCCATGATCTGGCGCGTGTCGATATTCGTGGTCAGGTTGAAGACATCGCGGCGGGTGCGAACCGCCATGACGGCGTCTTCCAACGCGCAATTGCCCGCGCGCTCGCCGATGCCGTTCACCGTGCACTCGATCTGCCGCGCGCCGCCGCGCACGGCCGCCAGCGAATTGGCGACCGCCATGCCCAGATCATCATGGCAATGGGCGGAGAAGATCACCTCGTTCGCCTTGGAGACCTTCTCGGTCAGATGCTTGAACAGCTGATAGATCTCGTCCGGCGTGGAATAGCCGACCGTATCAGGCACGTTCAGCGTCTTCGCGCCGGCTTCCGCAGCGATGGAGAGCGCTTCGACCAGGAAGCCCCGCTCGGTGCGGATGGCGTCCTCGGCGGAAAACTCCACATCGTCAAAATGCGTCCGCGCCAGCTCGACCATGTCCTTGATGCGGGTCAGCACCTCGTCCGGGGTCATGTTCAGCTTGAACTCGCGATGCAGCGGGCTGGTGCCCAGAAACACATGCAGGCGTTTGTTCGGAGCAGCTTTTAGCGCCCGCGCCGCAGCGTCGATATCGCCCGGCGTCGTGCGCGCCAAGGAACAGATCGCCGGGCCTTCAATCTCCTGGCCAATCCGTTCCACCGACTTGAAATCGCCCGGGCTGGCCGCGGCGAACCCCGCTTCGATCACGTCCACCTTCAAGGCCTGCAAGGCCCGGGCGACGCTCAGCTTGCCCGCCTCGGACATGGAGAAGCCCGGCGCCTGTTCGCCGTCTCTCAACGTGGTGTCGAAAATCGTGATCTGGCGGGTCATGACACGGCCTCGAACGCGGGCGCCAGGGACGCCGCTCGCACCGCGCTGACGCCGTAGATCTTGGAGATTTGCGCGCACAACGTGCCCATGCGCCGACCGGCGTCGCGCGGCTGGACAGTCAAATCCATGCGCGCCTCGCCAGCGGTCGGCATCTGAGGCAGATCGACGCCACGGACTTCAAAGCCGCGACGTTCGACGAGCCCGATCAGACGCAGGATCGCGCCTTCACTGGGGCGAAATTCGATCTCGATCCGGTCTGTCATGGATCAGGCCTCCATCATGTCAGCATTGGATTTGCCTGGCGGCACCAGCGGCCAGACATTTTCACGCGGGTCGATGCGCACATGGCACAGGATCGGCCCGTTCGTGTTCAGCAGCCGCTCGATCGCGGCGGGCGCGTCCTCGCGGCGGTCCAGGGTGAAGGCTTCGACCCCGAAGGCGCGCGCCACGGCGGCGAAATCGGGATTGTCGAACAGATCCACCTCGGAGAAGTTCTCGTCGTAAAACAGCTCCTGCCACTGCCGCACCATGCCCAGCTGGGAGTTGTCCAGCAGCACGATCTTCAGCGGCAGGCGGTAGCGACGCAGGGTCGCCAGCTCATGGATGTTCATCATGATCGAGCCATCGCCCGACACGGTGATCACCGTGGCGTCCGGTTCCGCCATCAAAGCGCCGATACCGGCGGGCAAGCCGTACCCCATGGTTCCCAGTCCTGCGCTCGTCAGATGCGCTTGCGGACGCGAGAACCGGCAATGCTGGGCCACCCACATCTGGTGCTGACCCACATCACAGGTGATGATGGCCTTGTCGCCCGCCTGTTCGGAGATGTCTTTCAAGAGCTTCGGCGCATAGATGCCAGAACCGGGCGCGTCATAGCGCATGGCCCAGCGCTCGGCGGCTTCTGAACAGCGGCGCCGCCAGGGGGCAATGCTCAGAACGCCAGGCTCCATCCGATCCAGCGTTTCAGCCAGATCGCCGGTCAGCCCCACATCCGCATCGCGCAGTTTGGAGATTTCTGACGGGTCGGCGTCAAAGTGCACGATCCGGGCCTGGGGCGCGAAGGTGTCGAGCTTGCCGGTCGCACGGTCGTCGAAGCGGGCGCCGACGCAGATCAGCAGATCGCTTTCATTCACCGCCAAATTCGCCGCTTTGGTGCCGTGCATGCCCAGCATGCCCAGAAAGCCCGGCGTTTCCGTGGGCAGAGCGCCCAGACCCTTCAGAGTCGCCACCGCCGGGATTTGCGTGCGCGCGAAAAACCGCCGCAAGGCGTCTTCCGCCTTGGCCAGGGTCACGCCGCCGCCAATATAGAGCACCGGCCGCTCAGCCTGGGCGATGAGCGCTTCGGCCTGCGCCATGCTTGCCGAATCTGAAGGGACGCCTCTAGCAGGGGCCCGAACCGTCTGATCCACCGAGGGGAACGCCGCGGACGCCTGTGTGACGTCTTTTGGCAAGTCAATCAGAACCGGTCCGGGCCGCCCGCGCTTCGCCAGCTCGAAAGCCTCGGCGAAGATTTTGGGGATGTCGGCCGCATCCCGCACCAGGAAAGAGTGTTTGACAATGGGCAGGGTGACGCCAAAGACGTCGATCTCCTGAAACGCGTCAGTCCCCATCAACGGCGTCGCCACCTGGCCGGTGATCGCGACCAGGGGCACTGAATCCAGAAACGCATTGGCGATGCCGGTCACCAGATTGGTCGCGCCGGGGCCGGACGTGGCCAGACACACGCCCACCTCGCCCGACACCCGGGCGTAAGCGTCCGCCGCCAGCGCCGCCGCCTGCTCATGACGCACCAGAATATGCTCCAGCCCCGAGCCCGGCAGGGCGTCATAAACGGGCATGATCGCGCCGCCGGGATAGCCGAACACCTTGGTGACGCCTTCCGCGCGCAACGCCTCGACGACCAGATGGGCGCCGGTGCGGTGCAGATTGGAGGCGGGTGCGGTTTGAGGCTGGGCGGTCATGAGCGTGCTCCTGCGATCCGCGCTAGGCTTGGCCGGCGTTGGCGCCGGGTTGCAGCCAGGCCATGCGAGCGCGCAAACGGGCGCCGGTTTTCTCGATGTCCTGTTCCAGATCGGCCCGCAGCAAGGCGTCGTATTGCGGCTTGCCGGCCTGGTTCTCCAGGATCCAGTCGCGGGCGAACTTGCCGGTCTGGATGTCGGTCAGCACCTCGCGCATCCGCGCTTTGGTCTCGTCATTTATGACGCGGGGACCGGAGACCAGATCGCCGTATTTGGCGGTTTCCGAGATGAAGTCATGCATGCGCGAAATGCCGCCCTCATACATCAGGTCCACGATCAGCTTGAGCTCGTGCAGGCATTCAAAGTAAGCGATTTCAGGCTGATAACCGGCATCCACCAGGGTCTGATACCCCGCGGCGACCAGCTCGGACGCGCCGCCGCACAACACCGCCTGCTCGCCGAACAGATCGGTTTCGGTCTCCTCGGCCAAAGTGGTCTCGATCGCGCCGCCGGCCGTGCCGCCATTGCTCTTGCAATAGGCCAGCGCCTTGTCGCGCGCCTTGCCCGACGCATCCTGGTGGATGGCGAACAGGGAGGGCACGCCGCGCCCGATCTCGAACTCCCGGCGCACCAGATCGCCCGGACCTTTCGGCGCGACCAGCACCACGTCGATATCGGTGCGCGGACGGATCTGGCCGTAATGGATCGAGAAGCCGTGCGCCACCATCAGCGTATCGCCGGGCGAAAGCTGCGCGGCGATATCGCACTCATACACGTCCTTGTGGCTCATATCCGGGGTGAGGAGCGCCACGAAACTGGCTTTCTTGGCGGCTTCAGCGGGCGTGAAAACCTCAAACCCGTCATCCTTGGCCTTGGCCTCGGCCTTGCCGCCCGGGCGTGCCCCGACGATCACCTGCTGGCCGGAATCGCGCAAGTTTCGGGCATGGGCGCGGCCCTGGCTGCCATAGCCGATAATGGCGATGAAGCCGGGCTTCAAAGCGTCTGCGTTGGCGTCGTCGTCAGTGTAGATGCGGGTCATGGTCCTGGATCTTTCCGTGGCGTTTGAGGCTGGCTCGAGTGTGGCGTTTGAGGTTGAGGCAAAGAAAAACCCCCGCTCCGGTGTGGAGCGGGGGTTTGCTTGGGTCTGAGGTTTGAAATTCCGTCAGACAGGCGCCGCCGCTCCACCGTGGGTGGTAATAAGGAGTACGACAACGACAAGTACGACCGAGCCGGTCAGCGCAGCGATACGCTGGGCGTCCTGGGTCAGGGTCTGGGTCTTGGCGTCGCGCATGGCGCTGTCTCCCGGTTTCAACCTGATGCCGCCCCTCTTGCGCAAGGGTGAAACGACACGCGAACAATGACCGGCGATATGACTGTCGAGGTCTCGCCGGGCTGTGCAAAAACCGTAAGGCGGAAATGCTGCATCGCGCAACACTAAAATGTCCGAACAACTCAGAAAAAATATTTCCTAAGCTATATCAGAGCATTAGCAGGTGATTTTTCCAATGCTGGACAGGGTTTGTGGTTTTTCAGCCACAGAGGCCCGGTTGACGGAGTGTGGAAAACCCGGTCACGGTAAAGTCGACGCTGCGCACTTGCAGCACGTCCAGGAGATGATCATGACCCGCTCTTCGCAGGTCCAGCACGAAACCGGAATGACCGTGGCGACCGCCGCGATCATGGCTTCGTGCGTCACCTCCACCGCGCTCACCACCACCATTACCACCATTACCACCACCCTTACTCGAGGGCGGGACGGTACGGGCTGAGCGCGAGACACGCGAAACATTCAACCCCACACCAACCCGCTCCCCGAAACCGGCGAGCGGGTTTTTTCATGCCTCAACCCAGCCGCCATGCCCTAACGAACGAAAAAGGACTGATCCGATGGATCCCCAGCTTAACGCCTCCTCCGCCTCGAAAGGCCTGTGCGTCCTCAAATTTGGCGGCTCCGTGCTGACTTCGGAAGCTGACTACGCCGCCGCCGGCGCAGAGATCTACCGTCATGTCCGGGCGGGGGAGAAAACCATCGTGATCGTCTCTGCGCTCAAAGGGGAGACCGACACGCTGCTGGCCCAGGCCGACGCCAATGGCGGCGACGCCTTCCCCCACATCACCGCGCGACTGGCGCGACTGGGCGAGTTCCGGTCTGCGGCCCTGATGGGGCTGGCGCTCTCGCGGCTGGGCTTGCGCGCCAAAGTGCTGGACCCTCACGAGATCGGGCTGATGGCGGAGGGCGACCCCATGGATTCCAACCTCAGCGAGCTCGACAAGGACGCCATGGCCGCCGCGCTGGAAGAGGCCGATGCGGTTGTTCTCCCCGGTTTCACCGCCTGTCATGCAGACCATGGCGCCGCCACGCTGGGCCGGGGCGGCACGGATCTGACGGCAGTGTTTTTCGCTGTGAAGGCCGGCGCAAACCGGGTGCGGCTGATCAAGGATGTGGACGGCGTCTACACCGACGATCCGGCCAAAGACCCTCACGCCCAGCGCTATGACGCGCTCGATTACGATCAGGCGATGGACGCCAGTCGCGGTCTGATCCAGCCCAAGGCCATCGAAGCGGCCAAGGCTGCGAACCTTGTGGTGGAAGTCGCCGCCATGGGCGCGCGCGAAGCCACCCGCATCGCTTCGGGCCCCTCAGTCATCGGTCGTCCGCGCCATCGCGGGCCGATGAAAGTGGCGCTTCTGGGCTGCGGCGCTGTAGGGTCGGGCGTGCTCGACCATGTGCTGAGCCATCCTGAGCTTTTCGAGCTGAACCCGGTGCTGGTGCGCAATGCCGGCTCCCGCGCCGATGACCGTCGCGCGGTCTTCACCTCTGACCCTCATGCGGCGCTCGCGGGAGACCCTGACCTTGTGGTGGAGATGACCGGCGGCGCCGACGGCCCCGCTGAATTGATGCTACCGCCCCTGCGCAACGGCCAGCATGTGGTCACCGCCAACAAGGCCGCCGTCGCCAAGCATTATGACGCCCTGCATGACGCCGCCCGGAAAGGCGGATCGCAGCTGATGTTCTCGGCCTCCGTCGGCGGCGGCGTCGTTGTGCTCGAGCGCTTGTCCGACCTCAAGGGGCAAGGCGTGGTCGCGGTGGAAGGCGTCATGAACGGCACCGGCAATTTCATCCTCGACCAGCTCGGTCAGGGCGTCGCGTTCCAGGAGGCGGTCGCCGCCGCCCAGCGCATGGGCTTCGCCGAAGCCGATCCCAGCGCGGATGTGGACGGGCATGACGCCGCGGACAAGTTGTCCATTCTGATCCGCGAAGCGTTCGGCGTGAACTTGCCGCCCGAAAAGATCGCCAAGCAATCGCTGAGCGAGGTGTCCGCCGAGCAGGCGCAGGACGCGCTGGCGAACGGGAAAATCTACAAACAGATCGGTCAGTGCAAGCTGGGCGCAGGCGGGGTTGTGGATGCGGAAGTTCAGGTCCGCGCCGTCCCCCAAGACCACCCGCTCGCTGGCGCGCGCAATGAGGAGAACCGTTTTCTGCTGACCTTGTCCAATGGCGACGTCTGCACCCTGCAAGGCAAGGGCGCCGGACGCTGGCCGACCGCTGCAGCCGTTTTCGGCGACATGATGGACATCCGACGGGCTTGGGCGTGTGATGGCGCCGCCCCAGCGCACGCATCGTCCGTTCGCTCCCCCCTTCGGGCGGACGATGCGTTGCGCAGCGCCTGACGGAAAGGACGAGTATTTCTCATGACTGCATCCGCGCGCGCCAGCGCCCCGGCCAGCATTGGCAATGTCGGGGTTGGATTTGATGTATTGGGACAGGCGTTTGACGCTGTCCGAGATGAGGTCGTCGCTCATAAGGAAGAGAGGACAGGCGTGCGTCTGGGCCAGGTTTCCGGACTGATGACGCAGCTTCCGGAAAATCCCATGCGCAATACCGCCCTGCGCGCGGCGCAAGCGGTGCTGAAGGCTGTGAACGCACCCTTCGGCGTGCGTCTGGACGTCATCAAGGGCGTGCCGATCAGTGCTGGCATGGGCGGCTCCGCCGCCAGCGCCGTAGCCGCCGCCGCTGCGGTCAACGCCTTGCTGGACAAACCGTTTTCAACGCCGGACTTGCTGGCCTTCGCCCTGGAAGGCGAACGCGCCAGCGCTGACCCGCCCCCCTGGGACAATGTCATGGCCTCGCTCCTGGGCGGGCTGGTAATCGCCGCGCAACTCGATCCCGCACTGGTCAAACCGATGCCCGTCCCCAAGGGCGTCACCGCCATTCTGTTCCATCCTGACGCCAAGACCGAAACCCAGGCCGCGCGCGATGTGCTCAAACCCGAAACGCCGCTGAACACGGCTGTCGAGCACGCCCGTCGGCTCGGCGCCTTCACGCTGGGATGCGCGGTTTCCGATCTCGACCTGATCCGGGCGGGGCTCGATGATATTCTGATCGAGCCCCAGCGCGCTTTCCTGTTGCCGGAAATGCGCGACGTCAAAGCCGCAGCCCTCGGGGCGAATGCGTTGGGTTGCTCGTTCTCGGGCTCTGGGCCCTCCATCTTCGCCTGGGCGAGCGATGAAGACGCCGACGCCGTCCAGCAAGCGATGGCGGACGCCTTCAAATCCGCAGGCCGGGGAACGCGCGTCTATCGCGCCCCGCTTGAGAGCGCCGGCGTGCGTCTCGAACCCCTCGAGGAGCAAGAAGCATGCGCCTGATCTCCACGCGAAACGGCGCCAGCGCCAGCTCCATCTCCGAAGCGATCCGTGTGGGACTGGCGGGGGATGGCGGCCTGTTCATTCCTGATGAGTTTCCTGAAGGGCAGCTCAGCGGGCTGACCGCGCAAACCAGCCTCAAAGAGACGGCGCTGACGCTCTTCGAGCCCTTCTTCAAGGGCGATCAGCTTGAAAGCGTTTTGCCAGAGCTTGTTGAAGAGACCTATGATTTTGACATCCCGCTGGTGAACCCCTTTTCGGGGCGACCGGGCGTGTTCGCGCTCGAGCTGTTTCACGGCCCCACCGGCGCGTTCAAGGATGTGGGCGCGCGCTTTTTGCTGCGCTGTCTGGACAAGCTGGGCGACCCGAACGCCCCCTTCACCGTGCTCGCCGCCACCTCTGGCGATACCGGCGGCGCGGTTGGCTGCGCCGCGGAAGGCCGCAAGGGCGTGCGGGCGGTGATCCTGTACGCCAAAGGCCGAATCTCCGCGTTTCAGGAACGCCAGCTGACCTGCTGGAACGCACCTGTGACCGCGCTGGAAGTGGATGGCGATTTCGACGCATGCCAGCGCATGGTCAAGGCTGCGTTCGCGGACCGGGCGCTGAGCGAGCGGCATAACCTCACCAGCGCCAATTCCATCAATATCGCCCGGCTCTTGCCCCAGGCGGCCTATATGGCCTGGGCGGCGCGGCAAGCCTATGAGAAGAATGGCGTCAAACCCGGCCTGATCATCCCCACGGGCAATCTGGGCCATGGCGTCGCGGCGATCTGGGCCCGTCATATGGGCGCGCCCTGGGGACCGATCGTGCTGGCCACCAACGCCAACCGGACCCTCGCGGACTGGTCGATCTCGGGCCGGTATGAGCCCCGCGCCTCCATCGCCACGCTGGCGAACGCCATGGATGTGGGCGCGCCCAGCAATTTCGAGCGCCTGAACGCCCTGCCCGATGACGCGGCGCGCCTGAGCGTGGAACTGGTGGAGGACCGGGCCATCCGCGCGCGAATCAAGGCTGATTTTGCGCGCTCGGGTTATGTGTGGTGTCCGCATTCTGCTGTCGCCGCAGAAGCGCTGGCCCGGATGCGTGAGTTTGACCTGCATGCGCGGCCCTGGGTGATTGCGGCGACCGCCCATCCCTACAAATTCGCCGATGTGGTCGAGCCGCTGATCGGTCAAACCCTTGACCCCTCTGAAGCCCTCGCCGAGGTGCTGGACCGGCCCACACGGTCAGAACCCTGCGGCGCGGACCTCGACGCCTTGCGACATCATTTGAACGCCCTGAACGAAACGGCCTGATTTGACATGACCGATAACAAACGCCCCTCGCACACACTGATCCAGGGGCCGGCCCGCGCCCCCGCCCGCGCCATGTTGCGCGCCGCCGGCTATGATGACGAACGCATGGCCAAGCCCATGATCGCCATCGTCAACACCTGGACCAGCGTCACCCCGTGCAACATGCATCTTCAGGGTCTGGCCGATCATGCCCGCGCCGGCATTGAAGCGGCCGGCGGCACGGCGGTGGATTTCAACACCATCGTGGTCACCGACGGCATCTCCATGGGCACCGAAGGCATGCGCGCCAGCCTGATGAGCCGTGATTGCGTGGCCGATTCCGCCGAGTTGGCGGTGCGCGGTCACAGCCTGGACGCGGTCCTGTTTCTGGTCGGCTGCGACAAGACCCTGCCCGGCGCGGCCATGGCGGCGGCGCGGATGAACCTGCCCAGCGTCGTGCTCTATGGCGGCTCGATCATGCCCGGAAAGCTGCACGACAAGGCGGTCACCATTCAGGACGTGTTCGAGGCGGTGGGCGCGTGCGCCGCGGGCAAGATCAGCGAAGACGAGCTGGTTGAAGTTGAAAAAGCCGCCTGTCCAGGCGCGGGCGCCTGCGGCGGGCAATTCACCGCCAACACCATGGCGCTGGCGCTGTCCGCGCTCGGTCTGTCGCCCATGGGGCTCAATGACATTCCCGCCGTCCATCCCGACAAACCCGGCGCCGCCCGCAAGGCGGGGGAAGCGGTCGTGGACGCGCTGAAAGCGAACCGCCGTCCGCGCGACATCATCACGCCGACAAGCCTGAAGAACGCCGCCGCCGCCGTCACCGCGACCGCGGGCTCGACCAACGCCGTGCTGCATCTTCTGGCCATCGCGCGCGAGGCCGGGATCAGCCAGGACCAGTTTGATATCGACGTGTTTGACGCGGTCAGCCGCAAAACGCCCGTCATCGCCGACCTCAAGCCCGGCGGACGCTATATGGCGCCGGATATGGCGGCCGCGGGCGGGGCGCGCCTGCTGCTGCAACGCTTGCAGGCCGCGAAGCTGATCGAGGATGCGCCCACCGTCACCGGCAAATCCCTGTTTGAAGAAGCCGGGCTCGCCACCGAAACCCCGGGCCAGGATGTGATCCTGTCGGCCGACAAGCCGCTCAAATCACGCGGCGGCTTCGGCGTGCTCTATGGCGATCTGGCGCCGGATGGCTGTGTGGCCAAGCTCGCCGGGCATGATCGGTTGTTCTTTGAAGGTCCCGCCAAGGTCTATGACTGCGAGGAAGACTGCTTCGCCGCTGTGAATGCAGGCCAGATCGAGAAAGGCGACATCGTCGTCATCCGCAATGAAGGCCCTGCCGGCGGTCCGGGCATGCGCGAAATGCTGGCGGTGACCGCCGCGATTCAGGGCGCAGGCCTCGGCGATGATGTGGCGTTGATGACCGATGGCCGCTTTTCCGGCGCGACCTATGGCTTCATGGTGGGTCATGTGGCTCCCGAAGCCGCCCATGGCGGGCCCATCGCCTTTATTGAAACCGGCGACGTCATCACCATCGACATCGAAAACCGCCGCATCGATGTGAAGGCCGACCTCAAGGCGCGCATGGCCAAGGGCTTCACCCCGCCCGAACCCAAATATCGCCATGGCGCCTACGCCAAATACGCCAAGCTTGTTCATTCTGCCTCGGACGGCGCGGTGACAAGCTTCCCGTTCGATTAAAGCACGGATCAGGATTCAGGTTCGTCCAGCGCCTTGATGTGAACAATCACGGCGCGGACCACCTGATCCTCCCACGCCTCGTCATCCTGTTTGAGCATCGCCACATGATGGCGCAGGCTGACAAAGCCATGGATCAGCGCCCAGATCTGCAGCGCGGCGTCTCGGGTCTGAGGCGGGGTATGATCGGGCAGGAAATCCGCCGCCACTTTCAACAAGCTCGCAAATGCGCGCCCCGCCGCCTGCCGTGCTGCGTCCGAGGGCGTGAAATCCGGCGCTTGCTCGCCGAAGATCAGCCGGTAGTGCGCTTCATGGGCCTGAACGCTGCGCAGATACTGGCGCACCACAGTCTCAATCGCCGCATCGCGATCCGTCACGCCTTCGGGCAATACGGTCGTGGCTTCGACCTGTTCGAACCCTTCGATATAGAGCGCGTCCAGAATGCCCTGCTTGCCGTCGAAATGGCTGTAAATCCCGATGGTCGAGACCCCGGCCTCGCGCGCAATGGCCCGCACGCTCAACCCTTTTGAGCCCGCTTGCAGAAACAGCTTCGACGCCGCCTGCATGATCTTTGTTTTCGCGTCACTCATGGTTTGAGCCTTGACGGGTCGGTCTCTGACCCTGACACTCCTATAACACTGTTATGATCAGGCTCAACCCACACGGAAACATAAACGGGCGGGCCGTCGCAGGGAGGCGACTCATGGCGAGCACATCACTTGAGACTGATTATCTGGTCATTGGCGGCGGCGCCATGGGCCTGGCCTTCACCGATACGATCCTGTCTGAAACCGACGCTGACATCATCATCGTTGATCAGAACGCCAAGCCCGGCGGGCACTGGAACCACGCCTATCCGTTCGTGACGCTGCACCAGCCGTCGAGCTTTTACGGCGTGTCTTCAAAAGAGCTCAGCCGCGGGCAGCGCGATCAGGTGGGGCTTAACAAGGGGATGGGTGATCTCGCCAGCGGAAACGAAGTGCTGGCCTATTACGAGCAGGTGATGAACCACACCTTCCTGCCCTCGGGCCGCGTGCGGTTCTTTCCGATGTGCCGCTGGCTCGGAGACGGACGGTTCGAACGCATCCTGACCGGTGAAGTGTTTGAAGTGAGCGTCCGGCGCAAGACCGTGGACGCGACGCATCTGAAAACCTCGGTTCCCTCCACGCACACGCCCAGCTTTGAGGTCTCGCCAGACGTCTGGTTCATGCCGCCCAATGACTTGCCCAGGATCGACCGCACGCCCAAAGGCTTTGTGGTCATCGGGGCGGGAAAGACCGCGATTGATTCCTGTCTCTGGCTGCTGGAGCAGGGCGTCGATCCCGATCTCATCCAGTGGATCATGCCGCGCGACGGCTGGCTGCTGGACCGGCGCAACACCCAGACCGATCCTGAATTCTTCTTTGACACCATCGGCGCCCAGGCGCGCCAGTTCGACGCCATCGCCAACTCCACCAGCATTGAAGACATGTTCGACCGGCTGGAAGCGGCGGGCTATTTCCTGCGGATCGACCCCGATGTCCGGCCCTCCATGTTTCACGGGGCGACCGTCTCGCGCATGGAGCTGGAGGCGTTGCAGTCGATCAGACGCGTCGTCCGCAAAGGCCGCGTGAAGACCATCACCGCCGAGACACTCGTGCTGGATGAGGGTGAGATCGCCATCACCGCCGATCATGTGTTGATCGATTGTTCAGCCCGCGCAGTCAGCAATGACGCCATCGCACCGGTGTTTCAGGGCGACAAGATCGTGCTGCAGATGGTGCGCTCCTATCAGCCCGTGTTCAGCGCCGCCTTCATCGCCCATATCGAGGCCGCCTATGAGGATGAAACCGAGCAGAACCGGCTGTGCGGCGTGGTGCCGCTCCCCAATCACGACACCGATTTCATCCGCTTCACCGCCGCTTTCATGATGAACCAGTATAACTGGAGCCAGATCCCCGAATTGCGCGCCTGGCTGAGAGCCAACCGGCTGGACGGGTTCAGCAAACTCATCAGCGATGTGCCCCCTGACGACGCCGAGAAGACCGCGCTTTTGCAGGGCATGCGAAAGAGCGCGCCCACAGCAGTCGGCAAGCTGTTTGAGTATCTCAACCAGCTTGATGAAAAGACGGCCACGCCCGCCTGACCCCATACGGGACTTCCCCGACCGTAAAACCCATTAAGGACAATTCCGTCTACAAACTGGTCTCTGATTTGTCTCTTTTACCTGAGCTGACCGAAGGCGCTGCGCCTTCACTTCCGCTCGCTGACCTCCAGCGCGCCAACTCGGAGAGAGACCATGAAAGCCCTGATTTCCACCGCTCTGATCGGCATCGCGCTGGTCGCGACCACCGCCCCGATCGCCCTGGCCGAAGACGAAAACAACGTCACATCCGGTTACACCCTGGCCGGCGCGCCGCTGGGCCTGCACGGCTCTGACCCGGTCGCGCTGATCGAGACCGGCATTCGCCTGGATGGCAGCGCCGAGTTCGCGCACGTCCATGAAGGCGTCGCCTATTACTTCAACACCCGCGCCAATCTGCGCACCTTCCGCCGCAACCCCGAAGCTTACATCCCGGCCTATGGCGGCTTCTGCGCTCTGGGCGTGTCTCTGGGCAAGAAACTGGACGGCGATCCGCGCTTCTCCGCCGTGCGCGACGGCCAGCTCTATGTCTTCGTGAACGAGGAAATCCTGCGCAACTTCCTCAATGACGAGGCTGGCACTCTGGCCCGCGCCGAAACCAACTGGACCCAGATCGAACACACCGCAGCGTCCGAGCTCTAAGGGCTTCCCCTCCCCTTGCAGCGTAAGGGTCTCCCCCCGCCCTTACCGGACGACGAACGGGCGGTCGCATTGCGGCCGCCCGTTTGCTGTCCGCCCCTGTTCAAATCCGCCAGGTCTGGCTAGCCTTCCCACAAGAGCGTGAAACGCGCCAAGGGGAGACTGACCATGTTGCGAGCGATCACCGGCGCCCTGGCGCTGTGCCTGACCCTGTCCGGTGTCCAGGCCCTGGCCGAGGACGAAGCCAGCTTTACCGAAACCGTCGAAGGGCTGAACCGTCAGGACGGGCTGATTACGCTCTACCCCGACCCCGCCGAAGGCCGGGTGCTCGCTGCGCTATCGCCCTCTGACGACGGCGTGCTGGGCCGGATGATCTACACGGCGCGCCTGACCTCGGGTCTGGGATCAAACCCGGTGGGGCTTGACCGGGGCCTGGGGACCGACACCTGGATCCTGCGCTTCAGCCGGGTTGGCGACGCGGTCTTCGCCGAGTTTGAAAACACCCGCTACGCGGCTCTGGGCGCGGGCGCGGATGAAAGCGCCGCCACGGCGCAATCCTTCGCCCGGTCTGTTATCTGGCGCACCGACATCCTGTCTGAAAGCGCGGACGGCGAAGTGCTGATCGATCTGTCCGGCTTTCTCACCCGCGATCCGATCGACGCGGTCGGCTCGCTCAAGAACGCTGGACAAGGCTCGTTCTCCGTCGACGCCGAGCGCAGCGCGCCTCTGGCCGATAGCGTTCTGAGCTTTCCGGAGAACATCGAGATCGACACGCTTCTGACCCTGAGTGCAGAGGATCCCGGCGCAGAAGTGCGCGCCACCGCGCCCTATGCGGAGGCTGTGACCCTGACGGTGCATCACTCCTTCATCGCCCTGCCCGAAGACGGATATGAAACCCGCGCGTCTGATCCGCGCAGCGGCGCCTTTGAGCTCACGCGCTACGACATGGCGACGCCGCTGGATGAGCCCTTGCAGCGCGGCTATGCGCGCCGGCACCGGCTCGAGCGGATTGATCCGGACGCCGCGTCCGGCCCCGTGGTCGAACCCATCGTCTATTACGTGGACCGTGGCGCGCCCGAGCTGATCCAGCAAGCCCTGATCGAGGGCGGCAATTGGTGGGCGGAAGCGTTTGAGGCTGCCGGCTTTGAAGACGCCTATCGCGTGGAGCTTTTGCCCGAGGGCGTGCATCCGCTGGATGCGCGCTACAATGTCATTCAATGGGTGCACCGCCAGACTCGCGGCTGGTCCTATGGCGCGTCCGTCACAGATCCGCGCACAGGCGAAATCCTGAAAGGCCATGTGATCCTGGGCAGCCAGCGCGTGCGCCATGACCGGCTGATCTTTGAAGGCCTGATGGGCGTTGAGCAGACCGGAACCGGCGCGGCGGACGACCCGCTCGAGCTGGCGTTGGCGCGCGTGCGCCAGCTCTCCGCCCACGAGATCGGCCATACTTTGGGGCTGATGCACAACTTCGCCGCCAGCACCAATGATCGCGCCTCGGTGATGGATTATCCCGCGCCGCTGATCCGCTTTGACGACGCCACGGGCTTTGACGCGTCGCAGGCTTATGATGTGGGAATCGGCGAATGGGATATCGCCTCGATCTCCTGGCTCTATAGCCAGTATCCGGACGCCGCCGCCGAGGCCGCCGGGCTGGAAGCGATCCTGCAACAAGCCCGCGAAGACGGCCTTCTGTACATTTCCGACCGGCACGCCCGCGGCAACAATGCCGGCCACCCGCTGGCCAATCTGTGGGATAACGGATCAGACCCGGTGGATGCGCTTAATGACACGCTGGTGGTGCGCGCAGCGGCGCTGAACCGCTTCGGGACCGATGTGCTGGCCCAGGGCCTGCCGCTGAGCGAGATCCGCAATGTGTTCCCGCCGATCTATCTCTATCATCGCTATCAGGTGGAGGCCGCCGCCAAGGCGCTGGGCGGCGTGATGTTCGCCTATGAGGTCAACGGCCCGGACGTGTCCGGCGTCACTGATTACGACCCCGACCAGCAAAGGCGGGCGCTGGAGGCTCTGGCGCAAACGCTGGAGCCGGCGCGCCTGGACATTTCTGACGAGACGCTGCGGCTGCTCACACCCTCGCCCTTTTCAGACTACGACGCCATCGCCCAGCGCGAACAGTTTGAAACCGACCAGTATCCCGCCTTCAGCCGCGCCAATGCGGCCGCGGCGGCGGGCCGGATTACACTGTCGGCCATGCTCGCCCCGGCTCGCCTGGCGCGTCTGGAAGACCAGACCGCCCGCAATCGTGATGCGTTGAACCCTGAAACGGTTCTGGCCCGGATCGAGAGCGTTGTGTTGGACGCGCCGCGTGACGAGCCGGCGCGGCTGGTTCCGCTGCGCGAGGCGCTGCAGGACGAGTATGTTCGTCAGCTCCTGCGCGTGGCCGGCGGGTCGACGCCCAGCGCCGCCAGGCTGGCGCGGTCAGCATTGTCTGATCTGATGACTGAACTTACTGGACGCCGCGCTCGCGTGAGTGACAGTCAGGCGGTCGCTCTGAGAGCGCAAATCGAAGCCGGGCTCCAGGCGATTGACGAGGGCCGCACCCTGTCGATACCCAGCACGGACATCCCGCCGGGCAGCCCGATCGGGGCGGATGGGTGTTTCCATTGCGATAGCGGGGATCGTCTGGGGCTGAACTAGACCTCAAGGGCCGGGGCGTTTCACCGCGCCCCGGCCTGCGATCTGATGGTGTTTTTGGCGCGCTGGTTTTGGCATAAGGGCGTCATGACCCAGTTTCGCGTCGCCGCACTTTATAAATTCACGCCGCTCGTCGCCGATAAGGCGCTGCAGGACCGGCTTCTGACCGCCTGCCGCGAGCAGGACGTCTACGGAACTTTGCTGATCGCCAGCGAGGGGATCAACGGCACCATCGCCGGCGCGCCCGACGCCATCGAGGCCGTTCTGAACGTTATCCGGTCCCTGCCTGGCTGCGCGGACATCGAACACAAGGAGTCCTTCGCCGAGGAACAGCCCTTCCTGCGCATGAAAGTGCGGCTGAAAAAGGAAATCGTGACGCTGGGCGTGCCCGGCGTGGACCCTCAAAAAGCCGTCGGATCCTATGTGGCGCCGGAAGACTGGAATGAGCTGATTTCAGCGCCGGACGTGGTCACCATCGATACGCGCAATGATTACGAAGTGCGCATCGGCCAGTTCAAGGGCGCGGTGAACCCCGAAACCACGAGCTTTCGCGAATTCCCCGACTGGTTCAGAAAATTTCGCGAAAGCCGCCCCAACGCCCGCATCGCCATGTATTGCACCGGCGGCATACGCTGCGAGAAATCCACCGCCTTCGCCCTGACCGAAGGGCTCGATGAGGTCTATCACCTCAAGGGCGGCATTCTGAAATATCTCGAAACCGTGCCCGAGGAAGACAGCCTGTGGGAAGGCGATTGCTTCGTCTTTGATCGCCGCGTCGCCGTGCGCCACGGGCTCGAGCTGGGTGATTACACGACCTGCCATGCCTGCCGCGAACCGCTGGGACCGGAAGATCTGAAATCCCCGCACTTCGTCGCCGGCGTCAGTTGCCCGCATTGCCATGAGGCCCGCAGCGAGGAGCAGCGCCAGCGCTATGCCGAGCGTCAGCGCCAGGAAGCGCGCGCCGCCGCGCGGGGCGAACGCCATTTGGGCGCGGTTCTGGATGTCGATGCCGACAATGACTGAGGCCCTGCCCGTCCTGTACTCCTTCCGGCGCTGCCCCTACGCCATGCGCGGGCGGATGGCGCTGGACGCCGCGCAGATCAAGGTCGAGCACCGCGAAATCCTTCTCAAGGACAAGCCCGCGGAAATGCTGGAGGCGTCGCCCAAGGGCACAGTCCCGGTGGTGGTGCTCGCTGACGGCCAGGTGATCGAGGAAAGCCTCGATGTGATGCATTGGGCCTTATCGCAGAACGATCCCGAAAACTGGTGGCCGAACGACGCCGGTCTGCGGTCAGACATCCAGGCCCTGATCGCGCGCAATGATGGCGACTTCAAGCATCATCTCGATCGCTACAAATACGCCAATCGCTATGAAGGCGCGGTCTCCGAAGACCATCGCGCCGCCGCGGCCCAGATTGTTGATCAGCTGGAAGAACGGCTCACCACATCGTCACAGCTGTTTGGCGACGCGCCCACCCTGGCCGATATCGCGATCTTCCCGTTCATCCGCCAGTTCGCCAATACCGACCGGGACTGGTTTGACGCTCAGAGCTGGCCGAACCTGCAAGCCTGGCTGGCGGGGCATCTGGCTTCGGAGCGCTTCGCTCGGATCATGGCCAAACACGACCTGTTCGTGTCTGCCGCCGCTCAAGACTGAGGCGCGCTTCGCCCCTCGTCAGGCTCGACGCCCGCCCTAGCTCACGGCCTGACGCGAACAGGACGAGTGAACCATGGCGCCCGAAGAGATAAGCGAAATCATCGCCCTGGCCTGGGCGGACGATGTGAGCTTTGAGGCCATCGAAAAAGACACAGGGCTTAGCGAGCCCGAGGTCATCGCGATCATGCGCCGGTCGTTAAAGCCATCAAGCTTCCGGCTCTGGCGCAAGCGGGTGTCGGGCCGGGCCAGCAAGCACGCCAGGATCAAAGCCGCGCGCGACGCCGCCCCTAGAGTTTGATCGTGCCGCGATCCGCCTGCAGGATCAGCTTGCGGTAATCATTGAGATCGCCGTCATAGCGCGTGGCCTTGCCGTCATTCACCAGCCAGAGCTGATCGGCGGTGCCTTCGGCGAGATAAACGTCGTGGGTGATCAGGATGACGGCGCCCTTATAATCATTGAGCGCGTAGATCAGCGCTTCGCGGCTGTCGATATCCAGGTGCGAGGTCGGCTCGTCGAGGATCAGCACATGAGGCTTTTCCATCGCCATCAGGCCCAGCAACAGCCGGACTTTCTCGCCCCCCGACAGTTTCTCGATATTCGTGCCGACCTTTTCATGGGCGAAACCCATGGCAGCCGCGGCGGCGCGCTGCTTTGATTCAGGCGAGCCCGCAGGCAGGGCGTCCTGCACGTGCTGCAGCACCGTCTCGCCCGGACGCAATTCGTCCATCTGGTCTTGCGAGAAATAGCCGATGCGCAGGGCGCGCGGCGCGGTGCGATCGCCGGCCAGCAGCGGCAGGCGTTCGGCGATGGATTTCACCAAGGTCGTCTTGCCCTGGCCATTGGCGCCGACAATGGCGATGCGGTCTTCAGGGTCCAGCCGCAAATCGACGCCGCGAAGGATCACGGCCTCTTCGCCATAGCCCACTTTTGCGTCGCGCAATTGCAGCAAGGGCGGGGACAGCGTGTCAGCGGAGCTGGGGAAGGAGAAGGGCGTGGTGCGCTCGGCGATCGGGACGGTGATCTCCTGCATCTTCTCAAGCCGCTTCACCCGCGATTGCGCCTGGCTGGCCTTGGAGGCCTTGGCGCCGAACCGGTCGATGAAAGACTGAAGGTGCGCGCGGTCGGCCTCTTGCTTGGCGCGCTGGCTTTCCAAGAGCGCGGTCTTCGCCGCCCGCAGTTTCAGCCAGGCGTCATACCCGCCGGGCGACACCGAAAGCTGTTGATGCTCCAGCGCCATCGTATGGGTGACGCAACGGTTCAGCATTTCGCGGTCGTGGCTGACGATCAGCACGGTGTGGGGGTATTTCTTCAGATAGCTCTCAAGCCAGGCCGCACCTTCCAGATCGAGATAGTTGGTTGGCTCATCGAGCAGCAACAGGTCGGGCTCGGAGAACAACACCCCGGCGATGGCGGCGCGCATGCGCCAGCCCCCCGAAAACTCTTTCGTCGACCGGTAGAGGTCCGCATCGCTGAAGCCCAAGCCCATCAGGACTTCCGCCGCGCGCGATTCCGCCGACCAGGCGTCGATATCCGCCAGCCGCATATGGATCTCACCAATGCGGTCCGGGTCTTGCGCGGTTTCCGCTTCCTGCATCAGGGCGTGACGTTCTTCGTCGGTAGCGAGCACGACATCGAGAATGGTGTCGTCTGAGGCTTCAACCTCCTGCGCCACCCAGCCCATGCGCGCGCCCTTGATCAGGCGGATCGCGGAATCGGGCGACGGCTGATCGATCTCCTCGCGGATCAGCTTGAGCAAGGTGGACTTGCCCGTGCCGTTGCGGCCCACCAGACCGACCTTCCAGCCGCTGGAGATTTGCGCCGAGGCGTTTTCAAACAGCGAGCGGGCGCCGATACGGTAATCGAGATTTGAGATCGTAAGCATGGGGGCGGTGTAACCCTCACAGCGCGCGGCGCAATGAAAAGCCGCTGTGCGGTGCAGCATACGCGCGCCAGGGCGCCTCGCGGGCAACGTCACAAATCCGTCGTAAACTCTGGACTTCCCTCAAAATGTATATACATTGCATATCTGTTGCATAGCAGATGCGAGATTGGATCCGGTCCATGGCTGACGACAAAAAGGCGAAGAAGAAAAAAGACAGCCAGCTTGTCATTCGCCTGAACAAGGACCAGCGCGATCAATTCGTTCAGCTTTGCGATGAACTGGACACCAGCGCCGCCCGGGAATTGCGCCTCTTCATCAAGGGCTTCATCGCCCGCCACACATCTGAAGAGAGCGCATGACCTCAAAAGACGCGCCTCACTTATCAAGGAGACCCGACATGGCGTCGAAAAAAGTCAAAGACCTGAAAAAAGAAATCAAAACCCGCAAGAAGAAGATCGAAACTCACGAAACCAAGCTGAAGAAAGCGAAAAAAGCGCTCAAGAAAGCCGCTTAACGCTCAAGCTATGAGACGACTAAAAAGCCCGCCGGTCTCCGGCGGGCTTTTTCTATGCGCTCAGGTTGGAAACACGACAGGCGCCAGCAACAAGGCGACCACGCTCAACACTGCGACAGCGATGATGTTCAGCACCAGCCCCACCCGGGCCATGGCCGGGATCGCGACCAGTCCCGAACTGAACACCACGGCGTTGGGCGGCGTGGCCACCGGCAGCATAAAGGCGCAGCTGGCAGCCAGCGTGACGGGGATGACATAGATCAGCGGGTCCTGGCCGGTCTCCACCCCGATGGCCGCGATCACCGGCAAGAAGGTCGCCGTGGTCGCAAGATTACTGGTCAATTCGGTGATGAAGATCACCAACGCCGTCGCCGTGACCACGAGCAGGATGGCGTTGATCGTCCCGACGCCGACCAGCTGTTGTCCCATCCACAAGGCCAGCCCTGAGCTGGTGACGGCGGTCGCCAGCGCCAACCCTCCGCCAAACAGCGCCAAAACGCCCCAAGGCAGTCGGGACATGGCGTCCCAGGTCATCAACGCCTGGCCTTTCTGGCCCGAGGGGATCAGGAAGGCGGCGACCGCGGCCGTCATCGCGACGCCGGTATCGGTCAGCTCGCCCAGGAAAGGCAGGCTGCTCAGCCAGCTGCGCGACAGCCATCCGAACACCAGAAACCCGAACAGAAGCGCGGTGCGCACCTCCGCCTTGCTCATCGCGCCGAGCCCTTCGCGCATGGCGCGGATATGCTGGACGGCTTCGTCCGAGGCCTTGAAATTGATCGGATAGATGAAGCGCGTCAGCACCAGCCAGGCCAGAGGCAGCATCACCAGAGTGACCGGCACGCCGACCATCATCCAGCGCGCAAAGTCGATCTGGACGTCATAATTGTCCGCCATGAAGCCGACCATGAAGGCGTTCGGCGGCGTGCCCACCAAAGTGGCGACCCCGCCCAGCGTTGCGCCATAAGCCAGGCCCAGCAGCAAGGAGACGCCAAAATTCTCACGCTGGCGCGGCGCCAGTGTCGGCATGGTCTCGTTGATCACCGTGAAGACCGAAACCGCGATGGGCAGCAGCATCAGCGTCGTCGAGGTGTTGGAGATCCACATGCTCACAAACGCCGCGGCGCCCATGAAACCGGCGACCAGAGCCCGGGCGTCGGCGCCGGCGATGGCGAACACGCCCAAAGCGATACGCCGGTGCAGGCCGCATCGCTCGATCGCGAGCGCCACCACGAACCCGCCAAAGAACAGATAGATGATGGGGTGAGCATAAGGCGCTGCAATCTCACGCGTGGACACCACGCCCAAGATAGGCAGCGCGACCAGTGGCAGGAAGGCCGTAATGGCCACCGGAATGGCTTCGGTCGCCCACCAGATGGCCATCAGAACGCCAATGGCGGCGACGATGGTCGCTTGTTGCGGCAAACCGTCAGGCGAAAAGGTCAGGGCCGTGATCAGGGCGGCGATTGGCCCCAGCACGAGGCCAACGCGCTGATACAGCGCCGGACCGGAAGTTTCTTGTGCGATCATTGCGTCCGCCTGTCTTGTGTTTCGTCGTTTCAGAAGCGCGCGATACAGACCCGCCCCGCATACAAGCGGCTGTCTGAGGGTCGCCGCGCCACGAGTGCGGTCATTTGAATAGGCGCAAGGCTGCGATAACGGGGCGTGTGCTCGTCATTCAGCCTCTCCCGCCCGCTCGCGCACGTCCGCCGCGATCATCCACGCCGCGGCCTCCGCCATGCCGGCGTTGTCATGCGCCACGCCGGACACGCTGCCCACGCGCCAGCCATAGGTCACGCCCAGCGCGTCCGCTCGGGCGCGAGCGGCGTTGGCGAAATACAAGCCGCGCGCATAGCGATGCGGGCCTTGCGCCTCAGCCTCAGGCGTATGGCGCAGATGCTGGTGACGGGGGTCGACATCCCTCTCCCCCAGCAAAATGGTCAGCGGCATCCCCACCCAGCGACGGATATCATCTTCACTCGCCGGTGTGCCGCCCGTCCCGTATGGCCAGGCCTGGCTGGCGTCCGGCAGCGTGTACCAGCCCGCATTAGCGCTATAGGCCGTGTTCAGATGCGGCAGATCTTCAAACAAGAGCGCCCGGTGGACAAACTGCGCTCCGGCGGAATGCCCGAACAGATAATACCCCTGAGCTTCACCGCCGGGCCGGGCGATGGCGCTGAACAGAGGCTCCAGAGCCGCATAGGCGGACGGTCCGTCCCGCCCCACGCCGCCCAGATTATACAGGGCCGCGCCGGGGAAATCCGCCGCGGAAAATTCCGGCGCATAGACCCGCAAGCCATAGCGCTGCGCCAAGTCTCGCCAATTGTCGCGATAATCGTCCGCATTGCGGTTCACGCCATGCATGACGATCACCACAGGCGCTTCAGGAAGAGCACCCGTCGGCGGCTCAAGATAGAACACGCGGAGCGGCGGTCCCGCCCAGTCCGAAAAGACGAACTGGCCGACCTGCCAGTCCTCGGCCCGGGCCGTGCTGAAGCACGTCGTCAAAAGGACGATCAGAGAAACAAGAAATCGCATCATAAGAGCGTCCGGGCGCCATCGTGTGGATGGCGCCCGGCCTGCCTCTGCCTAGAAGCGCTTGCGAACGTCGAAATAGACCTGACGTCCGCGAATGCTGTGGTACGCGGCGTCATAGCCGTTGGTTTCATCAGCCAGGGGCGGATCTTCATCAAAGATGTTGTTCGCGCCTACGCGGATCCGCATGCCGTCCAGAAGGCCTTCTGCGTCAATGTCATACTGGACATAGGCGTTGGTCTGGGTCCAGGCGTCGACGAAGAACGGGTCCCCGTTCGGGTCGAGCCCGGCGCCAGTGTCGATGAATTCACTGGTATAGTTCGCCCGGGCGCCTGCGCCCCAACCACTGTGGTGGCGCCAGGTGACAGACGCGGCGATCCGCCATTCCGGCTGACCATTCTGCAAGATGATGTCGCCTTCCTGGGAGACGGTGATCTCGTCAGAAATCAGGCCGCTCTCAACCGCGTCAGCGATCTGTTGCGCACCCGGCGACAGAGCGATGAAGTAGGTGTCGAGATATGACGCGTTCACCTTGAAGTCGAAATCGCCGATCGGCGTGTCATCAAGCGAATAATAGACCGCATAATCCGTACCTTCGACGTCGATATCCTCGTTATTGTCGTAGGTATCGCGAATGAACAGGATTTCTCCGGCCGGGGTCAGGCCCGCCGCATTGTAGAAATCAATATCGTCCTGGTTGGGATCGGCTCGCACCACATTCGGGTTCGACGACCCCTGCAGGCGCAACAGATAGTCCAGGCTGATATGGTTGGCCGCGCCGAACACGCCGACCACATCCGTACGTTCGATCTCCCAGCGGTCGACGGTGACCGTCAGACCATTCAGGAAGCTCAACGGACCGTCCAGGCCCCGGGGTTCGAACACGAAGCCATAGGTGATGTTGGTGTCATCTTCCGGACCAATGTCGTCAGCCACGGAGCGTCGCTCGGTGCGGCCCTCCGTGAAGCCCGTACAATCAGCGAAAGTCGCGAACGTGCCATTCCGAACGCCTGCTTCACAGGCATAGCCGTCACGGCGGGAGTTCGAGCGGTCAACCCCTTCGTTGACCACGATCAGGTTCGGCGCCCGGAAGCCCTCGGAATACGCGCCGCGCAGTTTGATGCCATCAAACGGGATCCAGGCCGCAGCCACACGCGGTTTCACGCCGCTGCCGCCGAAATCGGAATAGTCCTCGTAACGTGCTGCAAGCTGAACGTCGAAGGTTTCAACGAGCGGAATGTTCATCTCCGGGCTGACGAGCGGCACGGACGCTTCGGCGAACACGCCATACACGGAACGCGAGCCGCTGGAATCCGGGGTCGGGCTGGTGCCGTAGACGTCGCTCTGGCTGACCTCGCCCGTCACCATATCGGTGAAGGTGATGGTGCCGTCCAGCCGGTCATCCCGGTTCTCGTCATAGGCTTCGTAGCGCGCTTCAACACCGGCGGCGAGACCGATCGGTCCGCCCGGCAGCTGGAAGACATCACCATTGCTGACCTTGAAATCGATCAGGGCGAGTTCGGACGTGCTTTCACGCTCAACATCGATCAGGAAGGGCTCGATGAGGTTGCGCGGGTTGGCCGTGGCGTCGCCGATGGAGGGATTATTGGGATCACCGCCATTGAAAAGATTGTAGACGTCCGGCCCTTCCTTGAAGAGCTCTTGCTGGAACAAGGTGCGCGAGATCGAGTTGTTGGCGGTGTCCCGAGCATAGCCGCGGTTATAGAGCGCGGCGGAGTCCCATTCCCAACCGGACTCGCCGAACTCGCCACGGGCGCCGCCCAGGATACGGTACTGGGTGTTGACGACCTCAATGTCGCGGAACCCCACATCCACAAAACGATAACGGCCAGCATCGGTGAAGACTGGCAGGCCTTCGACCGGCACATTGGACAGACCCGGCAAACGATTGGGATTGATCGAACCATCCGAGAACGTGACCGGACCGAACGGGTTGTAGTAATAGCTCGCCGGCACCGAGATGCCCGTTGCGGAAATGCCGTTGCGCGGCTCGTTCGTGGACCGCGTCTCGGCGTAATACACGCCCAGCTCACCATACAGCTCCACGCCATTGTCCATGTCGTGGTTGAAGAATCCGAAGGCGTTGAAGCGATCCCGGTCAGAAATGATCGAGCGCTCATAAGCGCCGTCAAACCTCAAATCCCGATCCTGCGTGCTGTCATCAATACACAGCCCCGGCGTAGACAGGACATCCGCCCGGCACCCCGGAAAGCTGTCTGGCTGGAAGTGGAAGCGTCCTGACGAATTGGTCAGGATGTTGCCATTCTGACGGACACGCGTGGCGGACGTGGTGTTCAGCGTCCACTGCCCCCAGGGGGATTGGGTGGCGCGGTTGTCAAAGGAGACATCGCCTTCAAAGCTGGTCCCTTCCAGGAAAGGGCGGCGGTCTTCACTGGCCGCAACGTCGATCTCGGAGGCCATCAGCCCCTCACGACGCGAATACTGCACCGCCAGAGACGCGTTGGTGCGGCCTTCATTGAAATCCTGCCCGCCCCGGATCGTCACGGTCTGCTCATTCAGACCGTTGCCGGTGGCGTAAAGGTGCCGCGCGCGCACATCAAAGCCTACGAAGTCATCGTCAAGAATGGTGTTGAAAACGCCGGCGACGGCGTCGGTGCCGTAAATCGCGGACGCACCGTCATTCAGCACCTCGACGCGGGAAATCCCGGCGACCGGCAGCGAGTTGACGTTCGTGGTGGTGACCGGAGTGGAGAGCTCGGCCTGGGTGGAGGGGTGGTTGACCACACGGCGACCGTTGAGCAGCACCAGCGTACCGCTCGATCCGATGGAGCGCAGATTGATTGAGGCCACATCGCCGCGCGCATTATTGTTGGTGGTGTTGTTATCGGTCCGGAACGCAACCCCGCCCTGGGCCGGCAATGCGCGGATCAGGTCTTCACCATCCACGCCGCCAATCGCCGCCAGATCTTCTTGAGTGACAATGGTGACCGGCAGGGCTTCGTTGACGCGGGCGCCCTGGATATTGGTGCCGGTGACGATGATCACGTCCGAGGTGGCGGGCCGTGCAGCCGCCTCTTGTTCTTGCTGCGTCGTCTCAACAGCTTGCGCGAGCGCGGCTTCGCCCAGCGCCAGAGCGCCAAATGCGATTCCGGAACGGAGAATCGTTTTGAAAGTCATGTGTCCCTCCCATGCGTTTTTGTTTTCCCGACGAGAGCAATGGTTCTGGACACTGTCAATGAAAATTATACACTCGGTTCAAATTCCGTACGGACTGCCTGCTGGAATTTGTCAGCCGTGGCGCCGAAGCTACTATCGCCGGTCTTCGGCGACCTGACTGACCTGATGGGGAATGCGCTCATGACCGTACTCAGACCGGACTTCCCTGATCACAGCTCCCCCTTCTCCCGCAGCCAGGAGCGCGATCGCAAGACCGCCGCGATCCGCTCCGCCGCGTCGCGCCGCTTCAATGCGCACGGAGTTCTGGGGGCGCGGCTCGAAGACATCACCGCCGATCTCGGCCTCACAAAGACCAGCATTTCATACTATTACGCGTCCAAGGAAGAGCTCGCGGAAGCGGTCTTTCTCTCCTCGGTCGACTTTTTGCTGGAGGCGGTGAAGCACGCCGAGGCGGCGAACGACGCGCCCGGACTTAAGGTGCTGGCGCTATTTCAAGCCTATGCCGAGCAATTGTCTGACGCCATTGCAGAGCAACGCCCTTTCCCGGCGCGCCTTCAAGAGCTCGAAACCCTGTCTGAAGAGGTGCAGGCGCGGATCACCACACGGCTGGGAGAAGCGGTCAACCGCGTCAACGCCATGACGGGCGACTGGCTGAGCCAGTCCGGTCAGACCTCGCGCCGGGCCGAGCCGGTCACCTATTGCCTGTTCGGTTTGCTGGACTGGCTGACCGTGCGCGCGGGCGAGGAGACCGGCGCGCAATTTACCAATTCCGCCGACGCCCTGCACGACATCCTGCTACAAGGACTGACGGCGCCGGGTCCCGTCTCCACTGAGATCGCACCGCACTTTGTCTCCACTGGAGAGCTGCCGCAGATCTTTGACCGCAAGGCCCGCAACCGCATGAAGCGGGAAGCCTTCCTCAAGGCCGGCATCCGCTTTTTCAACCTGTATGGCGTTGAAGGCGTCTCCCTGGCCGAGGTCGCAGGCTCGCTCGGGGTCACACGCGGGGCGTTCTATTATCATATTCCGGACAAGGAGAGCTTTCTGGACCAGTGCCTGGAGCACTCCTTGCACACGGTGGAGACCACGCTGGACGCCGCCGCTGAGAACGCGGAAGGGCTGGCCTTCATACGCCGCGCCGCCTTTGATCTGATTTACATGCAGGCCAGCGGCATGTCGCCGATCATCCGGCTGGAATTGATGGCCGCCCTGCCCACAGCACGGCGCAACCGCCACCAGGCCCGCTTGCGCAACATCATCCGAAGACTGGGCGACACCTATGACGCTGCGGTCAGCGCAGGCGAGGCCCGCCCGCACGACGCCTCGGTCGTTGAATCCCTTCTGACGGGCGTGATGTTCATCAATAGCGGCTTCACCCTCGCCGCTTCCAGCACCATGAATGACTGGCGCATGAGCCAGAGCCCCCTCTCGGCGACCAATGACTTCCTGCATGTCCTGCTGTACGGACTGGCGGCGCGCCCATGAAGAGGCGGCTTCCACTTCTCTTAGTTTTGGTGCTGGCCGCCTGCTCCGAGCCGGAGGCGGACACCCATGCTTCGGCCGATGCAGACGTCAGCGCGACCCTCACAGAGCGCCAGCGTGAGGCGGCCGCCCCGAGCTTCGTCCCCCAAAGCCCGGTGCTCTCGCCCAATCGCGAAATTGAAGCGGTCTTCTCAACCGCAGCCCTGAACGCGCAAGTCTTGCGCCTGGAAGCCGCGCTGGCGCGCGCCCAGGCGGCGGAAGGCGTCATTCCCCAAAGCGCTGCAGACGCCATCACCGCCGCCGCCATTCCCGAGAACATTCCCCAGGACGCCATCGACGCCGAATACGCCATTGTGCGCCATCGCATGGTGGCGCTGTTGAACGTGCTGCGCCGGTCTCTGGATGAAGACAGCGCGAACTCTCTGCATTACGGCGCGACGACCGTGGACCTTTATGACAGCGCCGCCATGCTGCAGATGCGCGAGGCGGTCTACGCCCTGATCGAGGATTTGCGCGTCATCGAGCTGCAGCTCATCGAGCTGGCCGATCAGTACAAGACCACCCCGATGATCGGGCGCACGCTCGGCCAGCACGCATTGCCGATCACCTTTGGCAAGAAGGTCAGCGGCTATATCGGCGAGAACCGGCGCCATATCGACCGGCTGAGCGACCTGCTCGACCGGATCGAGCGCTCCATCATCATGAAGGGCGCGGTGGGCAGTTATCTGGGGCTCGGCCCCGAAGGCCAGCGTGTCGAGGCGCGCCTGGCGTCTGAGCTGGGCCTGCCCGCCCCCTATCCCGATGACTGGCACGCCAGCCGGGACGTCTTCGCGGAATTCGCCCTCGTCCAGTCCATGATGGCTCACACCTGGGCGCGGCTCGGGCAGGAGGTATTCCTGCTTCAGATGACCGATATCGGCGCACTGGTGGAAGAGCGCCCCGGCGGCGCCGTGGGCTCGTCCACCATGCCGCACAAGGTGAACCCGTCCCTGTCTGAGGCGCTGATCCAGCACGGCCGGAGCATTCCGCGCCTCGCCGAGATCGTGCAAGACGACATGATCAATGTCTTCGAGCGCGACAACACCTCACGCCCCAACAGGGCCGTCGCTGACATCGCGCTCGCCACGGAAGACATGCTCGGCGATACGAGTCGTCTGATCTCGCGCCTGCGGGTCAACGAAGCGCGGATGGCGGAAAACCTCGAACTGAGTCGGGGCTGGATCCTGACCCAGCGCATCGTCTTCGCCGTTCAGGATGATCTGGGCCGTGACGGCGCCGAACACCGTTTACGCGATCTGGCGACCGCCTCAACCGGGACCGGCGCCAGCCTGCGCGAGGCCATTGAAAGCGACCCTGAACTGTCGGCCCTGTTTACCCAGGGCGAGCTTGATGAGCTTCTGAACCCGCGCACCTATCTCGGCCTTGATGCTGAACTGGTGGATGAAGTGATCGCCCAGGCCCGCGCCGCCAGAGAGACCGATCCGGTCCGAACGGAGACCCCATGACCCCCAAGCCCCTGCTCCGCCTCCTGATGCTCGGCGCGGCCCTGACCGCGGCGGGGTGCGCCACCCCGGTCGCGCCCTCTGGCCCCCAGAGCGCCAGCTGCGAGAGCGGCGCGGTGCGCCTGACCCAGGACTTCTCCACCGCGCCTGATTATGCGTGTGAACGCACGGACGACGCCGCATTCAAACTGACGGTCCTCCCTGAGGACCCCGACATCAATCCCAGCCCGTGGTACGCGTTCGATCTTCATACCGAGCGAGCAAGCGAAGCGCAGGTCGCGCTCGACTATCCTGACTACCGCCATCGCTATCAGCCGCGCATCGAGATCGAGGACGGGCATTGGGTCGCCCTGCCAGACGACGCCGTCATGGTGTCCGAAGACCGTCAAAACGCCGTGCTGAGCCTTGAGATTGGCCCCGGCGCGACCCGGATCGGCGCACAGGAAGTGATCTCGCTTGCCGACCGGGCGATGTGGCGCACCGCCTTCGCGGACCGGACCGGGATGACCCGCCGCGTGATCGGTGAAAGCCGACAAGGTCGCCCCATCGAGGCGCTGTCGCGTCCTGCGGCTTCACCCGGCGCACCCCTGATCATCATTCTGGGCGGCCAGCATCCGCCTGAAGTGCCGGGCGTTCTGGGCCTGCGGGCGTTTCTGGACGCGCTTTTCGGAGCTGAGGCCAACACCTCCGTCCTCGACGGTTATCAATGGCTGATCCTCCCCGACCTCAATCCCGATGGCGTCGAGCACGGTCACTGGCGTCACAATGCCGGCGGACTGGACCTGAACCGGGACTGGGGCCCGTTCACCCAGCCGGAAACCGCCGCCGCCTTCGCCGCGATCCAGGCTCAGATCGCGAACGGGCATGCGCCCTACCTGCTTCTGGACTTTCACGCCACGCGGCGTGATGTGCTCTACACCCCGCCGGACGCGGCCGAGTTGACTCCGTTTGCGTTCAGCGAGGACTGGATCGCCCTGATCGAAGAGGAATGGAGCGGGACCGAACCCGCCTTTGATCGCGGCCCCAGCCACAATGTGGGCATGCCCACCTCCAAGACCTGGTTTGCGGACACCTACGCCGCGCCGGGCGTGACGGTGGAATATGGCGACGACACCGACCGCGACCGCATCACCGCCCTGTCGCAAACCGCGGCGCGGGCGCTCGCGCGGTATCTGGACGAAGCGCAGACTGTCTCAGCGGAGTGAAAGCCGGGCCGCGCCCTTCACGGCGCGCCCCGCGCCTTGAGCGTCAATACCCGCCGAACGATCCCGCAGGGCCGGGGAAAACGACCGGGCTTTCGGACCCGTCCGCCGCCACCGACGACACGCCGAAATAGTAATTGTCGATGACAATGTTCTCGAGCGTGAACTCGGTCACATCGCCCACATAGCGGCTATGGGTCCATTGCGGCGCATCGGTGAGGCGCCAGTACACGCGGTAACCCATCAGGTTCTCGGCCTGCGCGCCCGAAGGACGGACCCAGCTCAGCGTGGTGGAGGGCTGCACCGCGCCGGAAATCGTCACGTCCGCCGGGAAGGGCGGCGCGCCGGCCAGTTGCGCCAAAGTGGCGATGTTCAGACCCGTGAGCTTGGCGGCGTAATCGAAATCCACCGCTTCGAGCACGTCGCCATACTCAACGCCGTCCTCGACGCGGATATCCTGATGCTGGCGGTTATAGTCCTCATAGGTCTCCATGATGCGCACGCCCGGCATGCCCGCATCATTGAACGGACGGTGATGACCGCCGCGTCCGAACCGGTCGAGACGATAGACCATCATCACATCAAGGTTCGGCACATACTGGTCCGCCGTGCGGTCGATATAGCGCGCCAGATTGCGTGAGGGCGAATCCACCTCGCCGCCGGTAAAGCGCCGGATGCGGGCTTCCTCGGGCGTCTCGGTCGCGCGCGTGCCTTCAGAGAAAACCCGCGCGGTGGAATTGTCGATGACGCCATTGATGCCGGAGATATTGCCGATCATGTCGTTATTGAGCACGGCCTTGATCCGCCAGCCCTGTTCCAGTGCGTAATCAGCCACGATCCGCCCGCCGAACAGCCCCTGCTCCTCGCCGGCGAGCGCAGCGTACATGATGGAGCCGGCAAACCGGTCCTGGCTGAGCACCCGCGCCGCTTCCAGCGCGCCGGCTACGCCGGAGGCGTTGTCATTGGCGCCCGGGCTGATGCTCGTCGCGTCCATGACATCCGACACCCGGCTGTCGATATCGCCCGACATCACCACCATGCGGTCCGGGTCTGACACGCCGCGCTGAATGGCGATCACGGAGACCACCTCCACCGGATCGGGGATACGGCGCTCACCGCTGATCGTCTCGGAGACATACATCACATCCAGGCATCCGCCGCAGTCTGCAGAAATGCGTTGGAACTCGTCATAAATCCAGCGCCGCGCCGCGCCGATCCCTTGCGTTTCGCTTTCGGTCTCCGACGCCGTATGACGCGTGCCGAAGCTCACGAGCGTGGTGATGTCCGCTTCAATGCGGTCCGCCGAAACCGCCGCCACATGATCATGCACGTCGAGCACTTCCGAGGGTGGCGCGACCTGTGCGCCAGACGCAGCGGTCAAGCCCGCCGCCATAACCAGACCCATGACAATCCGCATAATGATCTCTCCCCTGCTGGCCTGTTCAGGCCATATTGGAGAGCAAGCTAGACCGGCCCCGTCTGCGCGCCAAGGCCAGCAGGTTCCGCCATCATGCCCGTCTATCCTCAGATCGCGGATGATCGGCTCATGCCCAGACTGAGGCAAGGCGCCTTCAGTGCTGGCGCGGGCAGAATTAACCCCCTCAAAGCGCAATGCAAACGCACTTGGTTGATATAGAGCACTCTTGGTCGCAAGCGCGCTCTGGCCATATCAATTAAAATTTTGCTACAATAAATCGCGACTTAGAAATCTCTATAAGGAACAAAAATCAGTTTTAGGGGTTTTAGTAAGGGTTTGGATTCTTCGAAGGAGACGCCGTGTTTTTCAACGAACTTCAGTCTGACGCTGGCGAACCCCGGGAACCTTATGAAGATTACATCAAATGGATGAAGACCCGAAATCTCGATTCACTGAGGGACAAGTCAAAAGAAGCGGACGAGTTTTTTCGAAGAACCGGGATCACATTCAACGTCTACTCCGAAGAAAAGGCGGATGAGCGTCTTATCCCCTTTGATCAAGTGCCCCGGATCATCTCGGCCAAGGAGTGGACGCGGCTCTCAAAAGGCATCGAGCAGCGCGTCATCGCGCTCAACGCCTTTCTTCACGACATTTATCACGATCAGGAGATCCTCAAGGCCGGACGGCTTCCGGAAAGCCTGATCGCCAATAATGAAGCGTTTCTGCCCAAGATGATGGGCGTTGAGCCCGCTGGCGGCGTCTACACTCATATCGTAGGCGTCGACCTGGTCCGGACGGGAAAGGACGAGTTCTACGTCCTGGAAGACAATGCGCGGACGCCCTCCGGCGTCTCCTACATGCTGGAAAACCGGGAAACCATGCTGCACATGTTTCCCGAGTTGTTCTCCAACATCAATGTAGCCTCGATCAGCGATTATCCGCGCAATCTGCGCCGCTCTTTGTCCCGGTGCGCGCCCGCAGCCTGCCAGGGTCAGCCGGTCATCGCCGTCCTCACCCCCGGCATCCACAACTCCGCCTATTACGAACACGCCTTTCTGGCTGACCAGATGGGGGTGGAGCTGGTGGAGGGCCATGATTTGCGGGTGGTCGACGGTCGGGTGACCATGCGCACCACACGCGGTTACACGCCCATCGACGTGATCTATCGCCGGGTCGATGACGAGTTTCTGGATCCGCTGAATTTCAATCCCGACTCCATGCTCGGCGTTCCGGGCATTTTCGACATTTATCGCGCCGGCGGGATCACCATCGCCAACGCGCCCGGCACCGGCATTTCCGATGACAAGGCGCTCTATTCCTACATGCCTGACATCATTGAGTTTTATACAGGCGCGAGCCCCTTGCTCAACAACGTGCCCACCTGGCGCTGCTCAGAACCTGACTCTCTGGCCCATGTCCTCGACAATCTTGAAGAGCTGGTGGTCAAGGAAGTTCACGGCTCGGGCGGATACGGCATGCTGGTCGGGCCAGCGGCGAGCAAGGCTGAAATTGCAGCTTTCAGAGACAAGCTCAAGGCGAACCCTTCAGGCTATATCGCCCAACCGACGCTCGCCTTGTCCACCGTGCCGATCCTGACCGAAGCGGGGCTGGCGCCCCGCCATGTGGATTTGCGCCCCTTTGTGCTGGTCTCGCCGAACGGGGTCGACATCACGCCGGGCGGACTGACGCGCGTGGCCATGCAGGAAGGGTCCCTTGTGGTCAATTCCAGCCAGGGCGGCGGCACAAAAGACACCTGGATACTGGAGGACTAGGCCCATGCTGGGATCGACCGCAAACGGCCTGTTCTGGATGTTTCGCCAGCTTGAACGCAGCGAAAACACCGCTCGACTGATCGAGACCGGATTCCGGATGGCGTTGACCCGGCAGGCGTCCGGGCAGAATGAGTGGGCTTCGGTTGTCCGGACCGCAGGGTGCGAGGCTGCGTTTCAAGACCGTCACAACGCCTTCAACGCTGAAAACGTGATCGATTTCCTGCTGCGTGATCCGGGCAATCCCGGCAGCGTTCTGTCGCTCTTCAAGGCTGCGAGAACCAATGCCCGCTCGGTCCGTACCGCCCTGACGCGCGAAGTCTGGGAAAGCACGAACGAAGCCTGGCTGGCCTTGCAAGAGCTGCTCGCCCAACCAGTGGACATGAGCGAATTGCCCAATGTTCTGGGCGCCATTCGCAAATCGAGCGCGCTGGTCCGCGGCGCCTGGCACGGCACGGCGCTGAGAAACGACGTGTTCCTGTTCGCCCGGCTGGGCACACGCATCGAGCGTGCAGACAACACCGCCCGGATTCTCGACGTGAAATACTTCGTGCTCCTGCCCTCTTCAGCGGCGGTCGGCTCGTCGCTGGACAATGTGCAATGGGAGACCATTCTGCGCTCAGCTTCGGCCGCACGCGCGTTCAACCTGCTCTATGGCGGGGAGACGTCGCCTAGCAAGATCGCCGAGTTTCTGATCTTCAATCAGCAATTGCCGCGCTCACTTTTGTATTGCTGCTGGGACAGCGTGCGCATTCTCGATGATCTGTCGCGCATGTATGGCGAGCCCAACACGGCCCAGAGTCTGGCGCGCCCACTGCTTGAGTCTCTTCAGGCCGAAGAGATCAACTCCATCTTCAAAAGCGGTCTCCACGAGTTCCTGGGCGAGTTCATAAACAAGAACAACGCGATCGGTCGTCAGATTGAAATCGATTTCAGATTTAACGAGTAACCCATGCGATTGAAGATCAATCATACGACGCGATACGAATACAGCCGCCCGGTGCCTTACGCCCTGCAGCAGATTCGACTGACCCCGCATTCAGGGCCGACCCAGACCGTGCTCGACTGGTCTCTGGACCTCGGAGGGGCATCGACAGAAGCGTGTTTTTCAGACCAGCATGGCAATGACGTGCGGCTGCTCAGCGTGGAAAGAAACACGGAATTCGTGGAAATCATCAGCACGGGCGAAGTCGAGACGATCAATACTTCGGGCGTGTTCGGACCACATACCGGCCATGTTCCGCTTTGGTATTACCTCACTCAGACCGAGCGGACCCGCCCCGGTCCGGCCCTGTCGCAACTGATCGCCGACTTCACCCCGTCCGGGACGGACGCGCTGACGCGGTTTCATGACTTGCTGGGCTTTATCGGCGAGCATGTGGCCTATGATACAAGTTCAACGCATGCAGGCACGACCGCCGAAATCGCGGTCAGCACCGGCAGTGGCGTCTGTCAGGACCACGCCCAGATCTTCATCGCCGTCGCCCGAGCGCTGGGCTTCCCGGCGCGATATGTCAGCGGCTATTTGCTGATGACGGATCGCACCCAGCAAGAGGCCAGCCACGCCTGGGCGGAAGTGCATGTGGACGGGCTGGGCTGGGTTGGATTTGACGTCTCCAACCAGATTTCGCCCGATGACAAATATGTTCGCATCGCGACCGGACTGGATTCCATGGAGGCCGCGCCCATCGCCGGTTTCGTCTACGGGGGCAGCGAAGAATTCATGATTGTAAGCGTACAGGTTCAGCAGTAACCCAAGTGAGCAATCTCCTCTCAGGAACCGAATCAACATGACCTATTGCGTGGGTATGCGCATCGATAAGGGCCTTGTTTTCATGTCGGACACCCGCACCAACGCGGGCATCGACAACGTCTCGACGTTCAAGAAGATGTTCGCCTGGTCAACGCCCGGCGAACGGGTCATCGTGATCCAGACAGCGGGCAATCTGGCGACCACGCAAGCCGTCATCAGCCTGCTTGAAGAGCGGATGAAAGCCCCGGCGGATCGCAATCCGGGCATTCTTGAAGTTCCCACCATGTTTCAGGTCGCGAAACTTGTGGGCGACACGCTCAAGGAAGTTGTGGCGGCGCAGTCCGGGCAGGGCCCCGTGGCGGATTCCGCCTTCAGCGCGACAATCATTATCGGCGGTCAGATCGCCGGCTCCGAACCGCGCCTCTTTCTGGTCTACCCGGAAGGCAATTTCATCGAAGCTTCCGATGAGACCCCCTATTTCCAGATTGGCGAAACCAAATACGGCCGCCCGATCCTGCTGCGCGGTTACGAGCCTCAGATGGACTTCACCGACACCGTGAAACTGCTCATGCTGTCGTTTGAATCCACGCTGCGCGCCAATCTCTCCGTCGGCATGCCGCTGGATCTGCTGACCTATGAAGCGGACAGTCTGACCCTGGGTCAGGAACGCCGCATCACCAGCGACGATACATACTTCCAGGCCATCGCAGAAGCCTGGTCGGACTCCATCAAGGCTTCCATCAAGGCCTTGCCCGATTACAAATTCTGACTCCCTTCAGCGGCCGGGTCGGGACAGGCGCACGCTAAACCGGACAGGGCGCGATGATCCCGGCGCCGTGTTGTGAGATCCCTGTCGATCGACTATCGCAAAACCCTCTGGAGCCACGCCGCAAGAGCGATCCCACATGACCCAATCCGATCTTGATCTCGCGTCCATTCTTGAAAAGTGCGCGAGCGAAGCCCGAAAGCAGATCGGCCAGGGTCACGTCGCCGACTACATACCCGCCCTTGAGCGTATAAATCCGCACCAGTTCGGCATGGCGGTGTGCGGCGTCGACGGGACGGAATGGTCCATTGGGGACAGCGACACGCCATTTTCGATCCAGAGCATCTCCAAGGTCTTCACGCTTGCGCTCGCCCTTCAGTCACCCGGCGCGGCGGGGGTCTGGGACCGGGTCGGACGCGAGCCCTCCGGCACGGCGTTCAACTCGCTCTTTCAGCTCGAAGCCGAACAAGGCTTGCCGCGCAATCCCTTCATCAATGCCGGGGCGATCGTGATCACCGATGTGATCACCAGTCATTTCGTCAGCCCCGTACTGCAGATCCTGGGACTGGTCCGCAAATACGCGAACTGCGAGCAGATCTATATCGATGAAGAGGTGGCGCGGTCCGAAGCGGAAAGCGGGCATCGCAATGCGGCGATCGCGCACCTGCTGAAAAGCCAGGGCAATCTGGAAGCGAGCGTCGAGGACGTGCTGGCGGCCTATTATCGCCAATGCTCCATCGCCATGAGCTGCCGCGACGTCGCGCGCGCATTCCTGCCGCTGGCGGCGGGCGGTCAACATCCGCTGACAGGTGAAACCGTGATGCCCGCCCTGCGGGCGAAACGCATCAACTCCCTGCTTCTGACCTGCGGGCTTTATGACGGGGTCGGAAACTTCGCGTTTCGGGTCGGCATTCCGGCCAAATCGGGGGTCGGCGGCGGCATCGCCGCGGTCATCCCCGGCCAGTATGCGATCTGCGTGTGGTCGCCCGAGCTTGATGAGCTGGGCAACTCTCTGGCCGGCACCCGCGCGCTCGAAGTGTTCGCGAGCGAAACCAATCTGTCGGTGTTCTGAAGACCGCGCGCCACTAATAAAGCCCCAACGGGCGACTTATAACTTTTTCGCCACAAGGAAACTGGCGGAGAGAGAGGGATTCGAACCCTCGGAACGCTTGCGCGCTCAACGGTTTTCGAGACCGCCCCGTTCAACCACTCCGGCACCTCTCCGAACTCAGGGATGCGCGGTGTCGCAAAGGCTGGGGGTAAAATCAAGTCTCTTGGGCGCCGGGACCTGAACCCTAAGAGCGCCTGCATGCAGTTTCAGACCCGGCGCAGCGCCTTGCTGCGTTGACTCACGCGCCCTCTTTTGTCTATATCGCGCGCTCTGCTCCCGCACGGACCTGTCCGATGCGGGGCTTTGCTTGTGAAACAACGCTGGCTCGCACCAAGAACCGGCGAAGAAAAAGGGCTCCGGTCTCGCGGCTTTCGCGGATACGGCTCCGAAACAAAGGAACACGATCATGTATGCAGTGATCAAGACCGGCGGTAAGCAATACCGCGTCTCCGAAGGCGACATCCTGCGCGTCGAGAAACTCAGCGCGGAAACCGGCGATGTCGTCGCGTTTGACGAAGTGCTGATGATTGGCGGCGAAGGCGATTCCCTGGTCGGCGCGCCGGCCGTGGACGGCGCCTCGGTGACCGCGAACGTGCTGGACATCCGCAAGGACAAGAAGATCAAGGTCTTCAAGAAGCGCCGCCGTCAGAACTATCGCCGCACCAAGGGCCACCGCCAGTGGATCGCGGTCATCTCGGTTGCAGAGATCCTGAAGCCGGGCACGAAATCCAAGCTGGACGCCAAGCCGGCCAAAGTGGCGGCTGACGAAGCGCCCGCTCCGGCCAAGAAAGCGGCTCCGAAAGCTGAGAAAGCTGCGCCGAAAGCCAAGGCTGCGGCCGCCGCTTCCGACGACCTGACCCAGCTGACCGGTGTGGGTCCGGCCTACGCCACCAAGCTGAACGAAGCCGGCGTGACCAGCTTCGCCCAGATCGCAGCCTGGACCGACGCCGAGATCGAGCGCCTTGATGGCGAGATCTCTGGTCTGAAGACCAAAGCAGAAAAAGGCGACTGGGTCGCTGAAGCCAAAGGATTCGCTGGCTAAGCCACGCGACAACAGAACCTGAGAAGGAGAGCACCATGGCTCACAAAAAGGCAGGCGGTTCGTCACGTAACGGTCGCGACAGTGAAGGCCGGCGCCTCGGCGTCAAGAAATCCGGCGGCCAAGCCGTGATTCCGGGCAACATCATCATCCGCCAGCGCGGCACCAAGTATTATCCGGGCGAGAATGTCGGCATGGGCAAGGATCACACCCTGTTCGCGCTGACCGAAGGTCGCGTGACCTTCCAGAAGAAAAAGCTCAACCGGACCTTCGTGTCCGTTGCTCCGCTCGCGGACGCAGCTGAATAGGGCGACACCGACCTCGTGATCGCCCATCCCGATGAGGGGCGATCCGGGCCGGACGGCCAAGTTTCAAGGGGAGACGGATCGCCGTCTCCCCTTTTTACGTTTGACGTCTCTCCCCGCCCAGCATTCGCGCCCGAGGAGGCCGATATGAGAGACATGCAGCCAGACCCTGAAGAGACGCCCGAGCATGAAGCGGGCGCAGTGAACACACCGGCGGCCTTTGCGGACATCCGCACCGAGCGCCTTGTTCTGCGTCCGCTCAAGATCGAAGACGCCGCCTGGGTCGGCCCCGAAAGCGCCCACCCAGACGTGTGCCGCATGACGAGCCGCATCCCGGCGCAGAACCCGCCTCTGTTCGCGGAGGCGTTCATCCTGATCCTGCGCGCGCGTGAACAGGTCATGGGCGACCTTGTGCGCGCTATCTGCGAAGCTGAAACCGGCAGCGCGGTGGGCGTGATCGGCCTGAACCAGCATGATGCGGGTTGGGAGCTGGGTTATTGGCTGATGCCCGCCGCCTGGGGGCAGGGCTATGCGACGGAAGCGGCGCAGGGAATGTGCGACTGGGCGACCCGACACGCGCTGACGCCGGTCACCGCCGGACACTTTGACGACAATCCGGCGTCGGGCCGGGTGCTGGAAAAAATCGGCTTCGCCTATACCGGCGAGACCTTCGACGCCTTCTCTTTCGGCCGCATGGCCACGGGCCGTGTCCGCCAGATGGAAATGGCGGGCTAGCAGAGCCCTCAAGACAAAGATAAAAAGCAAGCCATGAAGTTCCTTGATCAAGCCAAAGTGTATGTGAAGTCCGGCTGGGGCGGCCCGGGATGCGTGTCATTCCGCCGTGAAGCCTATGTCGAGTTCGGCGGCCCTGACGGCGGCGATGGCGGCGATGGCGGCGATGTATGGGTGGAGGCCGTGGAAGGGCTGAACACCCTGATCGACTATCGCTACCAGCAGCACTTCAAGGCCGAGCGCGGCCTTAACGGCGCCGGGCGCAACCGCACGGGCCGGGGCGGCGAAGACGTCGTTCTGCGCGTGCCGGTGGGCACCCAGGTGTTTGACGAGGACAA
Organism: Oceanicaulis alexandrii DSM 11625; assembly: GCF_000420265.1. Classification (NCBI taxonomy): domain Bacteria; kingdom Pseudomonadati; phylum Pseudomonadota; class Alphaproteobacteria; order Maricaulales; family Maricaulaceae; genus Oceanicaulis; species Oceanicaulis alexandrii. The sequence goes on from NZ_ATUP01000001.1 coordinate 1,246,465, forward strand.
GGAGACGCTGCTCGCGGACATGACCGTGCCGGGCCAGCGCGCGCTCCTGGCCAAGGGCGGCATTGGCGGCAAGGGCAACGCCCATTTCAAATCAAGCCGCAACCAGGCCCCGCGCATCTCCCAACCCGGCGAACCGGGCGAGGAGCGCGCCATCTGGCTGCGCCTGAAGCTGATCGCGGACGCCGGCCTTGTGGGTCTGCCCAATGCGGGCAAGTCCACGCTTCTGTCGGTGGCCAGCAAGGCCCACCCCAAGATCGCGTCTTATCCGTTCACCACGCTGCACCCCAATCTGGGCGTGGTGGAGATGGGCACCGGCAATCGCTTTGTGCTGGCTGATATTCCCGGCCTGATCGAAGGCGCCCATGAAGGCGCCGGGATCGGCGACCGCTTCCTGGGCCATATCGAGCGTTGCGCGCTGCTGGTGCACCTGATTGACGCCACCGGCGAAGATCCGATTGGCGCCTATGACACCGTGCGGCACGAGCTGGACGCCTATGGCGCCGGAATCACCGACAAGCGCGAGATCGTGGTGCTCAACAAGCTCGACGCCGCCGATGCGGACACCGTCGCCGAGCTGGACGCCGCCTTCAAGGAGAAGATCGGCGTGACGCCTTACCACCTGTCCGGCGCCACGCGTGAAGGCCTCAAAGAGGTGCTCAAAGCCATCTGGGATGCGGTCCACGCCCGTCGCGAGGAAGAAAAACGCCTCAAGGACGAGGCGGAACGCGAAGCCCGCGGCGAAAGCGGCTGGACGCCTTGAGCCTGAGCGCGCGCATGGCGGCGGCCCGACGGGTCGTCATCAAGGTGGGGTCGGCCCAACTGATCGACCCCGCCAGCCTTGCGCCGCGTGAAGACCGGTTTGACGCGCTGGCCGACGACATCGCCCGCCTGCGCCAGGCGGGTCAGGATGTGGTTCTGGTCAGCTCGGCGGCCGTGGCGCTGGGCCGCCCGCGCCTGGGTCTGAAACCGGGCCAGACCCTGACTTTGGAAGAAAAGCAGGCCGCCGCCGCCGCAGGGCAGGCTTTGCTGATCCAGCATTGGGACCGGGCGTTCGCTCGGCACGGCTTTCCGGCCGCACAAGCCCTGGTCTCGCCTGCCGACATTGAATCGCGCCCGCGCTGGCTGAACGCCCGCAACACGCTTGAAACCTTGCTCAAGCTGGGCGCGGTTCCCGTCATCAATGAGAACGACACCGTCGCCACCGAAGAACTCCGCTTTGGCGATAATGACCGGCTGGCCGCACGGACGGCCCAGCTGGTGGGCGCGCAGCTCTTGATCATCCTGTCGGATGTGGACGGGCTGTATGACCGCGATCCACGAGAGCCGAACGCCGCGCACATCCCAGAAATCACCGCCATTACGCCCGCTATCGAAGCCTTGGCTGGCCCTGCGCGCAGCGAGGGCGCCGGCACGGGGGGCATGGCCAGCAAGATCGCCGCCGCCCGCATCGCCAACGCCGCAGGCTGCGACATGATCATCTGCCGCGGCGATCATCCCTACCCGGTTCAGGCAATTGCGAACGGAGCCCGCGCCAGCTGGTTTCACGCCCATGGCAATCCTGAAAGCGCGCGCCGCGCCTGGATTCTGGGCAGTCTGGCGCGCGAGGGCGCCTTGGTGCTGGATGACGGCGCCGCCGCCGCCATCGCCAAGGGTCGCAGCCTTCTACCCGCCGGCGTCGTGGACGTGCAGGGCCGGTTTGAGCGTGGCGCGGCGGTGCGCCTGGTCACACAGTCTGGGCAGCGTCTTGGCGTCGGCGTGATTGGCTATGACGATCATGAAGCGCGCCAGATCGCGGGTCGCCAGTCTGAAGACATCATCACCATTCTGGGCTATCGCCGCGGGGTGGCTCTGGTCCATGCGACGGACCTTGTCCCTGACCCTGCAGATGGATCGCCAGCGTGAGCCGGGCGCTAAAATCCGAACTGCTGCATGACGGCATGCGCGTCGGGATTTACGGCGGCAGCTTTGATCCCGTTCACAGGGCGCACCGCCATGTGGCGCGCACCGCGCTCAAACGGCTCAATCTGGATCGCGTCTGGTGGATGGTCAGCCCCGGCAATCCCTTAAAGACCCATGCGCCCGCCAGCCTTGAAACACGCGTCACCGCTGTCGAGCAGGCCATGCCCGAGCCCCGACACGTCATATCGACGCTTGAGGCGCGACTGCACACCCGCACCACGATCGACCTGATCACGCAGTTACAAGCGCGGTATCCGCGGGTGCATTTCGTCTGGATCATGGGCGCGGACGGGCTCAGGGACTTTCATCACTGGAAAGACTGGAAGGCCATAGCGCGTCGTATTCCCATCTGCGTGGTCGCCCGCCCGGGCGATGCGATCCGGGCGCGTCTCTCCCCCGCAGCGCGGTTTCTGGCGCCCGCCCGCAAGCATGACAATCAGGCGAAAACTCTGGTCCTAGGTAATGCTCCGGGGTGGACATACTTAACGGAGCCATTACATCCTGAGGCTTCACGCGTCATGCGTGCAAAAGCTTCATCCTGACCCGCAGCCGCCACGCCTAGAGACCATGTCGAACGAGACCCTAGTCGAGGCTGGCGCCTTGGCGTTTTTCAAAGACTTGCAGCCTTCCGCCTCTGATTTTCGCGCGGATGTGCTCGCCGGTCTGCGCAAGCCCCAGAAGGCGATTTCGCCAAAATACTTCTATGACGCGGCGGGATCGGCGATCTTTGACCGGATCACGCAAGCGCCCGAATACTATCCCACCCGCACCGAGCTGGCCTTGCTGGAGCGGATCGGCCCGGAGCTGAACGCGCTCGCCGGTTCCGGTGCAGTGGTTCTGGAGCCCGGCGCGGGGTCCAGCGTCAAGATCCGTCAGCTGCTGGATGCGCTCGACCGTCCTGCAGGCTTCGTCGGCATGGACATATCAGGCGACCATGTCAAAGCCGCCTGCGCCGATATAGCCTCGGACCATCCCGACCTCACGGTCGGCGCCGTCTGTCATGACTTCACCCAGACGCTGGACCTGAGCGCGCTGAGCATCCCCGAGGGGCGACGGATCGTCTTCTTCCCCGGCTCCACGATCGGCAATTTCGAGCTGATTGACGCGCTCCAGCTGCTCAAGACCCTGCGCGACTGGCTAAGGCCCGGCGACGCCCTGCTGATCGGCGTGGATCTGCGCAAGGACCCGGCCGTTCTCGAAGCCGCCTATGACGATGCCGGCGGCGCCACCGCGGATTTCAATTTCAATCTGATCCAGCGCATCAATACCGAGCTGGACGGCGATATAGACCCGTCTGCGCTGGCTTATCGCGCCTTCTGGAATCCGTACCGCTCGCGGGTGGAGATGTATCTTCAGGCTCTGCGAGACTTGCACTTCACTGTGGCCGGAGAGGCTTTCGTGCTGCGTGAACACGAGACCATCCACACGGAAAACTCTCATAAATTCACTGTTGAGACCTTCCAGGACCTTGCGGTCAAAGCCGGCCTTGTCCCCGCTCATGTGTGGACCGAAAACGGCGCCTGCGCCTTCTCCATTCACTGGCTCGAACGTAGCGGCGAAACGTGCTAGAGTGCGGATTGGTCAATTAAGGGAGCAAGGACTCTGTCCACCGAATTGCACAGCCGCCCCCATGGCGACGCTGACAGCGACTCTGGCGAACTCGCCCAGAGCACGCAGGATCTTGAAGCGCTGGTGTTGAACGCGCTGGATGATGACAAGGCTGAAGATGTCGTCGCCATCGATCTCACGGGCAAATCCTCCGTCACTGATGTGATGGTCATCGCCACGGGCCGGTCCAACCGCCATGTGGGCGCGATGGCCGACCATCTGGTCCGCAAACTCAAGGATTCCGGCCATGGCAATGTCGCCATTGAGGGCCTGAAGACGTGCGACTGGGTGTTGATCGACGCAGGCGACGTCATCGTTCACCTGTTCCGCCCCGAAGTACGCAGCTTCTACGATCTGGAAAAGATGTGGTCTGTCTCGCCAGACGGGGCGTCTTAATCTCTCCCAATCTGAGAGCGTCCCATGCGCGTTGAGATTCGTGCGATCGGCCGGATCAAGGCCGGGCCAGAGCGCGAGCTTATGGACCAGTATCTGGACCGCGCCAACGGCGTGGGACGATCTGTCAGTCTGGGTCCGGTCTGTGAGCGCGAGCTTGATCCGCGAACGCTCAAGGACAAGGCCGCAGAAACCCAGGCGCTGATCGCGGATATCCCCGCCAGCGCGCTGGTCTTCGCCCTGGATGAAACCGGCAAACCGATGAGTTCGCTCGATTTCGCGCGCGTGGTGGAAACTGCGCGCGACGATGGCGCGCGCGATCTGGTCTTCCTGATCGGCGGGGCGGACGGCCATGACCGTCCGGCCCTGCCGCACGGCGCCCGCATGCTCAGCTTCGGCAAAGCCACCTGGCCGCACAAGCTGGTCCGGGTGATGCTGGCGGAACAGATCTATCGCGCCGCCTCCGTCCTGGCGGGCGCGCCCTATCATCGGGAAGGGTGATGGCCTCCTCCCTGCTCTTTCTGGCCCTGAGCCTCGCCCTGCAGGCGCAGACCGCGCCTGAACCGGGCGAGGTGGACACGCTTGAGCAAGAAGCGGCCGAGCTGCGCGAGCAGGCCCAGGCGCGCGCTGAAGAGGCTGAAGCGGCGCAGATCGCCATCGCACGCCTGCAGCAACGCCTTGTGGAAGCCGCCGGCCGGGTTGAAACCCGCGAGGCCGAGGTGGAGGCTGCAACCGAGCGCCTACGTGCTCTGGAACGCGAAGAAGCGGACCTGCTGGCCCGTCTGCGGGCCGAGCGGGCCGATCTGGCGCGTGTGCTGGCCGCGCTTCAGCGCATCGAGATGTCAGATCCCCCCGCCCTCGCCGTGACGCCGGACGACGCCGCCTCGGCGGCCCGCGCCGCGGGTCTGCTGGCGCAGATCGCTCCACAACTTGAAGCGCGCGTTCTGGCGGTGCGCGAGCGGCTGGCGGAGCTCGAAGCCCTGCGCCTGCTTTTGCAAGATCAAACCCGCGCGCTGATCCAGGCGCGTGAAGCGCTCGGGGTCACGCGCGAGGAAGTCACCGCCCTGATCGAGGAACGCCGGGCTGCGGAAGCCGCCCTGCGCGCCCAGGCCGACGACTTGTCTCAACGGGCCGCAAGGATTGCGGAGCAGGCAGGCTCATTGCGTGAACTGCTCGCCGACATCCGTCGTTTCGCCGCCGCCGATCCCAGACTGGCCCCGCGCCCCGAGCCCCGTCCCGAACCGGCGCCCGGCATCCCTGTGCCGCGTCTCAGACCGGAACAGACGCCGGCCCTCGCCATGGCCTCTCTGGTGGACGCGCGCCCTGTCTCCGGTCCGCTGGAGACCTTGCGTTTCAGCGATACTCGGGGCCGGTTGAGCCCGCCGGTTCGAGGCGAGCTGACCGTCAGCGCCGGCGATCGCGGCCCGGACGGCGTGCGCCGCGAGGGCGTCTGGTTTGAGACCGCACAACGCGCGCAAGTGACCGCACTTTTTGATGGCGTGGTGGTCTATGCCGGGCCATTTCAGGGGTTTGACGGTGTTTTTATGATCAACACGCCCGATGGCTACACCCTTATTTTAGGCGGTTTGGGTCTTATTTACGCCGTAGAGGGACAGTCTTTATTGGCGGGTGAGCCTGTCGGCGCCATGTCAGACCGTGCAAATCCGCCGCCAATGCTCTATCTGGAGATAAGACGCAGCACTGACGAAGCTGCTGACCCTGAGGATTGGCTTCGGCCCGAATTTCGCAGAGGCTAACACCTCGACCGCCGCGCTCTAAGGAAGACCACCATGCGTCTGCACATTATTGCTTCAGCTGTTCTGTTCGGCATCGGCGCCGCCACCCTGGCCGTGTCCGCCGAAGGCGAAGACACCAACAGCCGCGAAGCCACCTTCCGGCAGCTGGAATTGTTTGGCGATGTGCTGAGCCGGATCGAAGCCGATTATGTGACCGAGCCTGACAAGGCCGAACTGATCGAGAGCGCGATTGACGGCATGATGCAGGCGCTCGACCCGCATTCGAGCTATCTGTCTCCCGACGACTTTCAGGACATGCAGGTCACCACGAGCGGCGAATATGGCGGCGTCGGCATCGAGGTCACCATTCGCGACGACCTGATCACCATCATCTCTCCCATCGCCGAGACGCCGGGCGAACGCGCTGGTCTTGAGCCCAACGATCAGATCATCGCTGTGGACGGCGAGAGCATGATCGGCGCGAGCATGGATGACGCGGTCGAGCGCATGCGCGGCCTGGCCGGTGATCCGGTCGTGCTGACCATCCTGCGCGAAGGGGAAGAGGACCCGTTTGACGTGACGGTCGTCCGTGACCTCATTGAGGTCCGCGCTGCTTACTGGCGGATGGAAGAAGGCGACACGCCCTATCTGCGCATCACCACGTTTAACGAGAACACGACCGCCAACGCCATCGCCGGGCTCAACGATCTGACCGAAGCCTATGGCGGTCCGCTGCCGGGCCTGATCCTGGATCTGCGCTCCAATCCGGGCGGCCTGCTGGATCAGTCGGTGACGGTGTCCTCATTGTTTCTGGATGGCGGCGAAGTGGTCTCCACCCGTGGCCGCGATCCGCGCGACACCCGCCGCTATAACGCCGAGCTGGGCGACATGCTCAACGGCGCGCCGATCGTTGTGCTGATCAATTCAGGCTCCGCCTCGGCCTCTGAAATCGTCACCGGCGCGCTGCAGGACCGTGAGCGCGCGACAATCGTCGGCATGACCAGCTTCGGCAAAGGCTCGATGCAGACCGTGGTGCCTCTGCGTGGCGGCCGTGACGGCGCCTTGCGCCTGACCACCGCGCGCTATTACACGCCGGCGGGTCGCACCATTCAGGCGACCGGCATCGCACCCGACATCGCCATCGCGCCGCGCCGTGTGGAGCAGGAAGAGGTGGAGGGTGTGAACACCTACGCTGAAGCCAGTCTTCGCAACGCACTGGAAAACGAGACCGGCGCCGAGCGTGAAGAGCTGGAAAACGAGCTGTCTCACACCGAAATGCCGCCCGAAGACTGGGAAGCCGGCGAAGATTACCAGCTGTATCGCGCCATCGAGATCCTGAACGCCATGATGAGCCGCGATCAGGCCCAGCTGCAATAATCAACGCAGCCTCAGAGCGGCTTCGTTAACGCTTCTTTACCGCAACCTCACGCAGGGTCGGGGCGAATCGCCCCGTACCGGCGTTGAGCAAGCGGCACGCGCATATGGCCCGACTGCAATCTGATCGCTTTCCTCTCAAAGCCCCGCTCCTGGCGGGGCTCGGGGTTGCGGCTGCGCTGATCGCAGGCGTCGCCGCCCTGACCTGGCTGGCCGGCGGCCCCGCCCCGACCGTCAGCGCCAGCACCGACATCAACGGACAACCCGCCGTTCTGGCGTCTGCCGAAATTGAAGGCGGGCATGGGGATGGTCCTGTCCCCTTCAGCAACGCCCAGACTGAAGACGTCAGCCTGCCAGGCGTGCGAGACACCGCGGACGCCCTGAGCACGCAAGAGTCCGCCAACGCGTCCCGCCCTGCCGAGCCCGTTGCGCCCCCGGCTCCGCTTGAAGGTTTCTATGAGAACGGCCCAGGCGGTCCCCTGCCGGTCATCAGCGCCAGCGGCGTTCGCCCAGATCAGGCCTACGCCATGGATTTTGACGGCGCAGCAGACATTCCCACGGTCTCGATCATCGTGGGCGGGCTGGGCCTGTCTGAAAACCTGACCGCGCGCGCTATCGAGGAGCTGCCCGCCGAGGTGACGCTCAGCTTCGCGCCCTATGCCGACAATCTTCAAACCTGGATCAATCGCGCCCGCGCCGATGGTCATGAAGTGTTGCTCGAACTGCCCATGGAGCCGTTCGACTATCCCAATAACGATCCCGGCCCCCACACGCTGTTGGTGGAGGCGAGCCCCACAGAGAATTCCCGCCGCCTGACCTGGCTCTTGTCTCGCACGGCGGGTTATGTGGGTGTCGCCAATTATCTCGGCGCGCGTCTCGGGGCCGCAGAAGGGCCTCTGACAGAGGTCTTCACAGCGCTGGAAGACCGAGGCCTCAGCATTTTCCATGACGGCGCAGGACGCCGCGCCATCCTGAACCAGGCGGGCCAGCTAGCTCGAGCGCGTCTGACCCTTGCGGACCGGGTGGTGGACTCAGACCCGACCCCGCGCGCCATAGACGGACGCCTTCTGGAGCTTGAAGCGCTCGCCCTGCAAAACGGGACCGCCCTGGGATCAGGCTTCGCCTATCCCGCCACAGTGGACACGGTGGCGGCCTGGGCCGAGGGGCTTGAAGGCCGCGGCTATCAGCTGGCCCCCGCGAGCTTTCTGATGCAGATCCGCAATCCGGTCGAGGCCAGCAGCCCGGCTCCCACCGAAGCCAACGGCGCGGCGACCGAACATGCAGACCCGCACGGGGACACGCACTGATCATGAGCGCCGCTTATCCCGAGCACCGCCCCAATGTGGGCCTCGTCCTGTTCAATGCTGAGGGCAAGGTCTGGCTGGGCAAGCGCTATGGCGCGGACGAGCCCTGGTGCTGGCAATTTCCCCAGGGCGGCATGGATGAGGGCGAGACCGCCGAAGAAGCCGGTTTGCGCGAGCTTTATGAAGAGACGGGGGTCACCACCGACCTCATAGAGCCGCTGGGCAACATCGATGACTGGCTCACCTATGACTTCCCGCCCGAGGTTCTGGCGCAGCGTAAAAAGAACCGATGGCGGGGGCAGAAACAGCGCTGGTTCGCCTATCGCTATCTGGGAACGGACGCCGAGTTTGATCTGAAGGCCGTCCCGCCGCAGGAATTCTCCGAATTTCGCTGGGTTTCGCTCGAAACCACGCCTCAGCTGATCATACCCTGGAAACGGGAAGTCTATGAGCGGGTGGCGGACGCGTTCGCCGCATTCAGCGCCTAGCGCTCCGCCGCCAGTTCCACGACACGCACGGAATTCCCGCGCCGGAACAGACCGAACGAGACGTTGACGGTGTTGTGGACCACAGTGCGGCCCTCGGCCCGCAAGCGCGCCTCTGCCTCTCGCACCACGCGCAGATTGTCGTTCCAGGCGCCCATGACGCAGACCGTCTCGCCATCACGCCGGCCCGTCCAGAGAGACAGGCCCTCGGCGTGAGGCAGGACCAAGGCTTGCTCGGACACCGTGATGTCCCGCCCGTCCACAGGGAAATCAAAGCCCGCCAGCGTCACGCCGATCTCTTCGGCGGCGCCCTCAAGACCCTGAGGGCCCAACGCGGTCTCACACAGCGCGATCATCTGGTTAGACAGTGCATTCGGGTCTGCATCCTGGATCGCCCAGGCCGGCGCGCTGAACGCAGTGAGCGCCAGTGCAGCGAAAGACAGGCAAGCAGAACGCGTCATCATCAGTCCTCTAAAAGAAAAAACCCTGCGCACAGTGTGCACAGGGTTCCCAAAGCCTCTAATGACAAGGCTTCACTCTTTAGTGAGACAGCTCGCTCAGCAGCGCCTGGAACTTCTCGATGCGGGCTTCGGCCTCGTGACGCTCTTCGTCATTGCGCGCCTGGCCCAGATCTTCCCGCGCTTCGGTCAGCGATTTGGAGACGTCCTCGGCATTTACGTCGGCGAGGTCGATCGCTTCTTCGGCCAGAATGGTCAGGCCGTTCGCGGTGACTTCCGCAAAACCGCCGCGGATGAAGGTGCGGGTGACGTCAGACCCGGAATGGACCGCGATCGCGCCGGTGCGGATGGTCGACATGAAGGGCGCGTGGTTCGCCAGCACGCCAAAGTCGCCTTCGGTTCCCGGAACCACGACCATGTCCACCTCGCCCGCGAACACGCGGCGTTCAGGGGACACCAGGTCAAAGTGCAGCTTGTCAGCCATGGGCCGATCCTTGCGTCAAATACGCTCGCCCGAAAGCGAGCTGGTCGCTGGCGCATCCAAGACGACGCGCCAGCTGAACAGTCTTACGCGGCGTCAGCGGCCAGTTTCTCGGCCTTTTTGACGGCGTCTTCGATGGTGCCGACCATGTAGAAGGCCGGTTCCGGCAGGTGATCGTAATCGCCGTCGCACAGGCCTTTGAAGCCTTTGACGGTGTCTTCGATCGGCACCTGGATGCCCGGGGAGCCGGTGAAGACTTCAGCCACGTCGAACGGCTGGGACAGGAAGCGCTCGATCTTACGCGCGCGCGCCACGACCAGCTTGTCCTCTTCAGACAGCTCGTCCATGCCCAGGATGGCGATGATGTCTTGCAGAGCCTTGTAGCGCTGCAGGATTTCCTGCACGCGGCGAGCGGTCTGATAGTGCTCTTCGCCGACGATGCGCGGCTCGAGGATCCGCGAGGTGGAGTCCAGCGGGTCCACAGCCGGGTAGATGCCCTTTTCAGCGATCGAGCGGTTCAGAACCGTGGTCGCGTCCAGGTGGGCGAAGGTGGTGGCCGGAGCCGGGTCAGTCAGGTCATCGGCCGGCACGTACACAGCCTGCACCGAGGTGATGGACCCCTTCTTGGTGGAGGTGATGCGTTCCTGCAGCGCGCCCATGTCGGTGGACAGGGTCGGCTGATAGCCCACGGCGGACGGAATGCGGCCCAGCAGCGCGGACACTTCAGCGCCGGCCTGGGTGAAGCGGAAGATGTTGTCCACGAAGAACAGCACGTCCTTGCCTTCCTCATCGCGGAAATATTCCGCCTGAGCGAGGCCGGACAGCGCCACGCGCGCACGTGCGCCCGGCGGTTCATTCATCTGGCCGAAGACCAGCGCGCAACGCGAGCCTTCTGCAGAGCCGTTGTTTTCCTTCGGATCCACGTTCACGCCGGATTCGATCATCTCGTAATACAGATCGTTGCCTTCGCGGGTCCGCTCGCCGACGCCGGCGAACACGGAATAGCCGCCGAACAGCTTGGCGATGTTGTTGATCAGTTCCTGGATCAGCACCGTCTTGCCGACGCCTGCGCCGCCGAACAGGCCGATCTTGCCGCCCTTGGCGTAGGGGCACAGCAGGTCGACGACCTTGATGCCGGTCGGCAGGATTTCAGCCTCGGTGGACTGCTCTTCAAACGCCGGAGCCGAACGGTGGATCGGCGCCATCATGGCGGCGTCCACAGCGCCGGCTTCGTCGATCGGCTCACCGGTGACGCTCATGATGCGGCCCAGCGTGCCCGGACCAACCGGAACCATGATCGGGGAGCCGGTGTCGGTGACTTCCGAACCGCGCTTCAGACCCTCGGTGGCGTCCATGGCGATCGTACGCACCACGTTCTCGCCCAGATGGGCCGCCACTTCCAGAACCAGCTTCTGGTCACCATTTTTGGTTTCCAGAGCGTTCAGGATTTCCGGAAGACCGCCTTCGAACTCTACGTCCACGACGGCGCCGGTCACCTGCGCGATACGGCCTTTGAGCTTGCTCATCGTCTCAGCCTCTTTTCCAAACCTTGCAAGGCGCCGCGCCCGGTCGCCTGTCGTTTAAACCGTGGTGCGCTACACCGCCTCGGCGCCGGAGATGATCTCGATCAACTCCTTGGTGATTTTCGCCTGGCGGGAGCGGTTGTATTGCAGATTAAGCTTGTCGATCAGCTCGCCGGCGTTGCGGGTCGCAGAATCCATGGCCGCCATCTTGGCGCCCATTTCACCCGCGGCGTTTTCCAGCAGCGCCGAGAGAATGACCGTGTCCACATAACGCGGCAGCAGAACCTCGAGGATGCTTTCCTCGTCGGGCTCATAGCTGTAGATCGCGCCTTTGAGATCAGGACGTTCAACAGTGTCGTCAATGGCGTCACGCGCCGGGATCAGGACCTGAGCGCGGGGCTTCTGGCTGATCACCGAAACGAATTCAGAGCTGATGACTTCACAGACATCAAACTCGCCCGCCTCGAACAGGGTGCGGATCTTGTCGCCGACCATCGCCGCCGTGGAGCCGTCGATCTTCTTCACATCTTTAAGCTCGATGCGATCAACGATCTTGTCGGCGTGCAGGCGCTTGAGGGCTTCATAGCCCTTCTTGCCGACGGTCAGGACCTTGACCGTCTTGCCTGCGCTGATCAGCGCCGAAATGCGCTCACGCGCCAGGCGCGCAATATTGGTGTTGAAGCCGCCGCACAGGCCGCGGTCCGCCGAGGCGACGACGAGCAGATGGACATCGTCCTTGCCCGTGCCGACCAGCAGACGCGGCGCGTCCGGGCCTTCCATGGCCGATGACAGATTGGCCATCACCGCCGCCATACGCTCGGCGTACGGACGTGCAGCTTCCGCCGCCTCCTGCGCCTTGCGCAGCTTGGCCGCGGCGACCATTTGCATCGCCTTGGTGATCTTCTTGGTCGATTCGACCGAGTTGATCCGGTTTTTCAGCTCTTTAAGGCTGGCCATTATTCGTCCTCAGCCCAAACGCGTGGTCCTGACAGATTAAACCTTCCAGGACGTGGGACAGGTTGGGCGCGCCGAAGCGCGCCCGCCCTTATGCGAAGTTCGCCGTGAAAGTCTGCAGCGTCGCTTTCAGCGCCGCTTCGGACTCGTCAGACAGCTTTTTGGTGTCGCGGATCGCCGCCAGAAGATCGGCTTTCTCTGCGTGCAGGTGACGCAGCAGCTCTTCTTCATAACGACCGATCGCGGACACTTTGATCTTGTCCAGATAACCGCGGGTGCCGGCGTACATGACGCAGGCCTGCTCTTCCATGGACAGCGGGCTGAACTGAGGCTGCTTGAGCAGCTCGGTCAGGCGCGCGCCGCGGGCGAGCAGTTGCTGGGTGGCCGCGTCCAGGTCGGAACCGAACTGGGCGAAGGCCGCCATTTCGCGATACTGAGCGAGTTCGCCCTTGATCTTGCCGGCCGCGACCTTGGTGGCCTTGGTCTGAGCGGCGGAGCCCACGCGGGACACCGACAGACCCACGTTCACAGCCGGGCGGATGCCCTGGTAGAACAGGTCGGTTTCCAGGAAGATCTGACCGTCGGTGATCGAGATCACGTTGGTCGGAATGTAGGCGGACACGTCATTGGCCTGGGTTTCGATGATCGGCAGAGCCGTCAGCGAGCCGGAGCCATGGTTTTCGTTGAGCTTCGCCGCGCGCTCCAGCAGACGGGAGTGCAGGTAGAACACGTCGCCCGGATACGCTTCGCGGCCCGGCGGGCGGCGCAGCAGCAGCGACATCTGGCGGTACGCTACAGCCTGCTTGGACAGGTCATCATAGATGATCAGGCCGTGCATGCCGTTATCGCGGAAATATTCGCCCATGGCGCAGCCGGTGAACGGCGCCAGGAACTGCATCGGCGCCGGGTCGGACGCGGTCGCGGCCACCACGATGGAGTATTCCATCGCGCCGTTTTCCTCGAGCGTCTTGACAACCTGGGCCACGGTGGAGCGCTTCTGGCCGACCACGACATAGACGCAGTACAGCTTCTGGCTCTCGTCATCACCCTGGTTCAGTTGTTTCTGGTTCAGGATGGTGTCGATGGCGATGGCGGTCTTGCCGGTCTGGCGGTCGCCGATGATCAGTTCGCGCTGGCCGCGGCCGACGGGGATCATGGAGTCGATCGCCTTGATGCCGGTGGCCATCGGTTCGTGAACCGATTTACGCGGCAGGATGCCCGGCGCTTTCACGTCGACGATGCGACGCTCGGCGGCGTCGATCGGGCCCTTGCCGTCAATCGGCTCGCCCAGCGCGTTCACGACGCGGCCCAGAAGGCCTTTGCCGACCGGGGTGTCCACGATGGAGCCCAGACGCTTGACGGTGTCGCCTTCCTTGATGCCCCGGTCGTCGCCGAAGATCACGCAGCCGACATTATCGCGCTCGAGGTTCAGGGCCATGCCCTTCACGCCGCCCGGGAACTCCACGAGTTCGCCGGCTTGCACTTCGTCAAGACCGTAAACACGAGCGATGCCGTCGCCCACGCTCAGCACCTGACCAACGTCGGAAACGTTAGCCTCTGCGCCGAAGTTCTTGATCTGCTCTTTCAGGATCGCGGAGATTTCCGCCGCCCGGATATCCATGGCCTACGCCTCTTTCATCGTGTTGCGCAGCCCCTCCAGCTTTGTACGGAGGGAGGAGTCAAACATGCGCGAACCGACCTTCACGATCAGTCCGCCCAGGATGTCGGGCCGCACGTCTGTGCGAATGTCCACATCCTGGCCCAATGCGGTTTTTAAGGCCGCGGTCAGTTCTTTCAGCTGCGTTGCGGTCAGCTCATCAGCGGTGGTGACTTCAGCCGAAGTCGCCCCGCGTTTACGCGCCGCAAGCACCTTGAAGGCGCGCAGCATGTCTTTGATATCGCCCGCACGGCCATTACCGGCCGTGACGGCGATGAATTTCTTGGTCAGGTCCTGGGCGTCCAGCTTTTCAGCCAGAGCAGAGAGCACAGCTGCTTTTTCAGCCGCGCCGTACAGCGGGCTGTTCAGGGCGTCGCGAAGATCAGCCGACTCCGACAGCACCGCGCCAAGCGCGTCCACATCGGTCTCGACAGCTTCTTGCACGCCCGCCTCTTCGGCCAGGTCGAACAAGGCGCGCGCATAGCGCTCGCCAGCCTCGCTCATGATCGCATTATCGACGGTGGTCACCGTTCTGCGCCGCTTTCTTCTCGTGATGTGCGTCCAGACCCCACCAGTGCGGCATTGCCCAAACGCTTGAAGGAACTTGGCTTCTTGTCAGACACACGAGAGTTAACGCCACGCATGTCTCACAGCCCGGCGCCGAACTAGCACAGGGGTGCGCGCCCGGCAACACCGGTTCATGACTCGAGGCGCCCATAAACGCGTTAAAGAAACGAATAGGGCTCGATATCGAGCACGACTCTGACCGCAGACGGCGGCTTCATGCGGCCCATCCAGGCGCGCATGAAGGCGGAGACGTCCACATTCCGCGGCGCCTGCACCAGAAACCGCCGCCGCCAGCGCCCGCGCACCACGCCCAGGGGGGCTTCGGCGGGGCCGAACACCTGCACCCCGTCAGACACCGGCGCGGCGCGGGCGATTGCCTGGCAGGCCTCATCAAGCTGCGCCGGGTCGGGACCAGAGACGATGAGCGCCGCGAGCCGACCAAAGGGCGGCAGGCCCAGCATTTCGCGCATCATCCGCTCTGCGGCGAGGAAGCCGTCCCGGTCGCCATTCGCCAGCGCCTGCAGCGCTTCGTGTTCAGGGTTCCAGGTCTGCAGGATCGCCCGGCCCGGTCGGTCTGCCCGTCCGGCGCGCCCCGCCGCCTGCACCAAAGTCTGATAGGTGCGTTCGCCGGCGCGCAAATCCCCGCCTGCGAGCCCCAGATCAGCGTCCACCACGCCCACCAGCGTCAGATGGGGGAAGTTATGACCTTTCGCGGCGATCTGGGTGCCGACCAGAATGTCGATCTCACCATCTTCCATGCGCTGGACGATGGAGCGCACATCATCGCCGTTCTGGGCGGTGTCGGAGGAAAACACCTCCACCCGCGCTTCGGGGAATCGCTGACGCGCTTCTTCGGCCACGCGCTCGACGCCCGGCCCCACGCCGATCAGCGAATCAGGCTCACCGCATTCCGGGCAGGCCTTGGGCTTGGGCATGGAAAAGCCGGTGACATGGCAGACCAGCCGCCCGGTATAGCGGTGCTCCACCAGCCAGCGGTCCGCTTCCGGGCTTTTCATCTTGTGCCCGCAGGCCTTGCACAGAACCAGCGGGGCGAAGCCGCGACGGTTGAGATAGAGCATGGCCTGCTCACCACGCGCGAGCGTCTCAGCCACGGCTTTGTGCAGCGGCGGCGACAGCCATTCGCCCTTCTCGGGCGGGTTTTCACGCAGGTCCAGAAGCTCGATATCGGGCAGCACCGCACCGCCGGCCCGGCTGGGCAGCACCACATGCACATACCGCCCGGCCTCGGCGTTCACGAGGCTTTCAAGCGAGGGCGTGGCGCTGGCGAGCACGCAGACCGCGCCCTGCAGCTTGGCGCGCGCCACCGCCAGATCGCGGGCGTTATAGGTGAGGTTTTCATCCTGCTTGTAGGTCGGATCGTGTTCTTCATCGACGATCACGCCGCGCAGATTGGTGAACGGCAGGAAGATCGAGGACCGCGCCCCGGCGACGATTCGCGCTTGGCCAGACGCCACTTCACGCCAGGTGCGGCGGCGCTCCTTGTCCGCAAGCCCTGAGTGCCAGAGCGCAGGCTCCACCCCGAATCGGTCCTTGAACCGTTTGGTGACCGCCTGGGTCAGTGCGATCTCGGGTAGCAGCACCAGGATTTGGGCCTCGGGCTCGCGCCGCATCAGCTCGGCGATGGCCTCGAAATACACCTCGGTCTTGCCCGACCCGGTCACGCCATCGAGCAGCGCCGCCTGAAATCCGCCCGCCGCCACCAGACGGCGCAAGGTCGATGCCGCCTCCGCCTGCACCGGGTTGAGCTCGATGCCCTCCTTATACGGATCAGGCGCCTCGAACGGCGGATCAACCGGCGCCTCCTCGGCGCGCAAGGCGCCCGCTTCGGCGAGGCCCTTCACGACGGAGGCGGACACGCCCGCACGACGCCCCAGCTCGGCGGCGCTGGCGGGGCCCTGCTGCACAGCGTCCAGAACGGCACGCCTCGCCGCAGTGAGCCGAATGAGGGTCTGGCCGGTGGAATGATAGAGCGTTTCAGTGGGTGAGGGTTTGAGCGCGCCAGGGCTTCGGAGCACCGCGCGCAAAACGACGCCGGGCGGCTCCACCAGATAGCGCGCCGCCCAGTCGATAAACTCGCGCATGGAGGCGCTGAGGGGCGGACCGCCGCGCAGATCATCGAGAGGTTTCAACGAGCGCTTGCCGTCATCAGGGCCCACATCCCACACCACGCCCGGCGCGCTGCGCTTGCCCAGCGGCGCCAGCACATGATCGCCGGGTTTCACGCGCACGCCCTCTGGCACCGCATAATCAAACGGTTCGGGCAAAGGCATCGGAAACAGGACCGAGGCGCGTTGCGGGGATGGGGCGGCGTCGCTCACCGGCAGGCTGATCCTCACAGGGTTTGATTCTGGCTCAGTCTAACAAAGCGCAGGCCGAACGCCTCAGGGTTAACGCATTCACAAGCCTGCTCTGGCACTGAAGACGGGTCAGCATGGAGATCGAATGATGAGCGCCCTGGACACGCTGGATCTGGAAACCCTGCGCACCGCCTTGCGGGCGCGTCCGGAAGTGATCACCGGGGATCCTGAGCTGATGGCCGCGATTCGCGCCGCAGACTCAGGTGACAGTGTTGTCGATCTGGGCCAGCGCCGTCAGAAAAAGCTGGAAAAGGATCTGCGCAAGGCGCGCGCCACCAGCGACGCTTTGATCGCGCTCGCCAAGGCCAATATGGCCGCCCAGGCCCAGACCCACGCCGCTGTTCTGGCGATTCTGGAGGCCGAAGACCTCAGCGCGCTTGATCACAAGCTCGCGGGCCGCGTCGCCGGCGCCTTGAGCGTGGACGCTGTCAGAGTGTTTCTAGAAGGTCATTCCCCGCTGAAAGACGCAGACGCGATTCTGGGCTGCTCGCCCGAACTGGCAGACGGGCTGCTCGGCGATGACAGCGAACGCCTGGGGCTTGTGAACGGGCGGTTCGCTGATGCGCTCTACGGCCCGCTCGGCCCGAACATGCGCTCTGAAGCCATCGCCCGCATCGAAATCGGCGGCCATCCCGGCGTCTTGTGCCTGGCCAGTCGGGATGCACGAGCTTTCACGGCGGATCAGGGCGCAGACCTCATCCATTTCCTCGCCCGGGCGCTTGAACGCCGGATCGCGCCATGGCTGCGCAGCTAGGCGAACCGAATCTGGGCGCGGACGCCGCCCTCACCGCCTTTTTATCCCATCTTGAGGGCGAGCGGCGACTGAGTCCGCGCACGGTCGAGGCTTATAACCGCGACCTGACAGGCCTGTTTGAGTTTCTGACCGGGCATCTGGGCGGGGCTTTGACCCTGAAGGCGCTCTCACAGCTTACCAGCGCCGACTGGCGCGCCTGGCTGGCGGATCGGCGGCGGGACGGGGTCGGTCCGCGCACCCTGCAACGCGGCCTGTCCGCGGCACGCACCTTTTACGGTTATGGCCGTCGCCGCTGGGGGCTGGACAATCCTGCGCTCGGTCTTGTGGAGTCGCCCAAGGCGCCCCGGCGCCAGCCGCGCCCGGTCAGCGAAAGCGCGGCGAAATCCCTGCTGAAGGAAGCCCGGCTCGGCGCGACTGAAGACTGGATCGGTCAGCGTGACGCCGCCGTTCTCAGCCTGCTGTATGGGTGCGGACTGCGGATCTCCGAAGCGCTGGCCCTGACAGGCCGGGACCACCCCTTGCCCGATGTGCTGCGCGTGACGGGCAAGGGCGGCAAAAGCCGGATCGTCCCGGTTCTGCCCGCGGTGCGTCAGGCGGTGGGCGCGTATGTGGACGCCTGTCCCCATCAGATCGAGCGCGATGAGCCCCTGTTTCGGGCCAGCCGCGGCGGCGCCTTGCAGCCGCGCGCCATGCAGGCCGCGATGCAGACGCTGAGATCCCGGTTGGGATTGCCTGCCAGCGCCACGCCGCACGCCCTGCGGCACGCCTTCGCAACCCATCTTCTGGCGCATGGCGGCGATCTGCGGGCGATCCAGGATCTTCTGGGCCACGCCTCGCTGAGCACGACCCAGGTCTATGCCGACATCGAATCAAGCCGGCTCATGACGATCCACGCCGCCACCCACCCCAGAGCCCGCAAGCGCAGCGGCTAGTCGCGCTTGCGCTCAAACAGGCACAGGGTTTCGCCGCTCTCGTCGGTCAATTTCCTAACGAAGGTGAAGCCTGTTTTCTCAAGCACCCGGATCGAAGCGGTCAGGTGCGGCAGGGTCTGGGCGCGCACACAGCTGACGTCGGGATGGTCGAACGCCCAGCCCACAAGGCCTTCCACCGCTTCGGTGGCGAGGCCCTGCTCGCGGAAGCTGGGCTGCATCGCATAGCCGATTTCAACGCAGCCCTGTTCATCAGGCGGGCCGTGGAACCCGCCCACGCCCACCGCACGGTCGAGGCCGTCCGGCGTCCAGCCCATCAGAAAGACCCAGCCGCGCCAGCCGGCTTCTTCCGGGGTGCGATTGAGAATCTCGAGTTTGTCCGCCAGCTTGGGCTCATCATCAGCGATCGGCGGCCAGGCGGGTTCGCGCTGCGCGCCCAGAGCGGCGAAAAAGCCGTCCTTATCGGTCACCTGCAGGCGGGCCAATTCCGCATCAATCGCCACCAGCCGCAAGCGTGGGCCGCGGATTTCCAGCGTTGAACTGGACTGCTGTTGAGTCGAAATCGTCACCGGCAAACCTCCCGAGACCTGTTCGGGCGCGTTATGGCGCACCGCCCCGCAAATGTCGTCAGACATTTTCGTGACATAGTCCCAAACGCACCCGAAGACAGTCTGGGACGGCTTACATCTGCATGGTCCAGCCCTCGACCCCCATGGCCGCCTGACGCACGGCTTCAGACAGGGTCGGGTGGGCGTGGCAGGTGCGCGCGATGTCTTCGGACGCCGCCCGGAATTCCATGGCCACAGTCAGTTCTGCGATCAACTCGCCGGCGTTCGGGCCGACGATATGCGCGCCGAGGATTTCATCGGTCTCGGCGTCCGCCAGGATTTTCACGAAGCCGTCGGTCGTGTGGTTGGTGCGGCCGCGCGAGTTCGCCATGAACGGGAAGGCGCCGGACTTGTATTTGCGGCCCGCTTCCTTGAGCTGTTCCTCGGTCTGACCGACCGAAGCGATTTCGGGATAAGTGTACACCACATTGGGGATGGCGTCATAATTGACGTGCCCGGCCTTGCCGGCGATCAGCTCGGCCACCGCCGTGCCCTCATCTTCCGCCTTGTGCGCGAGCATCGGACCCGAGGTCACATCGCCGACCACCCAGACGCCTTCAGCGGCGGTCTTGAAGTGGTCGTTTGCGATCATGCCGCGCTTGTCGACCTCGATCCCGACCGTCTCGAGCCCCAGGCCTTCCGTGTACGGACGGCGGCCGATGCAGACCAGCACCACGTCCGCATCCAGCACCTCTTCAGAGCCGCCCTTGGCCGCTTCGGTGGTGACCTTGAGCTTGGTCTTGAGCTTTTCGATGCCGGTCACCTTGCGCGACAGCTTGAAGCTCATGCCCTGCTTTTCAAACAGACGCTTGGCCTGTTTGGAGACCTCGCCATCCATGCCCGGCAGCGCGCGATCGAGGAATTCCACCACGGTCACGTCCGCGCCCAGGCGGCGCCAGACAGAGCCGAGCTCGAGCCCGATCACGCCTGCGCCGATCACGATCAGCTTTTTGGGGACGTCCTTGAGCTCCAGAGCGCCGGTGGAGGAGACAATGCGCTCCTCGTCGATCTCGACACCCGGCAGCGGGGTGACCTCAGAGCCTGTCGCGATGACGATGTTCTTGGCGGAGAGCTCGGTTTCCTTGCCGTCCTCGCCGGTGACGATCACCTTGCCCTTGCCGGCGATGCGGCCCTTGCCGCGGACATGATCGACCTTGTTCTTCTTGAACAGGAATTCCACGCCCTTGGTCAGGCCGTCGACGGCGTCATCCTTCTGACCCATCATTTTCTTGAGGTTCAGCGACAGCTTGCCGACCTCGATGCCCATATCGGCGAAATTCTTGTTGGCTTCTTCATAAAGCTCGGACGCGTGCAGCATCGCCTTGGACGGAATGCAGCCCACATTCAGGCAGGTGCCGCCCAGCGTCTTGCGCGACTCGATACAGGCCGTCTTCAGACCCAGCTGGCCTGCGCGGATGGCGCAGTTATAGCCGCCGGGGCCGCCGCCGATAATCACCACATCATATTGATCTGCCATGGGGTACACCGTCATCGGTAAACGCGCGCCGACAAGCGCGCTAAGGAGGGGTTAGCCGCACCCTACTCCTGCCCTCCCCCGCGTCAATGCGGCGAAGGATGCAGGGCGGCTATGCGTTTACAGGTCGGTGTAGCCCCGAACGCTTTCAACCCCGTTACCGAAGCACGCCCGCTTTCACGCCCCAGGCCGCGACCCGCCAGAACGCGACCAGGCTTAAGAAGATCACGAGCGAGAAGATCACTCCGCCGATCCCGCCCATCAGGTCATAGGCGGCGGTGAAGCCGAACAGATAGGCTGCGCTGATGATGTAGAAAGCGATGGAGACCAGAAACAGCGGCGCGGCAAGTTTGGACCGGATAAGCATAGCGATGCTGGCGACCACCGCGCTCCAGACCGCAAGGGCCCAGACCGCCTCATACCAGAGCGGGAAACCGAGATAGAAGGCGAGCTGTTCCTCGGTGAAGGCGGACAGATACGCCTCATTGCCCATTTGTGTCAGGGTGTAATCCATCGCCCCGAAGCCGTTCCAGATCAGCGCCACAACGCCCACGATCCAGAACCAGAGCGGCGTCTTCGGACGCCCGGCTGCAGTCTCAATGTCATCGGCCATCAGAGTGCCTCCCCCAAGGTTATGGCCGTATTCTAAGCTAACAATCGCCCCCACGCCCAGCCCCAAACAAAAAGCCCCGGCCGTGTCCGGCCGGGGCTGATCGCTTGAAACCTGTGAGATCGACTAGATGTCGAGCAGCAGGCGCTGCGGGTTCTCAAGGCTTTCCTTGACGCGGACGAGGAAGGTCACCGCTTCCTTGCCGTCCACGATGCGGTGATCGTAGGAGAGCGCCAGATACATCATCGGACGGATCTTCACTTCGCCATTGATGGCGACCGGGCGCTCCTGGATCTTGTGCATGCCCAGAATGCCCGACTGCGGCGCGTTCAGGATCGGGCTCGACAGCAGCGAGCCGTACACGCCGCCATTGGAGATGGTGAAGCTGGCGCCCTGCATGTCGTCAATGCCGAGCTTGCCGTCGCGGGCGCGCTTGCCGAGGTCCATGATGGACTTCTCGACGCCGGCCAGCGACAGGTCGTCCGCATCACGGACAACCGGCACCACAAGGCCGCGATCGGTGCCGACGGCCACGCCCATGTCGTAATAGTTCTTGTAGATGATGTCCGTGCCGTCGATCTCGGCGTTGACCGCCGGGACGTCTTTCAGCGCCGCGACGCAAGCCTTCACGAAGAAGCTCATGAAGCCCAGCTTGACGCCGTGCTTGGCGACGAAATCGTCCTGGATTTCCTTACGCAGGGACATGATCGCGCTCATATCCGCTTCGTTATAGGTGGTCAGCATCGCTGCAGAGTTCTGCGCGTCCTTCAGACGGCGGGCGATGGTCTGACGCAGGCGGGTCATCTTCACGCGCTCTTCGCGCGGGCCGGTGTCACGCGGCTTGGAGGATTTCTCCGCAGCCGGGGCGGATGCGGTTCCGCCAGACTGCACGGCTTTCAGCGCATCACCCTTGGTGACGCGGCCATCCTTGCCAGTGCCTTCGACCTTGGACAGGTCGAGATTGTTTTCTGACGCCACGCGATTGGCGGACGGCATGGCCTTGGCGTCACCGCCCGAAGAAGACGAAGACGCCGCCGCTTTCGGCGCATCCTCGGACTTCGGCGCGGCAGACGCGGACGCGCCCGCGCGGATCTTGCCGATCACCTGATCGGGCGTGACGGTGTCGCCTTCAGCCACAAGCTGTTCTTCCAGAACGCCCGCCGCCGGAGCCGGCACTTCCACGGCCACCTTGTCGGTTTCGATCTCTAAAAGCGCCTGGTCCTGCTCGACGGCCTCGCCGGGCTGCACCAGCCACTGGCCGACCTGGCCTTCGGCGACGCTTTCGCCCATCACCGGGACTTTGGCGTCGATCAGATCGCCGCCGCCAGAACCACCGGATTTGGCGTCGGACTTGTCTTCGGACTTTTTCGCCGGCTTGTCGTCAGAGGCTTTGGAGGCGGATGCCCCGCCGCCTGCGCCCAGCTCAGCCAACGTCGCGCCGATCTCCACGGTGTCGCCTTCCTGGGCGACGATCTTGGAGAGAACGCCATCTTCCTCGGCGCGCACTTCCACCGACACCTTGTCGGTTTCCAGCTCCACCAGGATGTCGTCTTTCTTCACGGCGTCGCCTTCGGAAACCTGCCATTCGCCGACAGTGGCTTCGGTCACGGATTCGCCGAGGGTGGGGACGGTGATCTCGGTCATTTTTAGCTCTTTCCTAGAAAGGTCTTCGTGCGGGCGACAGCTTACGAGAGGGCTTCGTCAATGAGGGCGGCTTGCTGGGCCTGGTGCTTGGACAGAAGGCCCGTCGCCGTGGAGGCCGAGGCCGCGCGGCCGACATAGCGGGCGCGCGCACTTTTCGTATTGGACTTCTCAAGACAGAATTCCAGATACGGCTCCACAAAGCTCCAGGCGCCCATATTCTTGGGCTCTTCCTGACACCAGACCACATCGGCGTTGTCAAAGCGCTTGAGCTCATCAATCACCGATTTGGCCGGGAAGGGGTAGAACTGCTCGACCCGCAGCAGGTAGACATCATCGATCTTACGCTCTTCGCGCGCTTCCAGCAGGTCGTAATAAACCTTACCCGAGCACAGGACCACGCGGCGGATCTTGTCGTCAGAGGTCAGCGGGATTTCTGCACGGCCGGTGGCCACGTCCGAGCGGCCTTCGCGCACGGTCATGTCCGCATCATCCCACAGCACGCGGTGGAAGCTTGAGCCTTCCGCGAATTCAGCGAGCGGGCTGATGCAGCGCTTGTGACGCAGCAGCGATTTCGGCGTCATGATCACCAGCGGTTTACGGAAACCGCGATGGATCTGGCGACGCAGAATGTGGAAATAGTTGGCCGGCGTCGAACAGTTGGCGACCTGCATATTGTCTTCGGCGCATTGCTGCAGATAGCGCTCGAGGCGGGCGGAGGAGTGCTCCGGCCCCTGGCCCTCATAGCCGTGCGGCAACAGCATCACCAGACCCGACATGCGCAGCCATTTGCGCTCTGACGAGGAGATGAACTGGTCGATGATCACCTGCGCGCCGTTGGTGAAGTCGCCGAACTGGGCTTCCCACATCACCAGCGAATTGGGGGCGGACAGGGTGTAGCCATACTCATAACCGAGCACCGCTTCCTCAGACAGCATGGAGTCGATGACTTCATAGCGCGCCTGATCGCCGCCCAGATTGTTGAGCGGCGTATAGCGCTCTTCCGTGTTCTGATCGATCACATGGGAGTGACGCTGGGAGAATGTCCCGCGGCCGCAATCCTGACCGGACAGACGCACCGGGAAGCCTTCCTTGAGAAGCGACCCGAAGGCGAGATGCTCCGCCGTCGCCCAGTCAATGCCGTTCTGATCGTCCAGAACCGCCTTGCGACGACCTGCGATCACACGCTTGAGGGTTTTGTGGATGGCGATGTCTTCCGGCACCGTCGTCATCTTGTCAGCGATGTCGGTGAGCACGCTCGCCTCGACAGCGGTCTGACCGCGACGATCATCCTCTTCTGGCAGGCCCAGGCCCTGCCAGACACCGTCCAGCCAGTCCGCCCGATTGGGGCTGTAGGACTTGGCCTTTTCAAACTCGTCATCGAGGAATTGCGCAAACTCCTCGACCCAGCCGTCGACCTCTTTCTGGGTGGTCACGCCTTCGTTGATCAGGCGTTGGGTATAAAGCTCCAGCGTAGTGGGGTGCTTGGCGATCGTCTTGTACATGATCGGCTGGGTGAAGCTGGGATCATCACCCTCGTTATGGCCGTAGCGACGGTAGCAGAACATGTCCACGACCACGTCCTTGCCAAAGCGCTGGCGATATTCCGCCGCGACTTTGGTGGCGAAGGTCACAGCTTCCGGATCATCGCCGTTCACGTGGAAGATCGGCGACTGAACCATCAGCGCCACGTCCGACGGGTAAGGCGAAGAGCGGCTGTCCTTGGGATCGGTGGTGAAGCCGATCTGGTTGTTCACCACAAAATGGATCGCGCCGCCGGTGCGGTGACCGCGCAGGCCCGACAGACCGAAACATTCCGTCACAACGCCCTGACCTGCGAAGGCGGCGTCGCCGTGCAGCAGGAGCGGCAGGACTTTTTCGACGTAATTGGACTCATCGCCCTCGTCACGACGGAACTGGGTCTGCTTGGCGCGCGCCTTGCCCAGCACTACCGGGTTCACCGCTTCCAGGTGCGACGGGTTGGGGGTGAGCGACAGATGGACCTTGTTGCCGTCAAATTCGCGATCAGACGACGAGCCCAGATGGTATTTCACATCGCCTGACGCGTAATCCACCTGACCGAGCGTGTCGCCGCCCTGAAACTCGTGGAAGATCACGTGATAGGGCTTGCCCATCACCGCCGCCAGAACATTCAGGCGGCCCCGGTGCGGCATGCCCAGAATGATGTCTTTGACGCCCAGCGCGCCACCGCGCTTGATGATCTGCTCCAGCGCCGGGATCAGGCTCTCGCCGCCATCAATGCCGAAGCGTTTGGTGCCCGGATAGCGCTTGTGCAGGAAGTTCTCGAACGCGCCGGTCTCGATGATCTTCTTGAGGATGGCGATCTTGCCTTCCTTGGAGAAGGCGATCTCCTTGTCCGGACCCTCGATGCGCTCTTGCAGCCAGGCTTTCTCTTCGGGGTTGGAGATGTGCTGGAACTCCACGCCGAAGGTGGAGCAATAGGTGCGCTTCAAGATGTCGAGCATCTGGCGCACGGTCGCCGTCTCAAGGCCCAGATAGCCGTTGATGAAGATCTCGCGATCCAGGTCATCATCTGTAAAGCCATAGGTCGCCGGGCTCAGCTCGGGCTGCTCGCCAAAGCTTATGAGCTTGAGCGGGTCCAGATCCGCCGCCAAATGGCCGCGCATGCGGTAGGCGCGGATCAGCATGATCGCAGCGATGGAATCCTTGACCGCCTTGTGCACGTCCTCGGCAGAGGCGCCGGCGCCTTTGTGCTCAGCCACGGCGTCTGGCAGCGCCATGGTCGCGCTTTCAATATCACCGAGCGCGGTCACCAGTTCGCCATTGGCGGGACGCGGCCAGTCCTTGCGTTTCCACGCCGGGCCCTTGGCGGCCTGGCTGGCGTCCGCCGGCGCATCGCCGACCTCGGCGAAGAAGGCCCGCCAGCTGTCTGGCACAGAGGCCGGGTCCGCGGCGTATTTCGCCGCCATTTGCTCAAGATAGACGGCGTTGCCGCCAAACAGGAACGAGGTGTCCAGGAAAGTCTGATTTTGGGAGGAGCGTTCGTCAGCCATGGCGCCATTCAATCGGCATCTGAGGGGACGCGCGCCGTCTCGGACGCGCGCATGTGGTTTGACCCGACATTTATGCCTGTTAGTTAAGAAATAGAAGACCGAAGCGCCGCAAATCGGAAAAAGCGTCCGCTTTTTACTGCAATCAGAGCATTTCAGTCCTTGCGGTTCAGACATTCAGGGGCGACCGCCCCGTCTCATCAGACTTTAGGCTGAGCCGCGCCGATTTCCACACCGATACAAAAACCCCCGCCCGGATCACCGGACGGGGGTTCTGTCAGATCTGGCGCAAGCCTTAGCCCTTGAGGACTTCGACCAGGGTGTCGCCGAGACGCGCCGGGCTGTCAGAGACAGTGATGCCCGCCGCCTTCATGGCGTCGATCTTGTCTTCAGCGCCGCCCTTGCCGCCGGACACGATGGCGCCGGCATGGCCCATGGTGCGGCCCGGAGGCGCGGTGCGGCCTGCGATGAAGCCGACCATCGGCTTCTTGCGGCCCTTCTTGGCTTCGTCTTTCAGGAACTGCGCCGCTTCTTCTTCCGCAGAGCCGCCGATCTCGCCGATCATGATGATCGACTTGGTCTCGTCGTCTGCGAGGAACATCTCCAGCACGTCGATGAACTCGGTGCCTTTGACCGGGTCGCCGCCAATCCCCACAGCCGTGGTCTGACCCAGGCCCGCATTGGAGGTCTGGAACACGGCTTCATAGGTCAGGGTGCCGGAGCGAGAGACGACGCCGACGGAGCCCTTCTTGAAGATGGAGCCCGGCATGATGCCGATCTTGCACTCTTCCGGGGTCAGGACGCCGGGGCAGTTCGGGCCCAGAAGACGCGAATTGGACTTCTCAAGGCGGGCTTTCACCTTGACCATGTCCATCACCGGAATGCCTTCGGTGATGCAGGTGATCAGCTCGATGCCCGCATCAATCGCCTCGATGATCGCGGCGCCGGCGCCGGCCGGCGGCACGTAGATCACGGACGCGGTGGCGCCGGTGGCTTCCTTGGCCTCACCCACGGAGGCGAAGATCGGCAGGGTGGCCGAGCCATCCAAGCCTGACGTCCAGCTTTCGCCGCCCTTCTTGGGGTGCACGCCGGCGACCATCTTGGTGCCGTAATAGTTCAGCGCCTGTTCGGTGTGAAAGGTGCCGGTCTTGCCGGTCAGGCCCTGAACGATGACTTTGGTGTCTTTATTGACGAGTACAGACATGGCTTAGGCCTTTTTCACAGCAGCGGTGATTTTCTTCGCGGCGTCGTCGAGATCGTCAGCCGAGGTGATGTCGAGACCACTTTCGTTGAGGATCTTCTTGCCGAGGTCCACATTGGTGCCCTCAAGACGGACCACCAGCGGAACCTTCAGGCCGACTTCCTTCACCGCAGCGACCACGCCCTCGGCGATGACGTCGCAGCGCATGATGCCGCCGAAGATGTTCACGAGGATGCCTTTGACGTTCGGATCAGCGGTGATGATCTTGAACGCCGCCGTCACTTTCTCTTTCGAAGCGCCGCCGCCCACATCCAGGAAGTTCGCCGGTTCCGCGCCGTAGAGCTTGATGATGTCCATGGTGGCCATCGCCAGGCCCGCGCCGTTCACCATGCAGCCGATATCACCGTCGAGCGCGATATAGGCGAGGTCGTATTTGGACGCCTCGATCTCTTTTTCGTCTTCTTCCGACAGATCGCGCAGCTCGCGCACATCGTCGTGACGGAACAGGGCGTTGCCGTCGAAGGACACCTTGGCGTCCAGCACGCGCAGGCGGCCGTTTTCCATGACGATCAGCGGGTTCACTTCCAGAAGGGCCATATCCTTCTCGGTGAACGCCTTGTAGAGGATCGGCGCCAGCGACAGCATGTCGTCACGGGCCTGACCTTCCAGCTTGAGCGCTTTCGCGATCTCGGACGCATCGTCGGCGGTGACGCCGGTCAGCGGGTCGATATTGACGGTCAGGATCTTCTCGGGCGTGTCTTCGGCGACCTGCTCGATATCCATGCCGCCTTCGGTGGAGACCACGAAGGCCACCTGGCCGGTTTCGCGGTTCACCAGCAGCGACAGATAGAGCTCGGATTCGATATCCGCGCCGTCTTCGATATACAGGCGGTTGACCTGTTTGCCT
The DNA here is from genome assembly GCF_000420265.1 of Oceanicaulis alexandrii DSM 11625. Classification (NCBI taxonomy): domain Bacteria; kingdom Pseudomonadati; phylum Pseudomonadota; class Alphaproteobacteria; order Maricaulales; family Maricaulaceae; genus Oceanicaulis; species Oceanicaulis alexandrii. The sequence continues at coordinate 1,274,498 of NZ_ATUP01000001.1, forward strand.
TCAGGGCCGGTCTGGTGGGTCACCAGCGTATTGCCCAGCATTTCCTTGGCGTGCTTGGCCACGTCTTCCTTGGAGAAGGCGAGGCGCACGCCGCCTTTGGCGTCGGCGGGCAGTTCCTTGAACTTGCCCTTGCCGCGGCCGCCGGCATGGATCTGGGATTTCACAACCCAGAGCGGACCGGGCAGCTGGTCAGCGGCTTTGGAAGCTTCTTCGACGGAAAACACGGCGATACCTTCGGCGACCGGAGCGCCGTAAGACTTCAACAGGGCTTTCGCCTGGTGCTCGTGAATGTTCATGGAGCAATATCTCTCGCACAGAGCTGAGGGGAGTACGGGCGAGAAACACCCGCACCTAGGCGGACAGCGCGCGTTATAACACCCGTTGAGGCCGGTGCAACGCGCCATTCCCCTATCATAGGGGGGAGTTCGTGTCTTTTACCTTAGCAAAGCGCGTGGTCAGGGCGCCGGCGATCCATCCCAGCCCTCCGCACAAACCCGCCGCCAAGGGCAGAACCAGGTATAATCCGGCGCGGTGACACGCGTCCGGGCCGCCTTGCCGACACCCCTCCGCCATGGACGCCGCGACGTCTGTAAGGCCCAACGCGACGAGCTGCCCCAAAAGCACCGGCGCGCCGGTCCCGATCATCAGCCAGCCCAGCCAGGCCATAAGGCCCAGCTTGCGCAGCCTGCCGCGCAAGGCGAAAGCGGCCAAAGCCCCGAGCAGGGCGGGCACAGCGACGATCAACGCCAACATCAGACTCGATCCAGCTCGTCTTCCGGCGCCTCGATTTCCGCCAGCTCGGCGGACGTGGCCTGCAGGTTGACGAAATGCGATCGCTCATCTTCTTTCACGGCCTCGCGGGCGCGGCGTCGCCAGAACATGCCGGCCGCCAGAATGCAGCTGGCGACAGCAGCGAATAAAAATAATCCGCGCGGCCCCAGAGGCCCCGAATAAGCGACGCCCGCCACAATCGGACCCAGAGTCGAGCCGATCGCCCAGACAAGCAACATGCCTGACGCGATGGCGGGCAACTCCTCCACCCGCGACCGGTCGGCGGCGTGCGCGACCGCGACGGCGAAATACGACAGGCTGGCCGCCCCCCACAGACCCACCAGAAGCGCTGCGAGGCCCAGAGACGGGCTGGGCATCACCACCAGGATCAGAGCGAAGAGCCCGCCGACAATCGACAGGGCCGCGATGACCAGGCGCCGGTCCATCTGGTCAGAAATCATCCCGGCAGGCCATTGGGTGAGCATCGAGCCGGCGTAGATCACCGCCATCAACAGCGCAGCGCTGCCTGCGCCATATTCAGGATCGAGCGATTGCGCCCAGATCGGCATGAAGCCCAGAACGCCGGAATTGAGAAGCCCGGCCGTAAACGCCGCCGCCGCCGCCGCAGGCGCAATCGAGAACAACCGGGTGACAGGGACGGTCTCCCCCGTGGGCAGGCTGGGCTGCGCGCGCTTGGTGAACACGATGGGGGTCAGGGCCAACGCCATGGCGGCGCCCGCCATGATGAAACCGTCGCGCGCGTCAAAGCCGGGCAAGGCGATCAGGAACGGTCCTGCGATCAGGCCGGCGCGTCCGACGATCTGATAGACCGAAATCACGGCGCCGCGGCGTTCGCTGGGCGTGGCGTCCGCGATCCAGCTTTCCGCCACCGCAAACAGGCCCGCCGCGCACATGCCGAAGCCGAAGCGGGTGATCAGCCACCAGATGAAATGATCGCCCAGCGCCAGGAGCAGCGTCAGCGCAGCCGCGCCGCCGGCATAGCCGGCATAGGCGCGGATATGACCCACAGACCGGATCATGTTCGGAGACAGCCAGGCGCCGATGGCGAAGCCTGCGCCGAACGCCGCGATCACGGCGCCGATGGCCGGACGCCCCCAGCCTGCGCCGCTCATCGCCAACGGCAGGGCGACGCCCAGCGCGCCCATGGCGGCCTGCAGGAACAAGGTGGCCACCATCACCATGGCGACATTGCGGTAGATCAGCATGGAGCGGCCCTTACAGATCGGGGTGAGCAATTAATTGCGAAATCATCACGCGGGGCGGCGCAAAGCAACCTGTGCGTCTCAGCGCGTCACCACGATCTCCGTATCAGGCCAGCCGCGCCAGACGGGCGAGCGCCCAGTCAAGGGACAGAGGTCCGGCGCCGCGCGCCAGCAAATACAGCCCCAACGCCACATAGGCCACTGTCGAGGTGAAGGCTTCAGGCAAAATGAACATCATGTGCCATAAAGCGCCCAGCATCACCGCCAGGCCTGTTAGCCGGGTCATGAAGCCAGCAGCCAGGCTAAGGCTGACAAGGCTGGCGACCGTCAGCAATAGGGCGGCCGCCAAGCCTGCATCCACCCGCCCCATGGTCCATAACCGGGCTGCACTCTCAAGCCCGTCCGTGGGCGTGACCCAGGACCGCCACGACAAGGGATCGTCCACGGCGGCGGCGTTCGCGCGCGACCAGCTCCAGACCTGAACGATCAGCACGAAGCGGACCGCCAACCCCAGGCCTGAATCGATCAGGCCCGCGCCCGCGCGTTGCACCAGAGCCCTTGAGGCCCCTGGCGTTTCAGTCCCGGCCTCAACCTCGGTTTCGCCTGTGAACAACCGTTCGAATGCGCTTGCGTCTTTCATATCGTCCCCCGACGCCATCCTTCACGTCCGACCACCCGCAAGCAATTCATCAATGCTTGCAGGCGGTGCAGACACTGACAGGCGTGACTGCCAGGACACGGTGTCAGCGCACGCCGATCTCGGCCAGGCGGATACGTTGCTCCCGGACAGGATCGCCTTCCATGTCCTTGATTTGCAGGCTGAGCTGTCCGGCATCCCAGTCAATGCCGATAACGCCGTAATTTTCCGGAGCGTACATGGCGCCCAGGCGATTGGGTCCGGGTTCGTTGTTCTCGTCAGCATAGGACATGTTCAGCGCCGACGAGGTGATCTCGTAAAGCGGGTAGCTCGCCACATTGTCGCGCCGGTAAAGCCCGGCGGAATGCCGGTCGCCGGACACGAACACCACGCCTTGAGCGCCGGTATCGTTGATCAGGCGGAACAAACGATCACGCTCCATCGGCATGGTGCGCCAGGCTTCCCAGCCATGCCCGTCCGCCAGGACCTGAATGGACGAGACGATCAGGCGCAAATCCGCCGGCTCACGCAATTGATCCGCCAGCCAGGCCCATTGCGCGGCGCCCAGCATGTCCTGATCAGGATTATCGCTGGGAACATAGCGTTCACGCCCCACGGCGCCACGGTCATCGGTCGGGGTCAGCTCGGAGCGGAAATAGCGGGTGTCCAGCATGATGATCTGCACACGCTGGCCCTCCGGGCCGTAGACATGGGAGTCGTAAATCCCCTCGCGCTGACGCCGCGGATCGGTGTCAGACGCCCGCCAGAAATCGAGGAAGAGCTGTTCGGCGAAGCCTTTGAACGGGAAATCACGGCCCATATCATTCATGCCGTAATCATGGTCATCCCAGGTCGCGAGCATCGGCAGCGCAGACCGCAACAGGCGGAATTCGGGACGGGCGGCGAGGGCTGCGTAGTTCTCCCGCAGCTCCGGCAGGTCTGCGTTATAGGCGCGCGCATCGCCATACACATTATCGCCCACATACATGAAGAGGTCATGGGGCTCGTTCGCGATGGTCGCGAGGATGGGAATCTCCCGCTGGGCTGTGTTGCAGGATCCAAACGCGATCGAGGTGAGCACGGTTTCGCTTCCCGGCAAGGCCGGACCTTCAGGCGCCACCGGAACGGCATAATCAAGCTGGGCGTAATACGGCGCCAGCGCCTGCACCGGAGTGCGCGGCGCATCGGTGGATACAAGACTGGGCTGGGCCACAGGCTCGGTCACGTCCGCCGGGACAGGTTCGGAGCAAGCGTTCAGCGCGGCGAGGCTGAACCCGACCGCTGCAAGTTTGAACCATGGCATCGTCATCAGAACCCCCTGATACAGCGTTCCGGTAAACCCCGGACATCAGACGGGCAGGTTTAGCGCGGCCTTGCGTCAGGTCAATGACAGGCCGCGATCTCACCCCTCATCCGCCAAAAACCACGGCATTCATCAAACGCCCGGGCACGAGCGTGAAAAGGCCGGGCGTCACCAGCGCCGCCATGAACAGCACGAACGCAGCAGACCGGTGACGCTTCACATTGCCGACCCTCGCCAGGACGCTCAGCCAGACAACGCCGACGAGCGTGACGGGGATCAGAAGGTGGATCCAGCTGAACTGACCCTCATGGGTGCGGATGAAATAGGCCGTCCCCGCCACCAGCAGCATCAAGCCGACCCAGACATAGCCCAGCGTACGGTGCGGGATCGTGCCTTTGGGGGCGGCGAACTGGACGACGCCGAGCCCCAGCGCGCTGAGTGCTGCGATCGCATGCACCTGGATGTGCAAGGGCGCTTGCAGGAAGGCGTCGATATTCATCCCCGCGCTCCATGCAAGGTGATCGTCAGTTCCTGGGTTTCGCCGGGGCTCAACTCAAACACGGCTTCATCCCAATTCGCACCCCGAAATTTCGGACGTGGATTATTGGAAAAACCATAGCGTTCTGACGGAATGCCCATGAAGTTGGTGTCAAAGTCGTTATTGCCGTTAGCGTCGTGAAAGACCTGGATCGCGACCGCGCCCGATGACAGCTCGGCGAGCCGCACGCGCGCCACGCCGTCGTCCACGTCCGCCCAGCCTTGCGCCGACTCGATCTGTTCGTCCCAATCGTCTTCCGAGGCGTAAAGCCCGACCCAGACTCGCCCCTCATTGGTGCGCAGCCCATCAATCGTGATCTCAAGCGCGGCGGCGGCCACGGCGTCCTGGCTTTCCGCCACAGGCATGAAGGCCAAAGCGAACAGTGCGGCGCTCGCGAGAGCAGCGGCTTTGAAGGAACGGTCTTGCATGTCGTCATCTCCCGGTGTCTGGCGATCCGCTCTCCGCCCCTCTGGCGGCGCGGGATCGCCGAAACACCACTGCCCGCCACGTTGAGGGTGGAAAAGCGGCTCTGCGCGATCGGACTGGACCTGTACGTGAGTTGCAGCCACCCTGCCGTTCACGCTTCGCGAACGGGGGATCAAGGCAAGCTCTATGATGCAGACCATCCTGACACTGGCCCGCAATTGCGCTCGACCTGTCGGAATGGTGCTGGGAATCGGCACGTTCCTGGCGGTTCTTGGACCGTTTGGCAGCTATATGTTCGGCTGGCCGATGGTGTGGCTTTACTGGACCGGGTTCGTCGCGCTGGGCGGCCTGATCGGATACGCCGTCGGACACTTCATGCCTCTATGGCTGCCTCAAGCCCCCCGATGGCTCGTCTATGTGGCCAGTGCGATGGTGGTTTCGATTCCGATCACAGCGGCCGTGTCCTGGGTCAATGTCATGGCCAGCGACCAGGGCGCTCCTGTGAATGTCGCGTTTGTCTATGGCCTGGTGCTGGTGATTTCGGGCTTCGTGACCTCGGTCGTCTATGTGGTCGACCGGCTGACCGAGGACGCAGCGGGCGAAGGCGCCCGTCCCGCACAGGCGGGCGCCGCCTTGATCGACAAGCTCCCTGTCAAACTCAAGACCGCCCGGATCCGTTCGATGAGCGCAGAGGATCATTATCTGCGCGTCCGCACAGACCGGGGCGAAGCCCTGATCCTCATGCGCCTGTCTGACGCGGTCGCCGCCTGTGACGGACTGGACGGCGCGCGGACCCACCGGTCGTGGTGGGTCGCTAGAGACGCCGTTGAAGACATCCGGAAAAGCGATGGCCGGGGCGTTCTGGTCCTGAAAGACGGCGTAGAAGCCCCGGTCAGCCGCACCTATTACCCTGCGCTCAGGGACGCCGGCTGGTTCTGAGCGCCACGGGAGGGATTGCGCAGCAGAAGCCACAGCTCGGCGACGATCAGATTGGGGATCCAGGCGCTGAAGGCCAGGATCGGATAGAACTCGGCGAAATCTAGTCCCGCCGCTGTGCCCAGCCCCAGTTGGATGCGCAGGGTCACGGCGGAAAAGGTCATCGCATAACTGCGGATCATCCAGCGGCGATGCGCGGCGTACTGCCCGGTGACCACGCAGCTCAGCCCCCGCGCCGTGCACAGCGTCCAGACGATGGCGGCCAGCGCAAAGCCCACTCCGGCCACAACCCCGTTGGTCGTACCGGTCGCCAGGACGAACCCCGCCAGCGCCGACACCAGACACGCTGTCACATAAGTCATGCCCATGGCGCGATGAACGCCCGGCGCCCTGGACCGGAGGCTTTGCATGAACTGAAGCGGGCCGATCAACAGCGCCACCGCCCCCAGACCGGCATGAAGGGGCAAGCCGTATGCGCCCCACCGATTTGCCAGGATGTTTTCAGGCAAGCCGGGCATATCAGGAAACACGTAGAGCGAGGCGTAGGCTGCGACCGGCAAGGTCAGCACCGCCATGATCACATGGCTGGTGCGGCTCAGGGCTGATGACGATAAAGATGACATGGCGACCTCCGCGAAATGAACGAATTGGAGTTCAATCGCGGTCAGCGCGCCCCGACCAGACGCCGTTTCGCCAGCCGTCCTGCGGCTACGTCACTGGCGCCGCCCGCACCATTGGCGATGCGCGAACGGCGCCGGAATTGACACCGTGCGACCGGATGCGGATAGAGTTCGGCATGACCGACACGGCTTCGCCCATTCGCATGCTCAACGCCCAAGGCTATCAGATCGTTGTCGATCTGGGCGTCATGGCGCTGGCCGGGCTGTTTCTGGCTTTGGTCGGCCCGTTCGCCACCATCCAGGAAAGTCTTCCCTTGAGGCTGGTCTACTGGATCGGAGTGATGGTCGTCGGCGGCGGATTGCTGGCTGTAGCCGAACGGCTCTTCTCTCATCTGCTGCCGCGAATGGCGCTCTGGCGGCGGGCGCTGGCGACGGCGGCGGTTGTCACCGCGCCTCAAACCGGCGTCGTCATTGCGGCGGAAGCGCTGGTGTTCAACAACGCTGTCTCTCTACTGTTATACGCACGCCTGTTGCCCGCCGTTTTCGTGATCAGCGTCGCGGCGCTCAGCGTCATGCTTCTGACCCGGACGGCCCTGTCGCGTCCCGCCAATGCCGTACCGGAACCGAGCGGCGAAGCGGCGGAGCCTGATCTGCTAGCGCAGCACCTGCCGGCCCAGCTACGCAGCGCTGACATTGTCGCTCTCCAGGCCGAAGACCATTATGTGCGGATCCACACCAACGCCGGGTCCCATCTATTGCTGATGCGGTTTGCGGATGCGATCGCGCTGGCGGAAACCACTCGACCCGGACACCGCCTGCACCGGTCCTGGTGGGCGGCGGCCGACGCCATATCCGCAATCGCGTATTCGCGCGGGTCAGGGCAGGCGGAGCTGAAGGGCGGGATCACCGCCCCGGTCAGCCGCAGCTCCTACCCCGCATTGCGCGAAGCGGGCTGGTTCTAGCGCTTGAAGCGCTCGCGATTGCGCGCCCAGTCAGCTTTGGACTGTCCCCAGACATCCACCGTCACGCCGAGGCCCGGCAGTTCGGCGTCCCAGCCCAGATCGACCGATCCCAGCTTGCGCGCCAGGGCCTGGGAATTGACGTTCTCCGCCGCGATCATGTGAACCACGCTCTCCCAGCCCAGCGCTTCGAACGCGAAATCCATCGTTGCGGCGGCGGCTTCCGGACCATAGCCCTTGCCCCAATGCGCGCGAGTGATCGACCAGCCCACTTCCGGCTGCGGCCAGCCATGAGGCGCCCAGGGGCCGACCCGGCCTATCCAGTCGCCGCTGGCTTTATCCTCGACCGAGAAGAAGCCGTAACCGCGCACGCTCCAATGGCCGAGAATGGTGCAGAGCTGACGCCAGACGAGGGGCGCATCCATCACACCGCCAATATGCCGAGCGGCGACCTCATCGCTCATCAGACCGATAAAACCGTCCAGGTCTCGCTCTTCAGGCAAACGCAGAAGCAGACGTTCGGTTTCCAGCACAGGTCCATCACGCATGGGCGATCCTCCCCTCAGCAGCTGAAGGTCAGTCAAACCGGTTCAACAAACAAGGGCTAGCGCGACTGCACAGCCGCCAGAACGTCTTCGGCGGAAATCCGCGTTGCGTAACCACGCTGATCGCCCAGCCCCGCCTCATGCCAGAACTTGGCGACCACAACGCCCTCGCGATCAATCACGAAGGTGATCGGATACGGCACGCCGTACGCCAGATGATCGGGGTCCGAATAGATCGGATCGCGCACGCCAAACGCATCGATGGTCCGGCTGCCCGCGTCAGAGAGCAAGGTCAGGCTCAAATCACGCCGCTCGGCGATCTGACCCAGAGTGTCGGCGTCGTCATAGGTCAACACGGCGACCGGCCAGCCGGCTTCGGCGAACGCGTCAGCATAGGGTTCAAGCTCCAGCGTCTGCCGCAGGCAGATCGGACACCAGTCCAGCGAGCGGTTGAAATAGAGCACCAGCCCCTCTTCCCCCATCAGGCTGTCGAGCGTGCGGGGAGCGCCGCCCGCCTCTGTCACCGTCAGCTCTGGCGCAGCCTGCCCGACCACGGGACCAAAGCGGCTCGCAGCATCCGCCGCCGTCTCGAGCGCGCCTTGCGCATGGGCGGACGCGCCCAGAGAGGCGAGCGTGAAAACCGCCAGAGTGACGAGGAATGTGCGCAGCATAACGAATATCCTTGAAGCAGCGCCTGACTGCAGGCTGCAAAGCGTGACAATGACCATTTGAGGCGCGCCGGGAAAGCGCTGGCCGCCCGAAAAGCCGCTCGCTCAAGCGATTGTGACCCGGAAACCCGCCTCGCGAGGGGCGCTCTGGTCGGACGCGCAATCCGTGTTAATGTCCGGCGAGGGCCTTAAGAGCCTGGCGTAGAGGAGTCGATCCGTGGCGACGAACATCTTCCGCAAGTCCCGCCCCGCCTTTGGCCGCCTGGCCCTGTATCTTCTCATTTTTGTCGGCGCCGCACTGGCGTTGAACGCCTGGATCTTCAGCGGCCCCGCCATTCAATGGTCGCGTACGCTGGACAACCCCGGCTGGGCGCCCTCCGGCGGTCTCATCGGCGCCGTCTGGGTCGGTCTGTTCACCCTGATGGCGATCGCCGCGTGGAGCATCGACCGCTATGGCGATGACCGTCACAAGGATATCGCCCGGTTCGCAGTCATCGCCCAGTATCTCGTTTGCATGGGCTGGACCTGGGGTTATTTCGGTCTGCAGAACGTCGCCAACGGGTTTTATGTCACCGTGGCAGCGCTTGTTCTGTCCTTGCCCGTCACAGCGCTGGCCTTTCGAGCCTCTCGCATGGCCGGCGTGCTGTTGTTTCCGCTGGTCGGTTGGCTCGGCTTCGCTCTGGCGCTCTCCTGGAGCACCTGGCGGCTTAACGCCTGAACCCGCGCCACACCGTAAATCCGAAAACGCCCAGCACGAGCAATGCGGCCCCGAATTCGAGCAGGCTGACGCCCCAGAGGACCGGCTCAACCAGCGGCGCAAGCCCGGACAGGGCGCGGGCGACCGCACTGGTCATGCGCTCGCCGTGAAATCCTGCTCCCACAGCCACAAAAACCAACAGCGCCGCACCGAAGCCCGACAACCGCATCAATCCCCCCGGATCGGCGCCGCCAGAGCGCGGTTCGCGGGACTTTGCGCTTAAGAATCTTCGAGTTCGTCGACTCACTTGTCAGGTCCCTTGAACTTGCGCGCGTACGTCTGAGCTTTGCTTGTGGAGTATAGAATTTTCAGGCATAGTATTCCTTGCACGAGCGGCTTGAACAAGGCCCGGTGAAGAGTATGGAAGACCCGAGCGCCTAACGCCTCTGCCTTTGCCTTCCCCGACCGCAATCCGCATGCTGTGCGCGGGACGCCTCGCACACATTCCATTGGCGTGGGACGCCGCGCGGACGGACGGGAAAGGACTTCTACCCATGACTACGGGTACCGTTAAATTCTTTAACACCGAAAAAGGTTTCGGCTTCATCACCCCTGATGAAGGCGACAAGGATGTGTTCGTGCACATCACCGCTGTGAAAGACGCCGGCCTGGAAGATCTGCGCGACGGCCAACGCATCGAGTTCGAAACTGAACCGGATCGCCGCGGCAAAGGCCCGAAAGCTGTAAACCTCAAGGCGATCGACTAAACACGCTCATCACGCCTGACATGAAACGCCGCACGACAGCCCTCGTGCGGCGTTTTTGTTTCAGGACGCGGCCGCTGTTCTTACAGACAGCGATACGACGCCTCGATCAGCGCCTTGGCGCGGGCGTCGCCCACCAGCACATCCATCTGCCGGTTCATCACATAAGCGCCCGATACGCCGCGCTCAGGATCCGCGAACCCGCAAGACCCGCCAAAGCCGTAATGGCCCACGGCCTGAGGTTCGGGCCCGAAGGCTTCGGAGTCGCGGTTGATCATCACGCCGGCCGCAAACGCCAGGTCAAAGGGCAGGACCCGGTCAGGACCATGCACGCGTTCTTTCAGCGCCTCCGCGATGACGTCAGCGGACACGAACGCCTCCCCCTCCAGACGCCCTTGCGTCGCGAAGGGCGCCATCAGGCGGGCGATGGCTTTCGCCGTGCCGTGTCCGTTCGCCGCCGGCAGCTCCGCCGAGCGCCAGGTCGCCGTGCCGCGCCGTCCGGGCGAGGACCAGGGCTTGAGGAAGGCTGCAGCCTTTTCAGGCGTCATCGCGCCCAGATGCGGGGGGCGCGGCGGCAGAACATGCTCGGCCGCGCGATCATGCTCGCTCTCCGGCACGCCGATGTGAAAATCAATGCCGCGCGGACCACAGATCTCATCGCGCAAGATTGCGCCGACCGTGCGGTGTTTGACGTCTGCACGGCGCACCACGGCGTCCGCGATCACCCCATAACTGATCGGGTGATACCCGGACCCCTCGCCCAGCGGCCAGATCGGCGCCATGGCGGCGAACCGGCTTTCCATCAGGTCGCGGTCAAACCAGTCAGACGGCTCCATCTCGTCAGGATATCCCGACAGTCCCGCCTGATGTGACAGCGCCTGGGCCAGCGTCACCGAGTCTTTGCCTGCTTGCGCAAATTCGGGCCAGACATCCGCGATGGGCGCGTCATAGTCGAGCCGCCCCTGATCGACCAGCCAGGCGACGACCAGCGCTGTGACCGCCTTGCCGGTCGAGAAGACCGGGGCGATCGTTTCCGCCGTCCACGGACGGCTCGCCTTGCGGTCCGCATGCCCGCCGTGAATGTCGACGAGAACCTCACCGTTCCGGATCAAGGTGAAGGCTGCGCCCAGCTCTTCTCGCTCGGTGAAATTTTGCTCAAATGCCTCGGCCACCGGTTCGAAACCCGATGCGAGATGTCCCTGGATATCAATGCTCATGCTTGTTCAGGTACAGGGCCGCGTGAGCGGTTTCAAGCACCATCGAGCGCGATCAGGCATGAAGCGCCATGAGCAAGCCTTGCCCATCTTCCGGCGGGTCTTCAGGCAGACGCAACGCCTCGCCGCCCGCAATCCGCATCGCGGTCACGACACAGAGCCCGGCGTCAATGAGATCGTCTGGCGCGCACAGCCCGGCCTTGAATGGGTGGGGCTCGAACAGCGCTTCAGGCAGCCCCTGCGCGACCAGCAGCGCCAGACGCTCTTCACGGCCCTCGCGGGTTTTCTTGCGATGCACAGCCGGTTCGCCGGAAAGCTCTGCAAAGGTCAGCTCCGGATGGGTTTCAAACACCACGCCGCGTGACAGGTCCGGGGTCATGACCGCATCAATCTCACGGATTTTCTCAAACAGATGATAGGCCTGCTTGGACAGGCCCGGCCCGCCCGCAGCGCGATTGAGCTGATTGGCGTGTTCATAGTCTGACGCCGACAGGGCGATGCGCAGGGGCGAGGGAAAGATGCTGCTGCGGCGTTTGCCCAGGCGCTGCCGCGCCAGCCGTTCACAGGCGCGCCCCGGCGGGTCTGAAGGCGCCGCTTCAAACCCGATGGGCATATCCACGGCAATCACTTGCGCGCCCCAGTCATAAGCGTCCTGGAATTGCTCGAAGACAGCCCGACGCGGCGCCTCGATCCCGTTCAGATCGACCATCACGGCCGCCCAGCCCGCCTTGCAGCCGTCCAGCCCCATCACCCAGGCGGGGCGGTTTGCGCCAACCCGTCGCAATAACGGCGCACGCACAGGCGTCTGCAAAGTCTGAGTGGTCAGCAACAAGTCTGCTGGATCGCCAGCCATCCGCGTTTCGTCCAGAACGTGAGAGATGCGCGCCATCGCCCGTGCCGCAGCGTCTCGCCAACGCGCGCCGGCGAGTCGTTCCGCCAAGGCGCTGGCGGCGAACACATCTCCTGTTCCAAACGGCGCAGGCTCGATCCGGGGCATTTGCGCGCTGAACGCATCGTCTGGTGTGACGCTGATCACCGACACCTCGTTCAATCCCGCAGGCGCCGAGGTGCACAGAACCACGGGCGCAAGCGTCCGCGCCGCCGCGACGACGTCTTCAGGCGTCGTGAGTTCGCGGCCGCTGAGCCAGGCGAGCTCGAACCGGTTCGGCGTGATGACGCTTGCGAACGGCATCAGGTCATCGCGGATGGCGCGGGCGGTTTCCGCGCTCACATAAAGCCCCCCATCGCCGCCATCCGCCGCTCCATCGCCGATGATCGGATCCACCATCACCAGAAGTTCAGGGCGCTGGACGCGCGCTTCGGCGATCAGGCCTGCTGCGAGCCGCACCTGGTCAGGGTTCTTGAAATAACCGGTGAAGACAGCGTCCGCCTGATCAAGCGCGCCATTGGCCTTCATGCCCTCAAGCGCAGACGCCATCAGATCCATCGGCGCGGGTCCGCCGCCGGGCGCGCCCAGACCCGGATGCCGCCCCATAACCACCGTCGGCAAGAAATAGGGGCGGATCGAGGCCGCGCTCAGCACCTGGTGGGTGACTAAACCGCCGACCTGGCTGGAGGCCACCAAGGAACTGATCACCAGAACCGACGTCTGAGGTGTGGTGTTGGACATGCGCCTTATGTAAGCCTTTCCACCATGACTGACGATTCCTCACTCTTACAGGCAAACGCACGCCTTTTGCGCTCGGTTCTGTTCGTGCCCGGCGATAAGCCGCGCGCGCTGGACAAGGCGCAAGGCCTGGGCGCGGACGCCTTGATCATCGATCTTGAAGACGCGGTCGCGACCGAACGCAAAGCCGAAGCCCGGCGTAATGCGCTGGACGCCGTCACGCGCTTCAGAAGCCATCATCTGTTCACGGTGTTAAGGATCGCCGAACCCGGATCGCCTGATCTGTCGGCGGACATGATGATCGCAGCCCAGAGCCGTCCGGACGCGGTCCTGATCGCCAAGCTCGAAGACGCCGAACAGCTGAGCGCGGTGCGCAAGCGCCTTGATGAGGCGGGCTATGACGGGCCGGTCTGGGCGATGATCGAAACGCCGCGCGGCGTCTTCAATGTCGAGGCGATCGCCCGCGCCGCACCCCTGAACCGGCTTGAAGCCTTAGTCGCCGGCGCCAATGACCTGGCGGAAGGGCTGTGTCTGCCCGAAGGCGAATTGCGCCGCCGGGCGCTCGAGCCGCATCTGGCGCGCATGGTGCTGGCGGCGCGCGCCATGGGGCTGGCGGTTCTGGACGCCGTCTACAACGCCTATACTGACGAGGCTGGTCTTGAGAGCGAAGCATGGCAGGGTCGCCAGCTCGGATTTGACGGCAAGACCTTGATTCATCCCAGCCAGATCTACCCTGTTCATAAGGCTTTCGCCCCAAGCGCGTCTGAACTGGACTGGGCTCGGAGCGTGGTGGATGCGTTTGATGATCCCGCCCATGCGGGCAAGGGCGCGGTGCCGGTACAGGGGCGAATGGTCGAACACATGCATTTGCGCACCGCCAAAGCCCTGCTGGCCGCTGTGCAGACGACTGAATAAGGAGAGACGTCATGGAATACTGGCATAATCCGCGCTGCTCGAAATCGCGCGAAGCCCTCGCCCTGCTGGAACAGCATGGCTATCGCCCGACGATCCGAGACTATCTCAAGGATGCGCCCAGTGCTGACGAAATCAGGTCCGTCGTCTCAAAGCTGCGCCTGTCCAGCGCCCGCGACCTGATGCGCACCAAGGAAGCGATTTACAAAGAGCTCGGTCTGAAAGACGTCAGCGATGAAGATCAGCTGATCAAGGCCATGGCTGACAATCCCAAGCTGATAGAGCGCCCGGTGCTGATCCATGACGAACGAGCCGCGCTGGGGCGTCCGGTTGAACGGATTCTGGACGCGGTCTGAACCCTGACCGTCGAGACGTCTCACCATATGGAAACGCTTTAACACCCAGATTGACCTCTTCACGCTTTCGGAGCTTGCATGTTGCAGTCTGCCGCCACTTTGGACGCTTATCGGACCGTCGCGTTAAGTCGCGCCAAAGAGTTGCCCACCCGGATCGGCTTGTCACTGCTCGGCTCGGCGGTTCTGTATCTGGGCGGCATGCCTGTCTTCGCGCTGGTCTACGCGCTGCTGGCGCTGAGTACTCAACTCCTTGATCGCTGGGTGTTCTCGCGTTTCGCTTCAGCCACGCGAACCCGCCCGATCTCGAATGGCGAGAAACTGGCCGCAAACCTCTCCATGCTTCAGGCCACGGCGATCTATTCGCTGGTCAGCGTCGGGTTGTGGAATTCCTGGGGCGCGACAGGCGAAGCGGTCGCGCTCCTCTTCCTGTGCGGCGCGCTTTTTCACATCGCCGTTCATTCCAATCAGGACATGGCGCTCACCTTGTCGGGCGGGCTTCCCCATGCCGCTTATCTGATCAGTCTGCCATTGATGGCGATGTTCGGCCCTGACGGCCCACATATGGAGTACGGCCTGGTCCTGATCGCGGGGCTCTTGTTCTTGATGCATTTCATCGTAGCGGCGCGACGGTTCGGCGACGCCAGCCTCCGCATTCGCGATGCACAACACAAGGCTGAGCTCGCCAATGCCGCAAAGACGCGATTTTTGTCCAATATGAGCCACGAAATCCGCACGCCCCTGAACGGCGTGATGGGGATGGCCCAGCTCCTGGAACACACAGACCTGACGTCAATACAGCGCGATTACCTGCGCACCTTGAATTCATCCGGATACGCCTTGCGTGGGCTCATAGATGATGTTCTGGACATTTCTCGGATCGAAGCGGGCGAACTGGTGCTTGAATCCGTTCCCTATACGCCTGCAGACCTTCTGCGAGCTGCGGCTGACACCATCAGCAGTCAGACGACACAAAAGGGCCTGGCTCTGGAACTCGACATTGCTCCTGTCCTCGAAACTCTGGCCATGGGTGATGCAACCCGCACATTGCAGATTGTGACAAACTTCGCAGGAAACGCCGTCAAATTCACCGAGGCCGGCGCCATCGCCATCAGCGGCCGCATGATCGAGCCGGGATGGATGGAGTTGAGCGTCTCCGACACCGGGCCGGGCATCGCGCCTGACGCGCTCTCGGTTATTTTCGATCGCTTCCACCAGCTTGATGACAGCCCCGGCCGCCGCCATGAGGGAACCGGGCTCGGTCTGACCATCGCGCAGGAAATCGCCAATCTGGCGGGCGGTGAAATCGGCGTCGAGAGCGAACTGGGCGCTGGAAGCCGATTCTGGGTGCGCTTGCCTCATACCGCCGCCAAGCCAGGCGCCGTCCCAGCTCACATGCAGCCGTCTATGCCTGCGCGTGCAGAAGCTCCGGCGCCAGCGCGCACCCGCACGGCTCTGGTTGTTGAGAACAACACCATCAACCGCAAACTTCTAGCTGACTTTCTGGAAAGCGCCGGCTGGTCCGTCTTTCAGGCTGTCAGCGCGGAGCATGCGCTGGAAGTCCTCGATCTCACCGAACAGGATCCCGATGTGGTATTGCTCGATTTGCACATGCCCGGACTATCCGGAGAAGAGCTGCTTTCCATGTTGCGCAATGCATATCCGGAGTCGCCGGTCATCATCGTCACAGCTGACGCAACAAGCGGCACATCCCAGCGTTTGCGCGAGAAAGGCGCCTCTGGCTATTTCGCCAAGCCCATCAATCTCAATGAGCTCGGCGAAACGCTTGACCAAATTACTTTGTGCAGCGCCAACACCGGGCAAACCTAATAGGGTTTTACTTCTGGCGTCTGTGTGCGCATGGAGGGCGGCAGCGTACGTCCATGCCCGGCCTGATAATCATCCAGCGCCCATTTGACGCTTGGAAAGGCCAGGTCGCTGAGCGGCAGGTTGCTCCACTCAAACAAGGCCACCTCTTCGCTTTCAGGTCCGGCGGCGATATCCGGCGCCGCAAAACGGGCCCGGAAGAAGATCTGGACCTGCGAGATGCGCGGCACTGAATAAACACCCAGGAGGCCTTCAAGCTCAAGTCTGGCGCAGGCCTCTTCGCGCGCTTCGCGCAAGGCCGCCTGCTCTACGCTTTCACCTTCCTCCATGTATCCCGCAGGCAAGGTCCAATAACCGGAGCGTGGCTCGATGGCCCGCCGGCACATCAGCACACGCCCGTCAGAATGGGTCGCGACAACGCCAGCAACAATCTTGGGGTTCACGTAATCGATGAAGCCGCAAGTCCTGCAAATCCGGCGTTCGCGATCCTCACCCTCAGGTGTGGCATGAAGGAAATCAGGCTCTTGCGCGTCCATGTCAAAACCCTTGCAGCATTAGATTTTATTGAGGTCATTCCGTATCAAGAAGGACTTGTTATTGAAACGTCGCTAAACCGGGGTATGGTTGCTTTGTTCCGTCGCCGGAGGGTGAAATATGGCTGACGCACTGGATTTCGACCTCAATGTCTCGCCCGGTCATTTGATGCACCGCGCGCAGCAGTTTGCTGCGGAGCAGTTTTCAGAAGCGACCGGCGGCGTCCAGATCACACAGCGACAGTTCGCCGTACTCTGCGCGGTGCATGACGCTGAAGGCTTGACCCAGACCCAACTTGTCGCCGCGACCGGCATAGACCGCTCCACACTGGCGGAGCTGGTCTCTCGCATGGCCTCCAAGGGATTGCTGGTGCGCGACAAGGCTCCGGGCGACGCGCGCGCCAATTCTGTCCGTTTCACGGATGAAGGCAGAAAGCTGCACGCCACCGTGATCGCCGGGGCCAAGGCCGCCGACGACGCTATTTTGATGGCCTTGCCCAAAAACAAGCGCGCCAGCTTCGTCGAAGCGCTCAATCGCATCGCTCGCGCCTCCGAGCTGGGCGCTGAAGCTGCTCGCGAAGAAGCCAAGAAAGCCAAACTTGCCGAGAAGGCCGCCAAGGCCAAATCCAAAAGCGGCGACAAGAAGAAAAAGAAGAAGAAGAAAAAAGCCGCCGCGGCCGCTGAATAGCCCGGCGGCAGATTTCCGGCGTATTACTGAGCGTCCGTCCAGCTTATCGGCTGTCCGCCCGCTTCAGCCCAAGGCTCGGCGAAACGCTGTATCCAGACAATATCCGTCACCGCCCCCCGCCATCGCGCGCGAATGACGCCCTCGCCATCCACGATGAAGGTTTCAGGCGGGCCGGTGACCCCAAGCTCAAACCCGGCGCGGCCTTCCGGATCCGCCGCCAACCCTGCGAACGGATCGCCCAGCTGGTTCAGAAACCGGGCGGCGTCTGACTCTTCGTCTTTATACAGCACGCCGTAAATCGGCACGCCTTGCGCCGCCAACGCTTCAAAGTATGGATGCTCCACCCGGCAGGGCGGGCACCAGGACGCCCAGACATTCAGCAGATACGGGCCTTCAATAGAATTGGGCTCATATCCGGTCTCCGCGAAGCTCACAGGCTCTAGCGGCAGGTTCAGGTCACTGACGCGCTGACCCAGGATCGGATCGCCGCCGCCCTCGCTGGGACGAAGCAGCGCAATCGCGAAAATGGCCAGAAGCAGACCCACCCCGATCACCGGGAACCAGGTCATCAGGTTTTTCATGCCGCATCCTCATCCGTTTGCGCCGCAACCGACGCCTCGGCCGACGTCGCTTCGAGCGCTTCAAGACGTTTGAGACGCGCGGCGGCCGCGTGGCGACGCGCGACCGACAGCCAGACCAACCCGGCGCTGCCCAGCAAACTCAACCCATACGACACCCAGACATAGACGGCGTATCCGTCCATGGCGAAAAACTCAGTGAGCGCGCTCATAGCTCCGCCTCCAGTTCCAGACGCCGCTCACGGCGGCGCTCCAGCGCGTCAGCGCGACGCTCCATCAGCATGGCGCGCATCTGGGTGAGGATGAGGGCGAGGTACAGGACGGTGAAGGCCAGCGCCATGATCGCCAGTGGCCAGAGCTGGGACGGATCAATCGTCGGCCCGTCAAAACGAAAAACGCTCGCGGGCTGATGCAAGGTGTTCCACCAGTCCACCGAGAACTTGATGATGGGCAGGTTGATCAGGCCCGCCATGGCGAGGATCGCGCCCGCGCGGGCCGAGAGCTTTTCGTCTTCAATCGCGGCGCGCAGCGCCATATAGCCCAGATAGAGCAAGAACAGCACCAGCATCGAGGTGAGTCTCGCGTCCCAGACCCACCAGGCGCCCCACATCGGTCGACCCCAGAGCGCACCGGTGGCCAGACACACAAAGGCGAAGACCGCGCCCGCCGGCGCAATCGCGCGAGCGGCGAGATCAGCCAGGTTATGCCGCCAGATGAAGTAGACGAAGCTGGCGCCACCCAGGCCTGCATAGGCGAACATGGCGAGCCAGGCGGCGGGCACATGCACATACATGATCCGCACGGTGTCGGACTGCTGATAATCCTCAGGCGAGAAATACAGCGCCCAGGGCAGGCCGATGGCGAACAGCACCGCCGTCATCCCCCAGCACCAGGGCAGGACAGCGCGCGCGAGACGGTCAAACCGCTCAGGATTGGCGAAATAGCTCCACATGATCCGATCACCTAGCCGGGCCGGCCCGGTCGGGCAAGCCGATGCGGCGCTGAGCCGCAAGCAATATCATTCCAGACGGGCTTTCAACGCCGCCGCAGCGCCAAGCGGCGCCAGCGCCAGAGCGGCGAGCGAACCCGCCAGCGCCATCATCAGATTGGGGCCCGCAAGCCCCGTCCCGTCCATCGCCGCCCGCCCAGCGCCCGACGCAAACACCAGAAGCGGCACCTGCAAGGGCGCGGCGATCAGTGCGATCAACAGCCCCGCGCGCTTCAATCCCGCCGCCAGCGCGCCCGCAAAGGCGGCGATGAACGCCAGTCCCGGCGCCGCGATCGCCAGGCCCAACGCCAGCACGAAGGCTGAAGAAACGTCGAGTCCGTAGGCGAGCCCCCCGATGAACGCCAGAAACGGCATGGTCCAGAACACCGCGATGATGAAAGCGAGCGTCTTCATGAACACCGCCAGGGCCAGTCCGACCGGCGACAAGGCATAAAGCTCGAGCGTGCCGTCTGAAGCGTCTTCGCTGAATATCCGCTCGGCGGGCTGCAAGGTGGCCAGCAAGGCTGCAAAGGCGATGACGCCCGGCCCGGCCGCCCGCAGGGTCTCTGCATCCGGACCGATGGCCAGAGGCGCCAACGCCAGAGCGGCGAGATTAAACGCCGCCGGTCCTGCCGGCCCGCCGCCGCCGGCGAACGCCAGACGCAGCTCGCGGCTGAAGATCGCCATCATCGCGCTCATCCCACACCCGCCCCGGTTTTTGTGGGGGCGGCGCGCAAATCCTCGACCCGTGCGCCCTCCCAGCCCAGATCCACATGGGTGGCGGCGATGACGATCCCGCCCGCGGCGCAATGGGACTTCACAAGAGCCGCGAGCCGTTCGCGCGACCGCGCATCCAGCGGCGCGGCAGGTTCATCCAGAAGCCAGACCGAGCGATTTGACAGCGCGATCCGCGCCAGCGCCGTGCGTCGTTTCTGCCCCGCCGACAATGTCCCGCAGGTCCGCCGCGCCAGATGCGCCAGCGCCATTCGCACCATGACGGCGTCTAGCTGGCTGGCGTCGCCGCCATAAAGCCCCGCCCAGAACTGTAGCGATTGCTCGACGGTTTCAGAGGGCTTGAGCGCGTCCGCATGGCCGAGAAAGGCGACCGTTTGCGGGTCCAGCCTGATCTCGCCGCTCAAGGGCCGCACCAGCCCGCCCAGGGCGCGCAAAAGCGTCGTCTTGCCCGACCCGTTCGGCCCCAGAAGCACCAGCGCCTCGCCCGGCTCGACCGTCAGCGAAAACCCGGTCAGCACGGCTTTCCCCCCGCGCTCAAGGCGCAGATCAGAGACGATGATCGGTTCAGGATGGAAAGCGGCGGGGGTCATCACCTGATGACTTAGCCTCACTTGGACCACGGGTCCAAGGCTGAGATGTCGCAGGTCTTCACAGACCTCCTATCGCACTCATTCCTAGCCTGTCACGAATTGCGAATGCGTTGCGATAAAGCAGATAGACGCATCTCCGACATTCGCCCGCATTGCAGCGCAGCGCAGACAGTATTAAAACCCGCGCGAAACCCTTTCCGTCATGTGATCGCGCATGACACTCCGCCAGGACCGCCCGCACCCTCTCTCAGCCGCGGCGGCCAGGCCCGACAACGAGGACCAAACATGGCTTCATTGGACAGCTTCAAGTGCCGTCGCGAAATGACGGTCGCAGGCAAGACCTACACCTATTTCGATCTGAAAGAGGCCGAGAAGAACGGCCTCGACGGCGCCTCCAAGCTGCCCTACACGCTGAAGGTCCTCTTGGAAAACCTGCTGCGTTTTGAAGACGGTCGCACCGTCACCAAAGCCGACATCGAAGCCGTCGCGGCCTGGACCAAGACCGGCAAGTCCAGCCATGAAATCGCCTATCGCCCGGCCCGCGTGCTGATGCAGGACTTCACCGGCGTTCCGGCTGTTGTGGACCTCGCCGCCATGCGCGACGCCACCACCTCTCTGGGCGGCGATCCGAAATCGGTGAACCCGCTGGTTCCGGTGGATCTGGTGATCGACCACTCTGTGATGGTGGATTATTTCGGCCATGACGACAGCTTTGAGAAAAACGTCTCGCGCGAATACGAGCGCAATGGCGAGCGCTATGAATTCCTGAAATGGGGCTCCAGCGCGTTTGACAATTTCCGCGTCGTCCCGCCGGGCACCGGCATCTGCCACCAGGTGAACCTGGAAAACCTGGCCCAGACCGTCTGGACCAAGGATGAAGACGGCGTCACCTACGCCTATCCCGACACGCTGGTCGGCACCGACAGCCACACCACCATGGTCAACGGCCTGGCCGTTCTGGGCTGGGGCGTCGGCGGCATCGAGGCCGAAGCCGCCATGCTCGGCCAGCCGATCTCCATGCTGATCCCCGAAGTCGTCGGCTTCAAGCTGACCGGCAAACTGCCGGAAGGCGCGACCGCCACCGACCTGGTGCTGACCGTTGTGGAAATGCTCCGCAAAAAAGGCGTGGTCGGCAAGTTCGTGGAATTCTTCGGCGCCGGCATCGACACCCTGTCGCTGGAAGACGCTGCGACCATCGCCAACATGGCGCCCGAATACGGCGCGACCTGCGGCTTCTTCCCGGTCGACAACGAGGCGCTGGACTATCTGCGCGCCACCGGCCGCGACGAAGACCGCGTCCAGCTGGTCGAGCAATACTCCAAGGCGCAGGGCATGTTCCGCCCCGAGCGCAAGGACGAGCCGGTCTACACCGACACGCTGGAGCTGGACCTGTCCAGCGTCGTGCCGTCGCTGGCCGGCCCCAAGCGTCCGCAGGACCGCGTGGCGCTCGACGTCGCGGCTGACGCCTTCGCCAATGTCCTCAAGGACGAGTTCAAGAAGGCTGATGAAGCCGCCAAGCGCGTCAATGTCGAAGGCGAAGACTTCTCCATCGGTCATGGCGATGTGGTGATCGCCGCAATCACCTCGTGCACCAACACGTCCAACCCGTCCGTGATGCTGGGCGCCGGTCTTGTGGCGCGCAACGCTCTCAAGAAGGGCCTGAAGGTCAAGCCGTGGGTGAAAACCTCGCTGGCGCCGGGCTCCCAGGTCGTCACCGACTATCTGGAGAAAGCCAACCTCCAGGACGATCTGGACGCGCTGGGCTTTAACCTGGTGGGCTATGGCTGCACCACCTGCATCGGCAATTCCGGCCCGCTGCCGGCGCCGATCTCCAAAGCCATCAAGGACGGCGATCTGGTGGCCACGTCGGTATTGTCAGGCAACCGCAACTTTGAAGGCCGCGTCAGCCCGGATGTCCGCGCCAACTATCTGGCCAGCCCGCCGCTGGTGGTCGCCTACGCCATCGCCGGCACCATGAACATCAATGTGGCGACCGATCCGCTGGGCGAAGACGCCGACGGCAATCCGGTCTACCTCAAGGACATCTGGCCGACCTCCGCCGAGATCGCCGACGTGGTGCGCTCTGCCGTGACCCCGGACATGTTCGCCAAGCGCTATGCCGACGTCTTCAAGGGCGACGCCATGTGGCAGGGCATCGAGACGTCTGGCGGCCTGACCTATGACTGGCCGGAATCCACTTATGTGGCCAACCCGCCCTTCTTCACCGGCATGACCACCGAAGTGACCCCGCCGAAAGACATCGACGGCGCCCGCATTCTGGGCCTGTTCGGCGACTCGATCACCACCGACCACATTTCCCCGGCCGGCTCGATCAAGGCCGATAGCCCGGCGGGTCTCTACCTGCAGGAAAAAGGCGTCGAACCGCGCGAATTCAACTCCTATGGCGCGCGCCGCGGCAATCACGATGTGATGATGCGCGGCACCTTCGCCAATATCCGCATCAAGAACCAGATGGTTCCGGGCGTGGAAGGCGGCGTCACCAAGCTGCAGCCGTCCGGCGAAGAAATGCCGATCTATGACGCA
The DNA here is from genome assembly GCF_000420265.1 of Oceanicaulis alexandrii DSM 11625. NCBI lineage: Bacteria > Pseudomonadati > Pseudomonadota > Alphaproteobacteria > Maricaulales > Maricaulaceae > Oceanicaulis > Oceanicaulis alexandrii. Next base: position 1,297,174 of record NZ_ATUP01000001.1, read on the forward strand.
GCCATGAAGTACGCCGAGGCGGACACCCCGCTGGTGGTCTTCGGCGGCAAGGAATACGGCACCGGTTCGTCGCGCGACTGGGCGGCCAAAGGCACCCGCCTTCTGGGCGTCAAGGCCGTGATCTGCGAGAGCTTCGAGCGCATCCACCGCTCCAACCTCGTCGGCATGGGCGTGGTTCCGCTGCAGTTCCAGAACGGCGAAAGCTGGTCGTCCCTCGGCTTGACCGGCAAGGAGACCATCTCGCTGAAGGGCATTGAAGGCATCAAACCGCGCAGCCAGGTGACCCTCGAGATCACGTTTGCTGACGGGTCGAAGAAAACCACCGAGCTGCTGGCCCGGATCGATACCGAGAACGAGCTCGATTACGTCAATAATGGCGGCATCCTGCACTACGTCCTGCGCCAGCGCGCCATGGCGTAAGCGATCTTACATCGCGAGCACGACAAACCCCGGCGGAGCGATCCGCCGGGGTTTTTTGTTGCCGCCGCATACAAACCTGCTCGCTTCAGGTTATATAATTATACGCGTTCAATTGAGCCGCTCCCTAGCAGACGAGACGACCATGCCTTTTTCGACGTGCATAGATCACTCCCAGCGCCTGGTCGTGTTTCACAACACTGGGCGACTGGTTCGCGGGGATATGGACAAGGTGGTGGGACTATTCCGAAATCCCAAATTCCCTGTCAGCTATGACTTGCTGACCCTGTTTGAGCCTGATGTGACCATGGATATCGATCATACCGCGCTGGTGGATCATGCCATTGAGCGTCAGCGCACCTTGCAGGAACGCTCGCCCGAACACGCGATCAAGTCCGCCTTCGCCGGTGTCCCGGACGGCCTCAAACCGATGCTTGAGCTTTGGCCGCTCTTCTTTCCAGCGTCACAGGACAGTCTCTCCATCCGCTTTTTTCACACGGTGGAAGAGGCGCTGGCCTGGTTGGGACGCGGCCCGCTGGATGAGTCTGCGCTGACGGAATTTCAGCCCTAGCAATGCCCGCGCGATCGCCCAAAAGACTGGCGGATCAAGTCGGCGTCAGGGTCAGCACCAGCGCGTTTTCAGCTTCAACTGACAAAGACGCGGTCACGCTGGCGGGGAAGGCCTTGAGCTGGGCGATGGCGTTAAGCTGGTCAGGCAGGCTATTGCCCGAAACGGTCACCACGAGCGGCAGCTTGACGGTCTGGGTCGGCGGGTCCGCCCGCGCGCCCGGCCCCTTGATGATGAACGCGCCGCCGGTGACAGCGCCGCCCTCATCCACGACCAGGGTCGGTCCCTCGCTCTGACAATCGGTCAGCGTCATGGAAATCAGGCCGTCCGTCTGGTCAAATTGCGTGCATTTCAGCGCGCCATGCCCGCCCAGCTCGACGACCCCGCCCTCATTGGAGAGCGTGTCCACGCGCACCGCCTGACCGCCGCCGCCTGGCGTCACGCCGCAGCCTTGATAGACCCCGCCCGGTTTCAAGGTCACCTTCGAGGCGTTCACCGCGACCATGCGTGCGACTTTTGAAGGATTGTCCGGCGCCAGCAGAACCGGCGTCGCCGACAATATGGTGGAGCTGGCGTCCACGGCTTCGATCACACAATCGTCGCTGAGGCTGAGTCCGTCCACGGTCAGGGTGGAGTTCGGGTTCAGGCCCACGATCGTGCCTTGATCGGCGACGATGGTCTGAGTGATGGCGCACGGCTGCTGACCCGTCTGGGTGATGACCAGTCCGCCGTTCGAGATTGTCAGCGGGTTCGTCGCGTTCAGCACGCCGCCGACCCCGACCGCACCCTTGGAGACGGCCTCCAATTGCCCGGTGACGGTGAAGCTTTCTCCGCTGGGCACGTTCAGAGCGCCGCCCTGGACCAGCAGGGCGTCATGGATCTGTCCGCCCTCAAGGCCGGTCAGCTGCCCTTGAAAAACCTGGGTGAAGCCAGTCCCTTCGATGGTCAGGCTGAGGGTGAGAATGACGCCCTCCCCCACCACTTCGACAGCGCTATAGCCCTTGGCGTCAATGCTGGCGCCCGTGCTGGAATAGAGCTTGGCCGACCGCGTGAATGACGGCGCGGACGCCGTCAGCGCAAAGGACTCCACCACATCGATGGCCGATCCCTCGCCCCGGTTCACGGTCTTGATCGCGGAGACATACTCGGACGCGTCCGTCACCTCGATGACAGACGCCTTCAGGGGATGGGTTTTGGGGTGATGCATGGCCGCCTCCAGATCCGGAATGAACCGGAAGCGTAAGGGGCGTTGCGCCCGGTGACCCGAGCGACAACGCCCCCTGAGGCGGACTAGGCCCCCTGATCCGAGATCCAGGTGCGCATCTTGTCTTCGAGATAGCCCAGCGGCACGCCGCCTTCATCCAGAATGCGGTCATGGAAGGCGGCAAGATCGAAGGCTTCGCCCAGCTGGCTTTCAGCGTCCGAGCGCAGTTCGCGGATCAGCAATTCGCCGGTCTTGTAGGCCAGAGCCTGTCCGGGCCAGCTGATATAGCGGCTGACTTCATTGGTAATGTTGAGCGGTGCGAGCGCCGAGTTCTCAAGAAAGCACGCCTCAGCCTCATCCCGGCTCCAGCCATACCAATGGATGCCGGTGTCAGCGACGAGCCGGCAAGCGCGCCACATCTCATAGGTCAGACGACCGAAATGCTCATAGGGCGTTTCATACATGCCCATATCGACGCCCAGAAACTCGGTGTAGAGTCCCCAGCCTTCACCAAACGCGGTGATATAGCCCTGCTTTCGAAACTCGGGCACGTTTTCAAGTTCTTGCGCGATGGCGATCTGGTGGTGATGACCCGGCACAGCTTCGTGCACGGTCAAAGCCGGCAATTCATAGAGCGGGCGCTGATCCAGCCGATAGGTGTTGACCATATAGCCGCCCGCCTGGCCGCTCTCCGCATCCCCGGGCCAATACCGGCCCGTGGTGTAATTGGGCGCGATGGCTGCGGGGACGGGCCGCACGCCATAGCTCAGACGCGGGAGATGGTGGAAAAAGGCCGGCATGGCGTCATCGGCCTTTTTGGCCAGATAGGACGCCGCCATCATCAGCTCACGCTCGGACTGGGCGTAAAACTGCGGATCGGTGCGCAGAAAGTCGAGAAATTCGGCGAAGTCGCCTTCAAACCCTGTCTCGGCGATCACCGCATCCATCTCGGCGCGAATGCGGGCCACTTCGGCCTGACCGCGGGCATGCACCTCTTCCGGCGTCAGATCGAGCGTGGTGTGCTGTTGGACAAGCGCCCGATAAAGGTCTTCACCGCCCGGCAGATCACGCGCGCCCAGGCTGTCGCGGGCGGCGGGCATCTAGGTTTCGGTGAAGAAGGCGTGCAAATCGCGTTGAGCCGGCAGGGCGGAGGTTTCAACCGCCTCGGTCGCTTCCGCCATCAGGCGCTCGCGCTCAGACGCCGGAATTGTCTCAGGCAGATTGCGGATCGGCGTCAGAAGCTCGCTCTCGCCGACAGGCGTGATCTGAGCCTCGATCTGGTCCGCAACGCCTTGCAGAATGGCGCGCGGCTGGGTGAAGCCGGTCTCGATCCCGCGCGTGAGCCAGGCCTGCTGCTCGCCCAGATAGTCGGGCAAGGCATTGAGCTTGGCGATCCAGGCTTCGGCTTCTTCCACTGAGCGCACGCGCGTGGTCAGCGCTGCAAAACTGGCGTTGGTATGAAACCCGCTATCATTGGTGAACGGGATCATCGCCGTGGTGGCCCAGGGAACCGCGACCGCACTATCCAGCTCATAAGAGAGCACAGCATAATTCGCCTGCTCGTCCGCAGGCAGGTCCGCAGGGTCGATGGCGTCGATCCGCTCATCGAACCCGGCCATGCCCGAATCCCAGGCTTCAATCGCCTCAAGGCTCATATCCGGCCAGGAGGCGGCGGCCTCCAGATCACCCTGCCGCGCCCGAGCGCCCAGATCACGCTCGGCGGTGAACGCCTCATAGTCCGCGATCAGCTCTCGGAAATCTTCTGTCGGCGTGGCGAAGGCCGGCGCGGCCAGGGCCAACGCTGCGATAGACGCTAAAACAAGGCGCATGAGTGAAACCTCTCCCCGAAGTGTTACAGGGAGAGTGTCGCTCCTTGGCGATCAGTTCAAGCGCTTCAGGCCCAATTGCGAGGTGATCATCTTGTCCGCCATGCGTCTGGGCATCAGCTTCAGCATCAGGCCTTGAAGCGGCGTCGGGGTCACAACCGTGTTGAGCTTGGGCTTTTTATCGGTCAGCGCGGCATGGATCGCCTGGGCCACCCGCTCGGGCGGCAGGCCGTTCTCGGCGCTGTTGAGCGTGAACTTCAAAAGCCGGTGGATCGCCTTGATAAAATCGGTCTGGCCATATTGCTCGGGATCCAGCTCCTGCGCCTTGTCCCAGATCGGCGTCTTGATGGGGCCTGGATTGATCGCGACCACGTCGATCCCGTACAGCATCATCTCCCGGCGCAGGCCTTCGGTGAAAGCTTCCAGCGCGAACTTCGAGCAGGCGTAGGGCGTCAGGATCGGCATGGCGTGAAACCCCGCCACCGAGGATATGTTCACGATCCGGCCCGGCTGTCCGGTGAAACCCCTCTCAGCGCCGAGAAGCGGTGCGAAGGCCTGGGTGACCCGTAATTGCCCGGTCAGGTTGACGTCCATCTGGCGCGTCATCTCTTCAGGCGGCAAATGCAGCAGCGGACCGGCGACCGCGATTCCGGCATTATTGACGAGACCGGTGAGCGTCTGCCCCGCCAAATCTTGCCGCACCTGCTCAGCGGCTGATTTTATTATGTCTGCATCGGTGACGTCACAGATCACCGGATGCACGTTGTCGCCCAGTTCCGCGCTCAGTCGCGCGGCGTCTTCGGCCTTGCGCACGCCTGCAAAAACGCGCCACCCCTTGTCTGACAAGTATTTAGCGCTGGCATAACCGATGCCAGTGGAAGCGCCTGTAATCAGAACGCTGTGGTTTTCAGACATGCTCTCTCCCCAATCGCCGGGCCTGCAGGGCAAGTCCAGTTCGCGCACAGGGCGCGCAACTAAGAACCGTTTGCAAACACAGCAGCATTCCACACTTTGGTGTGCGTTGACGTTAACCCGGTGCGGATTATTGTCACGCCCGAGTTCCGAGCTGACGGGGCTAATGATTTAAATTAGTGGGGGCCCTTCCATGGCCAATCAATCCGTCGATCCACGACCCTTGTCGCCGCATCTTCAAGTCTGGCGCTGGCACGCCACCATGGCGTCCTCGATTTTTCACCGCGCCAGCGGCTCCATCAATTATATCGGCGCCATTCTGATCACCGTCTGGCTGGTGCTTCTGGCCGCCGGGCCTGACGCCTACGCTGTGTTTGAAAACCTGATGGCCGGCCCTGTGGGTCTTCTGGTCAAGCTGGCCCTGTTCGGCTTCACCCTGTCGCTGGTCTATCACCTGTTTAACGGCGTCCGGCATCTGGTCTGGGATCTGGGCAAGGGTTTCGACCCCAAAGGCTCCAATCAGCGCTCAATGATCATCATCGTCGCCGCCATCGTGGTGACGGTGGGCATCTGGATCCTGGCTGGAGGGATTATCTGATGAGCGATTTTCGCACCCCGCTCGCCCGCGCTCGCGGTCTCGGCTCCGCCAAATCCGGCGTCGGCCACTTCATCGCCCAACGCGTCTCCGCCCTGGCGCTGGTGGTTCTGATCCCGCTGTTCGTCTGGTCCATCGCCAGCCTGCCCAGCGCTGATTATGAAACCGCTCGCGCCTGGATCGGCTCGCCCCTCGGCGCCATCCTGACGCTTCTGACCCTGACTGCGACATTCTATCACATGCGCCTGGGTCTCCAGACGTTGATCGAGGACTACATCCATAAACCGGTGACCAAGGCCCTTCTGCTGAGCGCGAACACGCTGATCGCAGCCGGCCTGTGGATCGCCGCCCTTTACGCCGTGCTGGCGATCGCAAGTTAAGAAGGACGATAATCAATGTCCGCATATGAATGGATTGATCACACTTTCGACGTCGTCGTGGTCGGCGCAGGCGGGTCCGGCCTGCGTGCGGCGCTCGGCGCGGCGCAGGAAGGTCTGAAGACCGCCTGCATCTCGAAAGTGTTTCCCACCCGCTCGCACACCGTTGCGGCCCAGGGCGGCATCTCCGCCTCGCTCGGCAATATGGGTGAAGATGACTGGCGCTGGCACATGTATGACACCGTCAAGGGGTCAGACTGGCTGGGCGATCAGGATTCCATCGAATATCTGTGCCGCCACGCGCCGAAAGCCGTGTACGAGCTTGAGCACTGGGGCGTGCCCTTCTCGCGCACCGAAGACGGCAAGATCTATCAGCGCGCCTTTGGCGGCATGACCAAGAATTTCGGCGAAGGCCCGGTGCAGCGCACCTGCGCCGCCGCCGACCGCACCGGTCACGCCATCCTGCACACGCTGTATGGTCAGTCCCTGCGCCACGCGACCGAGTTCTTCATCGAGTATTTCGTGCTCGACCTGATCATGGATGATGACGGCGCCTGCGTCGGCGTCACCGCCTGGAAACTTGACGACGGCACGCTGCACCGCTTCCGCGCCCAGAAAACCATTCTGGCGACGGGCGGTTATGGCCGGGCCTATTTCTCCGCCACCTCCGCGCACACCTGCACGGGCGACGGCAACGCCATGGTCCTGCGCGCGGGCCTGCCGCTGCAGGACATGGAGTTCGTCCAGTTCCACCCCACCGGCATTTACGGCGCGGGCTGCCTGATCACCGAAGGCGCACGCGGCGAGGGCGGCTATCTGACCAACTCCAAGGGCGAGCGCTTCATGGAGCGGTATGCGCCCAGCGCCAAGGATCTCGCCAGCCGTGACGTGGTTTCGCGCTCCATGACCATGGAGATCCGCGAAGGCCGCGGCGTGGGCGAGCATGGCGACCATATCCACCTGCACCTCGATCACCTTGATCCCGCCATTCTGGCCCAGCGTCTGCCGGGCATTTCAGAAAGCGCGAAGATCTTCGCAGGCGTGGACGTGACCAAGGAGCCGATCCCGGTGATCCCGACCGTCCACTATAATATGGGCGGCATCCCGACCAATTATCACGGCGAAGTGCTGACCAAGGTCGGCGGCGATCCCGACAAGGTCGTCAAAGGCCTGATGGCGGTGGGCGAAGCGGCCTGCGTGTCCGTTCACGGCGCCAACCGTCTGGGCTCGAACTCGCTGATCGACCTCGTGGTGTTCGGCCGCGCCGCCGGTCTGCGCTGCGGCGAGACGGTGGAGGCCGGCGCCAGCCAGCCTGAGCTGTCTGAAAACGCCGGCGCCGACACGCTCGCGCGCTTTGACAAGATGCGTCACGCCGATGGCGGCACCAAGACCGCGACCCTGCGCCTCGACATGCAGCGCGCCATGCAGGAAAACTGCGCCGTGTTCCGCACCCAGGACATCCTGGATGAGGGCGTCAAGCGCATCGCCGACGTCTATCAGGGCGCAAGCGACATCCGCATCAATGACCGCTCCATGATCTGGAACACCGATCTCGTTGAAGCGCTGGAGTTTGAAAACCTCATCGCCCAGGCGTCCGTCACGGTGAATTCCGCGGCGGCGCGTCCGGAAAGCCGCGGCGCCCATGCGCGAGAGGACTTCCCGGATCGCGACGATGAGAACTGGATGAAGCACACCCTGGCGTGGATCAATGAAGACGGCTCGGTCAAACTTGATGACCGTCCGGTTCACGAACACACCCTGTCCAACGACATCGCCTATATCGAGCCGAAGGCGCGGGTCTACTAAGACCCCGCCAACGCTCACAGGCTTCAAGAAAGCGGGAACGACCCCATGGTCCAACTGACGCTGCCGAAAAATTCTCAGGTGAAAAAGGGCAAGGTGTGGCCGAAGCCCGACGACGCCGACCCGAAGAACCTGCGCGCCTTCAAGGTGTATCGCTACGATCCCGAGACCGGTGAAAATCCGTCCTGGGACACGTATTACGTCGACACCTCCAAGTGCGGACCGATGATCCTGGACGCCTTGTTCTTCATCAAGAACGAGATCGACACCACTTTGGCCTTCCGGCGCTCCTGCCGCGAGGGCATTTGCGGCTCCTGCGCCATGAATATCGGCGGGCGCAACACCATCGCCTGCACCAACGGCATCGACGAGCACAAGGGCGCCATCACCATCGCCCCGCTGCCGCACCAGCCGGTGGTCCGCGACCTGATCCCGGATCTGACGCAATTCTACGCCCAGCTTGAATCCATCAATCCCTACCTCAAGACCGATACGCCGGAACCTGAGAAGGAATGGAAGCAGAGCCAGGAAGACCGCGAAGAGCTTGATGGTCTGTATGAGTGCATTCTGTGCGCCTCATGCTCGACTTCCTGCCCGTCCTACTGGTGGAACTCGGACAAGTATCTGGGACCGGCCGCCTTGCTGCAGGCCTATCGCTGGATCGCCGACAGCCGCGATGAAGCGACCGGCGAGCGTCTCGATGATCTTGAAGATCCCTTCAAGCTCTATCGCTGCCACACCATCATGAACTGCACCAATGTCTGCCCGAAAGGCCTGAATCCGGCCAAGGCCATTGGCAAGATCAAGGAATTGATGGTCGAACGTCAGGCCTAAGGCCTGCGCCATCGCTGATGATCAAACGCCCCGGTCTGATGATCGGGGCGTTTTTTTATCTAGGCGTCGCGCTCTAATGTCAGTCGGGGCCCGGTCAGGCTGTCATACAGACGCTGACCATCCAGATAGAGCCCCTTGATCACGGCCTCACCCGTTTCAGAGACGGACAGGATTACCCCGTACTCTGGAATGTCCGCCCGAGGTTCATCGGCAAGGTCAAAATCCTCGCACATCCAGGACTGTTCGAACCGGTCAGGCGCGGTTTGCTGGAGGTCCCGGCAGGTTTCCCACCGATCCCGCCGACCTTGCATCGCGTTCGCCGTTTGAAAGTCGGTCTGCAGAGCGATCGCCGTTTCGGGGTCGGCGAAATACTGGCTAGGCAGGTCAAAACGGACCCAAAAGACCTCAGGCTCTTCGCCTTCAGGGGCGTAGGCTTCGACCAGTTCCGCTTTCAGGAACGGCGCGCCGGCCGCTGCCGCCGCTTCGCGTGTTGCGAAGACAGCGCCGGGCATCGCGAACAACTCTGAGGGATTGAGCGCCACATAAACGGTTTCGCCGGTCTGAAAGTCTCGCGGGTCTCGCCTAGGCACGGACACGTCCCGATCACCAAAGTCGCGATAGTTCAAGATGGCGTAATGGCCAAAGAACACGTCGCGCGGATCCACCGGATTGGTCTGCAGGATGACTTCACGCCCTGATGACCGAGCCGTTTCATGGGTAAGGGTCATCCAGCCCAGACCCCCCAGGATCACAGCCAGACCAATCGCGGCGCGCGCAAGGAAAGAGACCTTGATCATGATCCAGGCTCCCGGGCTTTCGCCAGCATTCGGTTGGTCACGATCAACAATGCGGTCAACGCGCCGCCGAACACAATCAGGGTCAAACCGGCCGTGACCAGGTTTGTGGAATAGGTGAAGATGATGATCGCGGCGCCGATGAAACCGAACACGCCGGCGCCGCGTAGCCAGCGTCGGCCGGGCGCCGCGCCGTACGCGGTCAGACCCGCGAAAATCGCCAGGCTGAACGCAGCGATCACCATCATGATGTCACTATTGAGCACCCGCTCAGTTCCCAGCCCGGCCAGCAAGAACCCCATGGCGGCCCAGCTTGCCCAGCCCGCAAAACTCCTCAAGGCGAAGACCGTTTTAGAGCGGGCGAGCGCCTCTGAAACAAGGGCGAGACCCGCCCACAGAGCCGCCAGGGCATAGGCCACCCGGATATCGTCTTCTGCTCTGAACTCATCCAGAAACAGCTCAACGACATTCCAGCTGACCCAGACGATCACCGTCAGGAACACAACATTGAGCAGACCCAAGGATCGCCATGTCCATCCCAGCGCGCCTAGACCGACCAGCACGGGGATCACCCAGATCGGTTCAGGCAGGCGCGTGAGTTCACCGGCTTCACCAAAGTGAAACAGGCTCCACAGCAAGGCCAGAAGCGCTGTCCCCGCGCCCGCCAGGGGCGAGCGCAGCATCACTGTGATCAACAGGCCGATCAGGGTCCACAGACTCAGGAACGCCGAGCTGGTGGAACTGGCGTGATAGAGCTGGCCGATGACAATCACGCCCCCACCCGCCAGCAAAACGGCGATGGCGGCGGTGATGTTGGACGCCAGATACAGTGCGCGATCGCGCAGGTAACCGGCTGCAAGCATGGCGGCGCTGATCAGAAAAGCGGCCAGCCCAAGCCGTATGATACCGGTCAGTGCAGACCAGTTCGCAGCTATTACGGTGATGACGCCCAGTCCGATGACCAGCCCGGCCAGACTGGCCAGTATGGGAGAGGACGGAGTCGATGGGGATTGCGCACGGGCATGATCACCGAGCGCTTTCGCAGTCTGCGCATCAATGAGCCCATCCTGAACCCAACGATCAAGGTCCGCCATCAAACGCTTGAGATAGCTATCTGCACGCATGACTGTCTCCCTCGCGGGGGAGTTTAGATCAACTGGACCAAAAGAGAACGGATTTTCAGGCGGTGCGGGCGAGCCCCTGGCTGCACAGCCGCAAGGTCTCGCTCGCCACCTGTTCGTCACCGGCCAGAGTCAGCGGATCCAGCGGCGCTCCGAAATTCAACCGGTAGTGCGCGCCTTTCTTGGCCAGAAGTTCGTGAAACACGGTCATATGGCGCAGTTCTTCGTGGATCAGACCCAGGCCGTAAAACCACAGCGACATGCGCTGTTTCACCCCCAGCGAGATGATCGGCGCCTTGAATTTGCGCGCCAGGCTAACGGCGGTGGGCTGCCAGCTATCATCGCGCAGCGACAGGGTGCGCCAATCCCACATCGACATCCGCCCCGCCGGAAACACCACCACGCACCGCCCGTCCTGAAAGGCGGTGATGGCGCGTTTGAGCGTATCGCGGGTCTTCTCGCGGTTGCGGTGGCCTTCGCGCCACTCCACCGGGATCACCACATCCGCCAGACCTTCGCAGACCCGGATCGCGTCGCGGTTGGCGAAAAACACCATGTCCGGACGGCGGGCTTTCAGCGCCTGCCACACGGCGATCCCATCTGAAATACCGCCGGGATGGTTCGCCGTGATCACGCAGGGGCCGGTCTCGGGCACATGATCGAGACCGTCCACACTGGCGCTCATGCTGAGGAAATCCTGCGCCCAGTCCATCGCCTCGCGACCCGATTTCTCGACCAGGGCGTCGGCGATCGAGCGCGCCCTTTGATACCCCAGCAAGGGATAGAAGACGCGTTTGATCAGCGGCCACGCCCAGGGATTGGCGGACAGGCGCACCGCCCGCTCTTCAATCAGCTGGTCCACCACATGGCTTTGGGTCAGGTCCGTCCCGGTCATCTGGGCATGGACGCCTAGCAGGCCTCTTTATGCAAGCCCGTCAGTTCAGACACCTGCAAGTCGCACACGTCCGGATTGCCGTCGCAGCATTCCATGATCAGGAAATTGAGCAGACCGCGCACCGCCGACAGCGCCGCGAAATAGTATCGCCGCCGTCCATCCCGACGCACATCCAGCAAGCCCGCAGATACCAGAACCGTCAAATGGGCGGACAGATTGCTGGGCGTCACTTGCGCCTTGACCGCCAGATCACCCGCTGACACGCCCTCTGGACCCGCATTCATCACGGTACGGAAGACTATCAGGCGCGTTTCATGCGCCAGGGCGGCGAACTGGCTGGCGGCGATCTCTGAGGCCAAGGTCGACTCTTTCACTTCAACTATTCCTGAAATATAAGAGGATCGATCATAAACCCTCTCCTGCTTCGCGCAAATCGGGATCCTGCGATGAACCTTCTCGTCCTCTGCACCGGCAATTCCGCTCGCTCAATCCTGGCGGAGGCGCTCTGGGAGTCACTGAGCGGCGAACAGCTTACCGCGTATTCCGCTGGCTCAAAACCCACGGGAAGCCCCAACGCGTACGCGCTGTCGACCTTGCGCCGCCACGGCCTCAAAGCTGAAGGATTGCGCTCCAAAAGCTGGTCTGAATTTGAGGGTGAAGATGCACCCGAAATTGATGTGGTGATCACGGTTTGCGACAGCGCCGCTTCTGAAGCCTGCCCGATCTGGCCCGGCGCGCCAGTGAGAGCGCATTGGGGCTTGCCGGATCCCGCAACCGCCCCGGATGGTCCACAGGCGGAAGCCGCCTTCGAAGCGACGTTCCAGGCGCTCAAATCCCGCATCCAGGCCTGTCTGGCCGCCGGACTCATGACAGCTGACCCCAAAGACCGGCTCGCCATACTGTGCGCCGCTCATGAAGGCGCGTCGTCATGAGCATGGATCAGACACCGGCAGAGACCGCACCGGGCGGTATCGGGTTTTTCGAAGCCTGGCTGTCAGTCTGGGTCGGCGGCGCCATCGTGTGCGGCGTCAGTCTCGGCGTCGTGTTTCCGCAAGGATTCGCCTGGCTCGCCAGCCTCCAGATCGCCAATGTGAATCTGCCGGTGGCGGTTCTGATCTGGCTGATGGTCTTTCCGATGATGGTGAATATTGATCTGGCGAGCTTGCGTCAGATCGGCGACCGCCCCAAAGGCCTCGCCATCACGCTGGTCGTGAACTGGCTGATCAAGCCCTTCACCATGGCGGGCCTCGCAGTGGTGTTCTTTGAGTTTGTGTTCGCCCCCTTCCTCAACCCTGCTGACGCCCAGGCCTATATCGCCGGGCTGATCATTCTCGGCGCGGCGCCCTGCACGGCGATGGTCTTTGTCTGGTCGCAACTGACCAAAGGCGACGCGAACTACACCCTGGTTCAGGTCGCGGCCAATGACGTCATCATGGTGTTCGCCTTCGCCCCCCTCGTCGCGCTGTTGCTGGGTGTGACCGAGGTGAGCGTGCCCTGGAGCACGCTGCTGCTTTCCGTCGGGCTTTATGTGGTCGCGCCCCTGACCGCAGGCGCGCTGGTGCGATACGTCCTGACCCGAAAGCGTCCGCCCATGGAAGGCGATGCGGCGGTCCGCGCTTTCACAGCCCGCGTCAAGCCGCTCTCCATTTCAGGGCTGATCGCCACAATGGTGATCCTGTTCGGTTTTCAGGGACAGACCTTGCTCGCGCAACCCGTCGTGATCGCCATGATCGCGGTTCCATTGCTGATCCAGTCTTATGGAATTTTCGCGCTGGCCTACGCTGCGGCCTATGTCGCGCGGGTGCCGTTCAACATCGCCGCCCCCTGCGCGCTGATCGGCACGTCAAACTTCTTTGAGCTCGCCGTGGCGGTGGCGATCTCGCTCTTCGGGCTGAACTCCGGCGCGGCGCTGGCGACCGTCGTGGGCGTACTGGTGGAGGTTCCGGTCATGCTGTCGCTGGTCGCCCTGGCCAATCGCACACAGGCCTGGTTCCCCAGCTCCAGGTAATCCGGGTACGGACCTTCCAGGCCCGCATCGCCTTTATGGTCCTGTCGGGTGACTCTGGCAGCGGCTCTGATACGATGAATTCACAAGCCATCCGGCCAGATTTTGTGCACCAGGAGCGTTTCATGCTGTTCGCCTTCATCAGTCTCAGCCTGCTCCTGCA